>JANTGF010000003.1 GCA_024763075.1 Bacteroidales bacterium | reverse complement strand
TAAAATTTTTAATTACTTGGTTACAAATTAACTAAAAATTTAAGAACAGATGTAACCACTCCGTTCTCCCATGAACTTGTTTTAATCATTTTCGTGTGTGAAATTTTGATTAAAAAAGTTCATGTTCGTTTCATTTGCTTAGTTTATTATTTATAACACTTAAACCTTAATATAAGTCGTGCCATAAGGTGCTCTCTGGCTCCGGGAAAGATGTGCATTTGCCTCTTCACTATTAGTAAATTGCTCATTCCGGGCATCCCAGTTTAGTTTTCCCGGTATCTTCATGGCAATATGACTAATCAGACATACCGAACAGGAACGCTGACCAACTTCAACAGTTGAAATGGGTTGTTTCCTCGTTTGAATACAATCCAGCCAGTTCCCATGGTGATCATCACTTTTGTACAGATGGATTTCGTTCTCTTTAATTTCAGATGTCAAAATCTTCGGATCACTGGCATCCAGCGCTTTCCGGCTTTTCTCCTGATCTACAGGATCGCTGGCTGTTGCTGAATAACTTCCTCTTGAAACAAAGATCCATCCATCCGTACCTTCATATCTGATCCCGTTTGTGTAACCATTACTGGTGTACATACTTATTCCATTTTCATATTCGGCCTTCACCATAAAATCCATATGTACATTCCACAGGCCTGCTTTTGGAAATTGTGCTACCGCTTCCACAGAAACAGGGCCTGTAAGTTCTGTATTCATCCCCCAGGCTGCCGAGTCAAAATGATGTTGCCCCCAGCCGGTGATCATACCCGCACCGAACTGTTCACATCGTAGCCATCCCGGCCGGCTGTATCCTTTTTGCGGATGTACCCGGATTTCAGTATAATAAACTTCCGGCGTGGAGCCCAGCCACATATCATAATTCAGGTTTTTCGGAACAGGCATTTCTTCAGCTTCCGGCCCGGACGGATCACCGGGAAGACCGATTTTTACCGTTTGCAATTCCCCAATCCGCCCATTCCTTACCAGTTCTGCTGCAATACGGAATTGCGGCATGGAACGCTGCTGGGTCCCCATTTGCAAAATTACTCCTTTATTTGTAACCACATCACTCAACATCCTGCCTTCTGCAACAGTCAGTGCAGTTGGCTTCTCAAGATAAATATCTTTTCCTGCCAGAGCAGCCTCAATTGCCGGTTGGGCATGCCAGTGATCGGGGGTACTAATGACTACCGCATCAATGTCCTTATTTAAAAGCATTTCCTTGTAGTCATCATACATTTTTACATCAAGATAATTTTTACTTTTCTTCTTTTTACTGTAATAACCCTGAACCAGCTTTATCCCGTCTTCCATCCGGTTAGCATCCAGGTCGCTTACAGCTACCATTCTGGCTGAGTCAAATTTCATTACACCCGGCATATCCCAGCTTCTTGCGATACGGCCGCAACCAATCTGTCCCACGTTAATCTTATTGCTGGGAGCGCTTTTCCCAAAAACTGTTGAAGGAACAATGGTTGGTATAATCAGTGACCCTGCCGCGCCAGCCATCGTTTTCTTTACAAATTTTCTTCTTTCCATTTAAATATTTATTTAATTAATTTTTAATTTTATCTACTCCCAACACCCACAGAATTCCACCTTCGAGATGTTTCCTGAAGGTCGGATCACTATATGTTTCTATATCATGTCCTAAAGCCGTGTACCATTCTCTTCCTCCGTCAAATTCATGGCACCAGCACAAAGGAAACAATTTGCCGAATGTTTCACCCGGGTATTCTGCCATGTTTTTATCTTCAACAGTTGTCAGGTCAGCAGAAAGAAGAACATGGATGTCAGGATTCAGCTGATTCGAATAGTAACATTCATCATCTACTTTCCATCGCATTGGCAAAAAATATGTGGAAGGATGATTTGCGTCTGTCACCAGCACATCAAACTGCTGATGCGGGGCATGGCGAATAAATTTCCCCCCTACCATTGACCACATCCAGGGCCAGTCACGCTCCGTAGCATTCGCAGAATGGATAGCCACAAAGCCTCCACCACTCCGGATAAAGTTTTGCAAAGCTTTTTTTTGCTCATTTGTATCAAACACTTTATTATTGGTATTTGTAAAAATAAGGGCATCGTATTTCTTAAGATTACTATCGGTAAATTTCGCCGGATCATCAGTAACATCGGTTGAAATGTCCATCTCCTGACAAATTTCATTCAGGGCCTTCACACTGGCAGCAATATTATCATGCACATAGCCTTCCCCGTTTTTTGTAAAGATCAGCACTTTCTTTCCCTTAACCTGCTTCAGGGTTTTGTCATTTCCGGTACAGGTAAACTGGATAAGCAAGCCGGAAAACATTACAAATAATACAATAATTAATTTTTTCATAAATTTAAATATTAGTTGTTATTGACATGATTTTTACAAATAAATCAAAAATCCCTCCAAAATATTTTAGTTTCCAGATTCTAAAATCACTTTAGGTGGATGTGCAAAACTCTGCCATAAGATTTCTGCATCCTCCGCACTCAATCTACTATCAAAAATAAACAACCTGTATTTCAGGTGATAGTTTTTCCCCTTCTTCATTTTCCAGGGCTCATGACGAATCGGGCAAAACTCAAAAAATAAATCCCCCCGACCATTATTGGCATTCAATGGCCACACCCGCATGGGCTCGGGGAAGGCCTTGTTCTCAGGAAAATCCATAAAAAGGATGCCGCTTCTTCCGGTACCTGATTCTCCTTCCACCCTGCACCACCGCGCTGTGGTACCATCAGCATTTTTACGGGTTTTTCCTACAGATGTAAATACTGTACAATTATCTTTCTTCCATTTTTCTGTTGCACGGAACCCTATTCCCCCACCGTAACGATAGGCATCCAGCAATATTCCGTTTTTCAGCGGACTGTTTTGAACACTCGTATAATCAATCAACCAGGCATTTTCTCTCAAATTCCATGCACGTACAGATAATTCCTCGTTAATTGCCACCTGCTCTTTTCCGCCCGGCACTCCTTTTTTAAAATCTACATGTTCCTGATTCACTTTAAAACCACAAAAAACCGGGCCCTCCGATATTTCTGACAGCCCTGCATATCTTACCGTTCCTTCCCCCTTTGCCAGATTCCAGAAATCAACTTCCCTGCCTTCAATATGTGTTTTTGTCCACGGTCCCCAGATGCCATAATGATGATAATGGTCCGGTGGCTGAACACGGGTAAGCACCTCACCTCCAGGCGACCATAAGGGATGTATAAAACCTGACTTTTGATAAGCAGGATCTATCCCCTTTGGAGGTATCATTGTTTTAAGCTGATATTTCAGGATTTTCTGATTGTTTTTTAATAAGGTAATGGCTTCTTCAGACTTGCGAACCTGCATAGGGGTTTCAGATTCCACAGGTTTTGTATCACCTGCTTTTAATACAAAAAACCTTTTTGTATTCTTCAGGGTCGTACCATCCATAACAAACCAGAAACCGGTATCTTTCATATCAAACTGGATTTTCACTGGTTTCAACCCGGATTCCAGGGTTTCAAAAAGAAAAAGGGAGTACTTATCCGGCAAATTTTTTATCTGTTCTGTCGAGAAATATACCGGACAATCCATCTGATCATAATCGCCTGAAGCAACCGAAAAACGGGCCACTTCCTGTGAGAAAAGGAAGAATGGAAAGATGCTCAGGAAAAATACTCCTGCAGTTTTCATTTATTATTCGGATTGATTCAACAAAAGTGCATAAAACCAATTACAATATCAACCCATATACCACATTTTCCGGTAAAAAACTTTGCAATCTTAAATCCTGATGCGGTCTTTCAGTGTGAATAATAAAATCACATGATTGTCATCTTCCTTAATTTGTTTAAGAGACTTCAAACGATGGGCAATTTCAGGAGGCACCTCCCCTTTTTTCTCATACTCTTTGATCATGTCCAGCATATCTGCCGGAGGAAGTGCCAGAATTAATTTTCCACTTCTGTGCCATTCCACATAAGAAAAGGTATCCTCAGGAATAAAACCATACAGATCGTCTTTGAACTTACACAAAGCAGCATTTCCTGTTTTCTTATCAATAATTACTATTTGATCATCTTCATCAAACTGCCCGCCCCAAAAGTTGGGTTTATATTGCTTTAATTTAACACTTTTGATCACAGATTTCTGAATAAACCAGTTGTATTCTGTTTCCGCCAGAATCCTGATCCTGTACTTCCCTTTCAGCTCTTCCTGTGTAAGCACCTTATTATAAGGAAGGCTTTTCTCTCCCGGAGACAATATACCGGCAGGAACCAGTTTCATTTCTTCCAGTGTAAAGATCGTATCCATTCCTTGCAGAAAAATTTTGGTTTTCCCTTTATAACTCCACACAGAATTATCCCACGGAGTTGGAATATAACCTTTTCTTGAAGCTTCTGGAAAAATAGTACGGGAAATGACCCTGGAAATAGTTCCCTCATTATTATAAAAAACAAGCAACACTGAATCCTTTTGACTGTGAGGCCGACCTCCGGCACTACCTGTACTGAACCATTTTTCATTTCCTAATTTATAAATGTCCATCAACCTATGAAAAGGCCACTGTATAATTTGCAATAGCTGTCCTTGCAAATTAAAAAGCTGGGGATTATCAGCGTTCCACACCACTACTATGGTACTGTCCTTATCATGATAGTGAATAAAATCCTGCATATATCCGGAATGTTCACCGGGTCCGTTACCGGGCCTCCCAATTTCATTGAGGAACTTTCCGTTTCTGTCAAACCGGTACAGACGGGCAGGTTTTGGAAAATTTTGTGTTCCCACAAAGATTTCATCTTCAGAAAGTTCAACCATGGTGTTCTGGATCAGACACTCTTCCCGTGTCTCCAGAGGGATGGCCCGGAAGTCTGAAAAAAGTTCCGACAAAAGAAATACCTTTTCCTGTTTTGGAACCTGATCCGGATGTATTACAGGGAGCTTCTGCCCGTTAATTCTAGTTTCCTGCAAAACACCATCTTTTGAGTTACATCCTGAAACAATAACAAATAGAACCACAACTAAAAATGAGACATATTTTCTCATAATTTTAATAATATATTTGTAATGTTACAAATTTAACAAAAAAAGGTATCCCAATACTTTGTAATCTGAATATTCTCAGGAATCATTTAAAAGTTTTCAGGCTACACGTAAAAAATTATTAACTTGCAATTCCATTTTTTCGTTTTCTTAATGTAAAACAGATAATTTCCATTGGCTCAATGATATTCACCGGAATAAAAACAAAAAGCATATGGCTACTACTGAATATCTTACATTTATCCCGCTACTAATTTACGGGATTGGACTGGCTGACCTGTTAAGCGAATGGAAACGGCTTTTTGACCCGGAAGAGTGGTTTCTTCCCTACTCTATTTTCACGGTTATGCTTACGGAGGTTGCCGTGTACAATATATTCATTTACCATCATCTGATTGAGCAACTTTCCGGGCAGACCTATTTAAATTATCTGTTATTTCTCCTGCCCCCTTTTCTTTTTATGCTGGCAACAAACAGTTTTACCCCGGATAAAGGTGCTGCAACCAAAGAATATTTCATAGCCAGGATGCCGGTCTTCTTTACACTGCTCGCTTTATTTATTGCCAGTCATTTTCTTTTCCCCTTCAAGGAAAACCCGTCTACAATGATCAGCCGTATTTCTATCATCATCATTCTCATCGTTGCTGGCTTTACCCGTAAAATCTGGTTGGTGTATGTTGTTGCGTTGGCCTGGTTATTAACTTTTATCTTGAGAGCAGGTGCTGTGTTGTGATAGCTATCATTAAAATAATTAACTGATCTTTCCCATGTCGATTTAATATGGATAGTAAATAATTGCATTATTCTCATATTAATGATTTGTCCTTATGCCGGACGGGCACTTACTTTTTTGCTTCAGCCAAAAAAAGTAAGCAAAAAAGGCCGCCGCTGTGGGAAAAATTGCTAAAAATAAATTCATTTCACTAAAAGAAAATAACTCTCCTGAGTAAGTTTTTGTGGCTTTTTGCTCCAAAAAGCTGATAAAACTGATATCGGGATCAAACAGATTTTCTTTCTTAACGCTCCATTCATTGATATTTTTAACGCATTTTGCCCAAGGCGGAAATCATTCAACATATTTACTTCTAGCTTTTAATAAAATTCTGCTAATTTTTTATAATACTGTATTTTAATAATCACAAATAAAATTGACCTTCCCCGATAATCAATGTATTTTTAGACATGGGAAACATTTATAATTAATACGAACAACAATAAATTAACTATTGCCTGTGCTTTTTTTTCATCGGGGATTCCCCAAACATATAATGAACACCTATGCCCCCCTGGAAACCACTCCCTGCCCCAATTTGAAAAGACACATTTGGTTCTAACAAGAAATTGTTACCCAGCATAAATGTACTGGCCAGATAAAGAGCGTCTCCTGCATCAATTCTAGCATACCCAAAATGCAAAAAATTAAACTCTCTGCCAAGATTAACTCCCATTCCTATCCGGTATTCAGAAACCGGAGTGTACAACCAGGATGGATTAATTACATTTATTTCACCAAATAATTTATCCCTGGGCCCCACACGCAAATGGATTAAAGGCAATATGGTAGAACTCTCATAACCTCCATAAACAAACTTGCCAAGTTGAAATCCTGCACCAAGTCCAACCCAGCGAAAGTCATATTTAAAATACGGGCTAATACCGTAAATAGGGAATTTAGTGCCGTAATCCGGTGATACCTTTGGATACTCCGATACATCCTGTCCAAAATATCCCCTTATACCAATGGTGCCCATCTGGTTTTCCTTCGGACTAAAATAATGTTTGTATTCTGCCCTGCCAAGATTATAAGTATGCCTTGTACTGCTTATGACATTACCCTCACAGCCAAGGTCAATATCCTCATAGCTTCCCCCGGCATATCCGAATCCAATGCTGTTCCATGCTTTTGGAACAAATCCTGAGGTTGAATCTGCAGACTGTTTTACCTCCATTGTCTGGGCCATAACAATGAAAGAAAAAATCACCAGTATTACAGAGGCCATCCGGTAACCCGGTACCGTTAACTGATGAAATAATTTCCATAATAAAGCAAAGGTGACCGGAATTAAAATAAGTAAAATACTGATCTTCTCAATGGGAATAAACCAGTTTCTCCCCACATAAAGAATCAGAGAAAGAAAAAATATATATGAGATATTTACCAGATAATTTGGTGATGATACGGGGTTTGTTATCGTTTTATTCTTAAATTTCCTCTCTCTGGTTACCATGATAAGAACAAAAATGATCACAACGCCAATAAGGCTCCACTGAATCAGTTTCAGACCAAGAAATCCGGTGCCCAAAGGACCGTTTGTTAATGGGTCCCGCAGAAATTCTATCATAAATCTGGAAGCAAAAAGTAATGTTACTGAAAAAAGAGTCAGATTCCCGGGTGCTTTGAATCCATTTCTGTTCTTCCAGACCAGACCAGCAACAATCAGGCTATAAACAATAATATACAGAGGAATGGGATGTACCCCAATCGTATGGGTAGCAGTGGAGTTAATTACACCCGATTGTACCTGATGAAAATAGGCTGGTGAAAACACTCCGTAATGAATCCCCCACGGAAGTGCTGTGGGGTTCCCAAAACAACATCCCACCAACAGGCACCCGACCCTCTGTACGGCCATTGCTACCGGTATGGCAAGTGCAAAGGCATCAAATATCCTGTAGCGAAAACGAAGCCATGTTTTGGCAATAAAAAGTCCGGCTACGGCTAAAATCAAACCTCCGAATACCGTTTTAGCTTCAGTGGGAGGAAAATGGAAGCTGTGAAAAAATCCGGCCCATTCCTGACCCGAATAGGTTGCAATTTTTGAACCGATAATAAAAAATATCCGTACCGAGGCTATCATCAAAAGCCATGGGATCCATGGAAATTTTCTTTTTTTACCTTCATAAATATAAATAAGAAAGCTTGCAACAAAGGCAAGCTCATAGAAAAGATCATAATAAATCTGAAAATGTTGACCGGGTAATGTGAATAACGATTCCATAAGGAGTATTTAAACGGATAAGTGTTTTCTCATGGTTTAATTCTGGCCGGACCACGGACCTTTTGTTGCTCTGCTATAATCCATTGTAAGTTACAATAATTTTAAACAAACACCCAAATGTTCTTTAACATAAAAGTGGTTTTTACAGCCTGTCACTTTGTGTTTATGTAATTTCAGATTAGATGTTTGATGATAATAGCCTAATTATCAAAACATCAACATAATGTAGCTAGAATAGGGTTTGCTGAAAAAGTCCAGAACATGCCATATACAAAGCTGCAAGGCAAAGCTGTATAGATATATTGCGAGCCGTAGCAATGAAGTAGATGGTATGTTATGAGCTAACAATCGTAAAAAATGCAGGGTTTTTAATAAAAACCTATAATAAACCTTGCATTTGGAACGAAATATGCACTCTTATCTAATTGATTATATGAAATTTAAGTGTTTTTCAGCAAACCCTAGAATAGAAATAAATCGAATATGACTATATACAATCGTTGCGGTTAATTTGCAAAAATGAAAATTTAGATTAGTTGAAGAAATGAATTTGTTGATTAATCGGACAAATGAGCAATTTAAAAAGAGAGCAAGTAATAATAAGTATTGGTAAAGGAACAGTTTACATAATTCAAAACCAAGAATAAAGATCGCATGAGCAAATAGCAACTGTAACATAGAAATTATCTTAACTTTGGACAAAAAAATTTAGAGTGACAGAATTAGAACTGATAATTGACTTCCATAAAAATTCAGAAAGACAAGGACCCGGAAGCAAAAAAGAAACGCTGAAAGCCCTTGGGTTTATGGATTTGCCGATTACTCAGAAATTGAAAGTAGCTGACATTGGTTGCGGTTCGGGTGGACAGACTATTACACTCGCACAAAATTTGAATGCAAAAATAACAGCTGTTGATTTGTTTCCAGAATTTTTGTCTGAACTAAACGAAAAAGCTAAAAAATTTGGATTGATAGAGAAAATAAAAACGCTTGAAAAATCAATGGAAGATTTGCCATTTAAGAATGAAGAATATGACATAATTTGGTCGGAAGGAGCAATTTACAACATAGGTTTTGAGAATGGATTAAAGAAATGGAAAGACTATTTGAAAGTGGGGGGATATTTGGCAGTTAGTGAAATTACCTGGATAACATATTCTCGACCAAAAGAAATAGAAGATTTTTGGAAACAAGAATATCCAGAAGTTGATACTGCTTCAAATAAAATCAAACTTATAGAAAACAACGGTTATTCTTTGGTTGGATATTTTTATCTAAAACCCGAAAGTTGGATAAAAAACTATTACAAACCAATGAAAGAGAGATTCAAGGCTTTTCTTGAACGAAATAACAATTCCAGTATTGCGAGAAAAGTTGTTGACGAACATAATGCTGAAATGGAATTGTACCTAAAATATAAAGAATATTACAGCTATGGTTTTTATATAGCAAGGAAGAATTAACCTGCATTGGAAATAATCTTTCCTCCCAAAATTGCATAAGAACAAGCAACTGTCAGGGCAGGTAATCCAGATTGATGAAATGCTTCAGGCAAATCATGCCCCGCAATTTTTGCTCCAAATACCGATCAATAATGAATTACAAAAAATAAATAGTGTTTATTCTTCTGATTCCGGAATGAAGGCACCTGTTTTTATAAAGATTCTTTTATTATATTTGTCCTACAAATAGGATTTAAATATGATAGATAATCTGACTACAACTACACTTGCCGATAAGGTTGAAGAGAGGATAATCGGCTACATCAAAGAGAATAATCTTGTGCCGGGAGACCATCTGCCCAATGAGATGCAGTTTGTTGAGATGTTTGGTATCAGCCGTAATGTTGTTCGTGAGGCTTTGAGCCGACTAAGGATGCTTGGTCTCATCCAAACGCGTACCAAGAGAGGTATTGTAGTTACTGAACCTCCCTTGTTAAACGGGTTCAGAAAGATTCTCGATCCATCACTTTTTAGTGTTAAGTCGATTAAGGAGATGATGGGAATGAGGATAGCTTTGGAAATAGGCCTTGCGGAGTTTCTGTTTACTAATGTGAATAACAACGATATTCAGGAGCTCGAAAAGATAGTTAAACGTCAGAAAGCAATTGGAAGTGATAATCTCTCTTTTGAGGAGGAAGTTGCCTTCCATTCAAAAATTTATGAGATAGCCGGAAATAATTTTATTTCCCAGTTAACTCAAATAATGCATCCTGTATTTGTGTTTGTTAAGAAGAACTACAGTAACTATTTTCTTCCTGTCAGCAAGAAGTTGAAAGAAAGAGGAGAGGTTGTTAGTCACGAAATGATTCTGAAACTTATCAGGAACAGAGATAAAAAGGGATACCATAAAGCTGTAAGACTCCACCTTAAACATTATTGGGAATTTATTTATAACTACAATGAAAGTGATATCATTTAAAAAAATACAAGGTTTGTTGTTTGCAATTTCCTTGGTTTTATTGTTTGCATGCAGTCCTCAGGTTGAAGTTAGAAAAGAATTATCAGCAAAAACGTTTAACTATCCGGTGTTGAAGGGTAAAGAGATTACCCCTGTAATTCGAATCATTTACAACTGCGAAAAAGATGAGCAGATAGTTAATGAAATTTCTGTTGATGCTGGAGAAAAAGCTAATGGAAATATTGGAACTGCAACTGTTTATTATAACGGAGTGGATACACTGTTTCATAAGAGAGAACTATTTGGTACTACATCAGTGAGGAGTAAGACTATTATTGTTAAAGGAGAACAGAAACTTAAGAAAGGTATTAATGTATTTTGGGTTTGTTATTCGGCAACGGATAATTTGAGCCTGACCGATAAAATATCAGCAAAGCTTAGGTATGTAAAGGTTGGGAATGAAATATTTTCTCCTGCAACTCAAACAGGAACTGAGTTTTTAAGACTTGGAATTGCTCTTCGGAAACACAATCAGGATGGAGTTCATACTTACCGCATACCGGGTTTGACAACAACAAAGAACAGGACACTGCTTGCTATTTACGATGTTCGCATGGAATCGGGCAGGGATCTTCAAGGTGATATTGATATTGGTGTGAGCCGTTCAACAGACAGCGGGGAAACATGGGAGCCGATCCGTATAGCTCTCGACATGGGTGAGTGGGGTGGATTGCCTGAAAAGTTCAATGGGGTGAGTGATGCCAATATCCTTGTTGACCCTACTACCGGTGATATTTACATAGCAGGTTTATGGATGCATGGTGTATTGGATATGAAAGGTAGCTGGATTGAAGGGCTGACCGAAGAAAGTAAAGCGTGGAACCATCAGTGGCGCGACAGAGGTTCACAACCAGGTTTTAACGTTAAGCAATCAAGTCAATTTCTAATTACAAAGAGCTCCGATGACGGTAAGACGTGGAGTAAGCCCAAAAATCTGACAAAGATGTGCAAAGATCCCAAATGGTGGTTATGGGCACCTGCACCCGGTCACGGAATTACACTTTCCGACGGAACATTGGTTTTTCCTACTCAGGGACGAGATGAGAACGGATTGCCATTCTCAAACATTACTTACAGCAAAGATGGAGGTAAAACATGGATAACAAGTAAACCTGCTTCGCACAATACTACAGAATCGATGGCTGTGGAGCTGTCGGACGGCAGAGTTATGCTTAATATCCGGGATAATCACAATCGTAAAGAAAAAGGAGAAAAGAACGGTCGGGCAATTTATGTGACTTCTGATTTGGGGGAAGCCTGGAAGGAGCATGAGACATCCCACCACACTCTGCCGGAACCGGTTTGTATGGCAAGTATTCATCGCCATAACTATACAGGTAAAGATGGAAAAGAGAAGAGTGTTCTCTTCTTCTCCAATCCCAATTCAAAATATAGTCGTGTTAAACAAACCATTAAGGTAAGTTTTGATGATGGTAAGACATGGCCGGAACAGTATTGGATGGAGCTGGATGAGGGCAGAGGAGCGGGATACTCCTGCATAACATCCATCAATGAAAATACAATTGGAATTTTATACGAAGGGAGTCAGGCTCAACTAACTTTTCAGAAGATTGATGTGTCGGAATTACTGAATATCAATTAAGTTAGATAAACTGTAATATTCTCCTCCGGGGGGATAGGGGTTGGGTTAACTTGGAAAATAGAAAACTAAAAATAATAAAAATGAGAGCACTTTTAATTTCAATCTTTATTTTGCTTTTAGCAATAACTGTAGAAGCACAAAAGAAACAGAAAAATCAAATTACAAAAGGAGTTAAAGAGGTGCATGACCTTTTTAACACCACAATGAAAGAAGGAGTTGCGTGCTACCGTATCCCGGCAATAGTAACAGCACCGAATGGTGATTTGGTGGCAGCTATTGATGAGCGTGTACCCTCATGTGCCGATTTAAGGGGGAGCAAGGATATTAACATTGTGATACGTCGCAGTTCTGATAATGGCAAGTCATGGACAGAGATAGAGACGGTAGTTGATTTCCCAAATGGCAAGTCAGCATCCGACCCATCAATGATTGTTGATGAGGTTAAGGGTGATATTTTTCTTTTTTATAACTATATGGATCTGGACAGAGAGAAGGATGTTTATTACCTACATGTAGTAAAGAGTTCCGATAACGGGAAAACATGGAGTGAACCAACTGATATCACTTCGCAGATTGCCAAACCGGAGTGGCATAATGACTTTAAGTTTATCACTTCGGGTCGGGGTATTCAAACAAGCAACGGCAAACTTTTGCACACTATGGTAAACCTCGATCACGGTCTACACCTTTTTGCCAGTGACGACCATGGTAAAAACTGGTATCTTATAGACACACCTATTACTCCCGGAGATGAGTCAAAAGTTGTTGAGCTGGCCAACGGAAACTGGATGGTTAATTGCCGTGTTAACGGTAAAGGCTTGCGATGGGTGCATATTTCATCGGACGAAGGAAAGAGCTGGACGTCAAACCCGGCGCCTGAACTTATTGACCCCGGTTGCAACGGAAGCATTATCCGTTACTCATCGGTTAATGCCGGAGACGATAAAAACCGTCTTATCTTTTCGAATGCCAAGATGAAAAAGGGACGCAGGAATCTAACAGTCCGCATTAGTTATGACGAAGGTAAAACGTGGACTGAGGGAAAGACTATCTATCCGGGAGGATCTGCCTACTCATCAATGACGGTATTGCCAAACGGAGATATTGGAGTGTTTTTTGAAAAAGATGGCTACAAGCAGAATACGTTTGTAAGCTTCTCACTTAAATGGTTGACAGATGGGCAAGATAAATATGAAAAAGATACTTATGAAAAAAATTAACGGCTATATAGCAGCACCTTTTACCCCAATGTTGGAGAATGGGGATGTTAATCTGAATCTGATACCGGAATATGCAGATATGTTAATTAGGGCAGGATTAGATGGGGTTTTTATTAATGGCAGTACCGGCGAAGGTGCACTGCTCACCAAAGATGAGCGTATGTCAACGGCAAAAAAGTGGATTGAAGTGAGTGCCGGAAGATTAAAGGTGATTGTTCATACCGGTGGGACCAATATCAGAGAGCAACAGGAGTTGGCTGTTCATGCAGAGAAAAACGGCGCATGGGCGGTAGCCGCTATGGCTCCGGCTTTTTTGGCGCCTAAACGCTCAGAGGAGCTTGTGGAGTACTGTAAGGCAATTGCATCTTCGGCACCTTCAATACCTTTTTACTTTTACTATATCCCTTCCTTAAATGGTTTCAGAACATCTTTGGTTGATTTTCTTACTGCAGCAGACGGGGTTATACCAAATCTTGCAGGAGTGAAATTTACCGATAACGATATCTTTGAGTTCGAAAAGTGCAGATATGTTGCAGAGAGTAAATACGAGATGCTATGGGGTTATGATGAGATGTTCCTCGATGCCTTGGCTTATGGAAACATCTCAGGAGTTGGAGGGACATACAACCACTGTTTTAGTTTGTACATGGATATGAAAGCTGCTTATGAAAATAAAGATATGAACAGATGCCGTTTATTGCAGCACCAGTCGCATCAGTTTTGCGATATTCTTGGAAAGTACAGGGGCAATATCATGGCAGGTAAACGAATGATGAAATTTCTCGGACTCGACATGGGCCCAAACAGAACTCCTCTGCAGACTATCTCTGAGGAAGAAGAAGCGGTAATCAAGAAAAAGCTTGAAGCAATCGGGTTCTTTAATTATTGTAATAGATGAGTTTTGGAAATAATGCGGTTGGGGTTAATAAAGCAATTTTGTGGTATTTAATATTGTATTCAAACGCAAAGAGAAAATATGATTTATACACAAAGAAAAAGATTTATGAATTATCTGTTTCCAATGGAGTTAAAAGTAGTGTTACTTTTGCTGTTTTCTCTTCTGTTTAACAATTCACTCTTTTGTCAATCAAATTATAAAAATAATTTCGAATGGAATGAATTTGTAGAACTGCCCGCTGCCCCGGGTGAGGAAAAGCAACAAGGACTGGCATCTCCATTTGCCGGGGTATCGGGTGATGCTGTTATTGTTGCGGGAGGTTGCAACTTTCCGGATATTCCTGTTCGCGAAGGTGGTGATAAAAGATATTATAACGATGCATATGTTTTGATAAAAAACAATGGAAATCCTGAGTGGATAACGGGATTCAAAATCCCTGTAAAAACAGCCTACGGAGCTTCGGTTACTATCCCTTCAGGACTGCTCTGTATTGGAGGGCAGAACAACAATGAGACATTGAAGTCTGTTTATTTGTTGAGATGGAATGATGGTAACAGAGCCTTGGATGTTGAAGTTTGGCCGGAGCTGCCATTACCTGTTTCACAAATGGGTGCTGCTCTGATTGATGAAACAATCTATGTTGCCGGAGGCGTGGCTGACGGAAAACCTGCAAACACCTTTCTTGCTCTTGATATTAGCAAAAAAGGAACCGAAGATTTTAAATGGAAAGAACTGAATCCATTCCCGGGTTCCGCACGTCTGCAGCCCGTTGTGGTTGCTCAGAATGCTGCCGAAGAGAAACATCTGTATTTTATCAGTGGTTCAGGTTATCCTGAAGATAGGGATAACCCGGATGTTTTGACTGATGGTCTGGAGTTCAATCCCAAAACAGGAGAGTGGACAAAAGTACCGGAGACAGCACCTCAGGGAATGAAGTCAATTTCACTTCACGGGGCTGATGCAATTCCTTTAGGAATGAATAGCATTCTTTTTATTGGAGGGGTTAACAGGGATATCTTTTATAATGCCTGGAAGAGAGAGCGTGAGTTGAAAAATGCAAAAGAAAGTGGCGATAGTGCCACTGTCAACAGGCTTTCCAAATGGAAGATAGAGTACCTGTCACACAACCCTGAGTGGTACAAGTTCAATAATCTGGCACTTATCTACAATACCATAACAAAAAGCTGGGTGGTGGGTGATAAATATCCGTTTCCGCCTCCTGCCGGGGCAAAGATTGTTTCATGGGATGATGGCTGGCTGATAATTAATGGGGAGATAATGCCCGGTGTCCGGTCAGCAAGAGTTTATTATGGAGCGTTGACTGCCAATCCTTCTTTTGGCTGGATAAATTGGCTACTCCTTGTGGTATACCTTCTCGTCATGCTGTTTTTGGGGTATTTCTTTATGCAGCGGGAGAAGGGCACAGAAGACTTTTTTAAGGGTGGAGGCCGTATTCCATGGTGGGCTGCCGGCATGTCGATATTTGCCACAATGTTGAGCGCCATCACATTCATGGCTATTCCTGCAAAAGCATACGCAACCGACTGGAAATACTATCCTCTGGCATTTACTATACTTATCATGGCCTTTCCGGTTGTTAAATATTACCTGCCTTTCTTTCGCCGCCTGAATGTTACCACAGCGTATGAATATCTTGAGAAGCGATTTAACTACTCTACCCGGTTTTTTGCGAGTGGTCTGTTCATCCTGTTCATGGTTGCCCGTATGGCTCTTGTCCTTTTTCTACCATCACTGGCTCTTACTGTTGTTACCGGTATCGATATCTACCTGTGTATTGTTTTGATGGGAGTAATAACCATTACATACTGTACTATGGGAGGTGTTGAAGCTGTTGTTTGGGGCGATGTGATACAGGGCTTTGTGCTTCTTGGCGGAGCTGTTCTTGCAGTGATATTTCTCGTGTCGGGCATTGAAGGTGGTATTGGAAAAGTTTATGAGATTGCCGTTGAAAATAATAAGCTGAGGATGTTCGACTTTTCTTTAAGTTTTAAAAGTGCTACCTTCTGGGTTATTGTCCTTGGCGGACTGGCCAATAATCTCATCTCTTACAGCTCTGACCAGACGGTAATACAGCGTTACCTGACAACCAAAGATGAAAAGTCGGCTGCAAGGGGAATAATCATGAATGGTGTGATGAGTATTTTCGTTCTGGTTATTTTTTATTCCATAGGAACCTCTTTGTATGCTTTTTACAAAACAAATCCGGGAGATGTAAATTTTGGAATGCAAAACACCGATGCCATCTTTCCGCATTTCATAATGGCCGAGATGCCTGTTGGCATCGCAGGACTGCTGATTGCAGCAATCTTTTCGGCAACAATGTCAACTGTATCGTCAAATGTGAATTCTATCTCCACGGCTTTTACATCCGATTTTTATCATCACTTCTTACCAAATGCTTCAGACAAAAAACAGCTCCTCGTAGCACGTTGGTCGGGTATAGCATTCGGAGGAGCAGGAGTAGCTTTTGCACTACTGATGGCTACCCTTAATATTTTGTCCCTGATGGATTATTTTAACTATATACTTGGGTTATTGACCAGCGGTTTGGGAGGTTTGTTTGTAATGGCAATATTCTTCCCCCGTATTGACGGAAGAAGTGCATTGGCAGGTTTCTTTTTCGGAACAGGACTCCTGTTTCTTATAAGATCTCAAACTGAAATCTCGTTCTGGATGTACGGTTTTATAGGAATTGTAGCAACACTTGCATTTGCATTTCTGTTTAGCTTGTTCTTTAAAAACAGAAAAGATATGAAAGGATTGACATGGAAAACGCTGGAATAAAGAAAGAATTGAGAACAACAAAGAATAATACAGGAAACGACAGGCAATCCTGGAGCACCCCTGGAAAAGAAAAGATGAAAGAATATATGGAAACTGCTATTTTTCTTATAATCAATATATTTAGGGTGATATGGCTTAAAATAAGCCAGTTTACGCTATTATATTTTCCTGGCAATTTCCCCTATCAAAATCCAAACGATTGCTTAATCCCTCTTAAAATTTACTACATTCAACCAAAATTTAATGAATCCGAAGGTTTTTAGACAGACTGCCGTTGGCAACAAGCAAAAACAAAAATCAATGAAAAAATTAATCTTAGGAATTACAGCTTTAATTGCATTCTCTTGTAGTGAAAAACCACAAACCAGATTTTCTTTAAATGGGACGGTAAACTCAATTGAAAATGGTACATTTTTATATCTAAATTTGAATAATAAAAAATTAGATTCAACAAAAATCGAAGACAATTCTTTTCAATTTAATACTCAATTACCCTGGTCACCAATACGACTTTATATTCACACCAAAGATTATTCGAATTACACATCATTTTGGGCAGAAAACAAATCCATGACTTTTAAGGCAATCGACACAGATTTCAAAAGTGCCAATATCACAGGTTCAAAAAGTGAATTATTAAGTCAAGCCTTATATCGAGAAATCGATTCACTACCAAGAAAAGAAAGATTAATAAAGGAAATGGAATATGTTAAAGGACACCCTAATAGTATTGTTAGCGCAAACATTCTTTCGATTTACTCAACAACTTGGGGAAAAGAAAAGACTAAAGTGTTGTTTGACCAATTCTCTAAAGAAAATAAGGAATCTTATTATGGACGAAAAATTGAAAGATACATTGAGCTGAACAAGGAACCAAAAATTGGAGAACAATATGTTGACTTTGAAATGTCAAATCAAAACGGAAGTTTTAAAAAGCTGTCAGAAGTTAATGGCAAAGTTGTTCTTTTAGAATTTTGGGCTTCATGGTGTGGACCCTGTCGTAAAGAAAATCCAAATCTCATTAAAACCTACAAAGAATTTAATCCAAAAGGATTTGAAATATTTGCCGTTTCCTTGGACAATAATAAAAATAGTTGGATAAGTGCGATTGAAGAAGATAGTCTAAATTGGGAACACGTTAGCGATCTGAAGGGAAATGAAAATGAAGCATCATTAATTTATGGCGTTAATGGCATTCCTGACAATTTTCTGATTGCAGAAAACGGAGTTATAATCGGTCGAAATTTGAGAGGAGAGGAACTTAATAAGAAACTAAAAGAACTATTGAAATAACGCCAGTTGCTAATCGAGTAGGCTGCGCCGCCAGAAAGCACAGACGGAGAGAATCTATCACATGCCTGCACTAAAGCTTCAGCATAGGCGCCGCCATTGTGTCCTCATGAGATAATGGGGACAGGCTATACGGGCCTCACCTGCCCCTTCAAAGAACAAGTTCTAAATACCCTATTATAAATTCCGGTAGGGATTACGGAAACTTCCTCCGTCTGTTTCCGTGATCCCAGAGGGGGGGCGCTACAAAGCAAAAAAAAGCCAGCTTCGCTGGTATTTTTTTATGGCCTGCCCCTTCAAAGAACAAGTTCTTTTTGGGGCCGGCCATAAAAAAACCTCCCTTCGGGAGGCTTTTTTTGCTTTGTGATCCCGGCGGGATTCAAACCCACGACCTTCAGAACCGGAATCTGACGTTCTATTCAGCTGAACTACGGGACCAATAAATTGGCTTGCAAAATTACGAAAAATTATGATCTTCCCTGAAAAATATTAAATAATTGATTGCCCGAATGCCGGTTTTATCAATTCAGCTATATGAATTCAGCTATTTATCGCAAAGTTTTTCTAATTTCGCAGCTTTAAGTTTTTATACCCAATAATTTGGCTAAAAATGAATTACTGTTTTACCGATATTGAAAAAAAATGGCAGCAATACTGGAAGGAGAATAAAACTTTCAGTGCAGTGGAGGATCCCTCCAAACCCAAATATTATGTACTGGATATGTTTCCCTACCCTTCAGGTGCCGGATTGCATGTAGGTCATCCCCTGGGTTACATTGCTTCTGATATTTATGCCCGTTTTAAAAGACATAAGGGATTCAATGTACTGCACCCTATGGGATTTGATGCCTACGGACTGCCTGCTGAGCAATATGCCATTCAAACCGGAACTCATCCTGCCATTACCACCTATAAAAACATCGACCGGTATAAGGAACAAATGGATAAAATCGGGTTCTCATTTGACTGGGACCGTGAGGTGGTAACCTGTGACCCCAAATATTACAAATGGACCCAGTGGACATTTATTCAGTTGTTCAACTCCTGGTTCAATAATGAAACCCAAAAAGCTGAAAATATTCAGTCCCTGATTGATGCCTTTGAGAAAGAAGGAAATGCCGGAATTGATGCAGCCTGTGATGAAATAAGCCCATTTACTGCAGATGAATGGAAAGCCATGAGTAAAAAGGAACAGCAGGAGGTACTGATGAACTATCGCCTGGCCCATCTTTCTGATACCATGGTAAACTGGTGCCCGGAGCTGGGTACCGTACTTGCCAATGATGAGGTAAAGGACGGTTACTCCGAAAGAGGAGGACATCCGGTAGAACGGAAACTGATGAAGCAATGGCTGTTGCGTATTACTGCTTATGCCCAGCGCTTGCTGGACGGGCTGGATACCATCAACTGGAGTGATTCCCTGAAAGAAATCCAGCGGAACTGGATTGGCCGGTCGGAAGGAAGCAGTGTTTTGTTTTCAGTTGAAAATTCTGAAAATAAAATTGAAGTTTTTACTACCCGCCCGGATACACTGTGGGGTGCCACTTATATGGTGCTGGCTCCCGAGCATGAACTGGTGGCCGGAATAACCACAAAGGACAGGGTTGAAAGTATTGAAAGATATGTTCACTGGGCAAAAAACCGTTCGGAAAGAGACCGGATAGCCGATGTAAAAAGCATTACCGGTGAATTTACCGGAGCCTTTGCCATTAATCCTGTGAACAATGCCCGGATCCCCATCTGGGTGGCAGATTATGTACTGGCAGGATATGGCACCGGTGCCATCATGGCAGTTCCAGGTCACGATAGCCGGGACTTTGCATTTGCCCGTCACTTTGGTCTGCCTGTTATTCAGGTAGTGGTTAAAAAAGGGGAGGAACCTGCAGATCCGGCAGGCTGGGAAGAATCCTATGACTCAAAAGACGGCCTGATGATCAACTCCGGTTTTATCACCGGAATGGAAGTAAAAACAGCCATTCAAACAATGATCAGCTGGCTGGAGGAAAAAGGAATTGGCCAGGGGAAAATTAACTTCCGTCTGAGGGATGCTATTTTCAGCCGCCAGAGGTATTGGGGAGAACCTTTTCCAGTTTATTATAAAAATGGCATTCCTTACACTTTGGATGAAAAAGACCTCCCGCTGGAATTACCGGAAGTAGATAAATATCTGCCTACCGAAGCCGGAGAGCCACCCCTTGCCCGTGCAAAAAACTGGAAGACCAAAGAAGGATACCCTCTGGAAACCGGTACCATGCCGGGATTTGCCGGTTCCAGTGCATATTATCTCAGATATATGGATCCGCATAATGACAAAGAATACTTCTCAAAAGAAGCCAATGAATACTGGCGGGATGTGGACCTGTATGTGGGTGGGGATGAACATGCCACAGGTCATTTACTATACTCCCGGTTCTGGAATAAATTCTTATTCGATCTGGGCCTTGCATGTGAGGATGAGCCCTTTAAAAAATTAATTAACCAGGGCAAAATCCAGGGTCGTTCCAGCTTTGTTTACAGGGTAAATCTTGAAAAATACGCAGAGTATTTACTCTGGGAACATATTAAGAAGATAGGGAGTAAAGATAAATTCATCCGGAATTACAGAGATGGAAACCGAAAATTTGACTTTTACAATAAAGAAGCAAACCTGATCATTGAGATTAAAAGTCAGGCGAAACTTGAGAAACTGGAATCACACTACAAGAAATATATTAAAACCACCAATAAGAAACTCCTTTTGCTTCCCATTGCCGACATCATTAATATAAATGATACAATTATAGAAGAAACGCAAAAAGCAATTGAAGATTCGCAGAAACAGGTAATTTTCGATAATCATAAGGTAAGGGAATTGAAACCCTTGTTTGTTTCCAAAAACATTAAAGACAGAAAACTTTTTTCAACGCCTCTGCATGTTGACATCTCAATGGTACATAATGATGTACTCGACGTTGAAGCGTTTAAAAAGTGGCGTCCGGAATATAAAAATGCAGAATTCATTTTTGAAGAAGGGAAGTATATCTGTGGCTGGGAAATTGAGAAGATGTCAAAATCCAAACACAACGTACAAAACCCTGATGAACTCATCGAAAAATACGGAGCGGACACCCTGCGCATGTATGAGATGTTCCTGGGTCCGGTTGAACAATCCAAACCATGGGACACAAACGGGATTGAGGGAGTCTCCAGATTTTTCAGAAAATTCTGGCGTTTGTTTTTTCCCGGTGGAGAGCATTTTTCGGTGAATGATGCTCCTCCTTCGGAAAAGGAGCAAACCATTATCAATAAAGCCATTGATAAAATTGGAAAAGACATTGAGCGTTTCTCCTTTAATACAGCTGTCAGTACTTTTATGATCTGCGTTAATGAACTTAATGAGATAAAGTCAAATAACCGTGAGGTAATGGAAAAACTGGTGATTTCCATGGCATCTTTTGCACCGCATATCTGTGAAGAACTGTGGGAGAAGCTGGGGCACAAAGGTGGAATCAGTAATACTGCATTTCCTCAGGTTGACAAGCAATATTTAAGAGAAGAAAGCGTTGAATATCCAATATCTTTCAACGGGAAAATGAGGTTTAAAATTCCCCTTCCTGCAGGACTGGATAAAAAAGCCATCGAAGAAGAAGTCCTCAAAAATGAGAAAACTCAAAAATGGCTGGAAGGGAAAAAACTTATAAAGACCATTGTTGTTCCCGGCAAAATTGTAAATATAGTTATCCGATAAAGGAAAAATCAATGCATAAAAATAAGTTCACCCTAATATCTTTTCTTATTATTATCAGTACTTTGTCTTTCTTTTCCTGTAAAGAAAAACCTTCCGGTACGGAAGAAGAAACCATCATACAGGACACTATCATCCCTGCTCCGGTAAAAAAGCTTTATGGGATTGAAATCGATTCCTTCAATATTACAAAGGGAAAGGTAAGAAGAAACCAGACACTGGCTGTAATTCTGTCAAAACTTGACATTCCTTATCATAAAATACAAACAATTATTGATAACTCAGGGGATACCTTTGATTTCAGAAAAGTAAAACTGGGAAATAAATACATTGTATTTAGCCAAAAAGATAGCGTTGAAACGGTACGGTATTTTGTGTATATTGATAATCCCATTGATTATTTTATTTTTGATTTCGGAGATTCTCCAAATGTCAGTCATGAAAAAAGGGAAGTTCATTCAGATTTGAAAACGGCTTCCGGTATTATAGAATCATCTTTATGGCTTTCCATGAAAGAAAAAAAATACAATCCGGTCCTGGCTATTGAGCTTTCCGATATTTTTGCCTGGACTATTGATTTTTTTGGCATACAAAAGGGTGATTCCTATAAGATCATTTACGATGAACAATTTGTGGATACCCTGTCCATTGGAATAAATAGAATTCTTGCCGCATATTTTCATCATGCGGGTGAAGATTTTTATGCCATTCCTTTCATTCAGGACGGACGGGAGGATTATTATGACCAGGATGGTGCAAGCCTGAGAAAAGCATTTTTAAAAGCGCCTTTGCGCTATTCCAGGATTAGTTCCAGATATTCCAACAGCCGTTATCATCCGGTACTGAAAATCCGCCGCCCGCATCACGGGGTAGATTATGCAGCCCCGACAGGAACACCTGTTCATACCATTGGTGACGGAAAAGTAATTGCGGTAAAATGGTCTGGTGGAGGTGGCCGGATGGTTAAGGTAAAACATAATAGTGTTTACACCACTACCTATATGCATTTGTCAAGATATGGTAAAGGTATGACACCTGGCAAATATGTAAAACAGGGTGATATTGTTGGTTATGTAGGCATGTCGGGCCTGGCAACCGGGCCTCATCTTGATTTCCGTGTTTATAAAAACGGCCATCCTATCGATCCTCTGAAGATGAAAGCTCCCCCGGTTAAACCGGTTAGTGAAGAAAACATGCCGGAATACCGCAAAATCAGCCGGGTAATGATCAGTTTGCTGGATGATATAAAGTAAAAAAATCCAGGAAACAAGAAATGGAAAACAAAAATCAGGACGAGTCAAGGTCATATATAGTCTGTACATTTTGAACCTGAGGTACGATGGTGAGAAATCTGCTTCAACTCCTAGATTTCTCAGTCATACTTCCCTTCCTGCATCGCCTTCGCATAGCTATGGCAGAGCAAGGCCGGCAGGTAAGCTTCGAAATGAAATAATAATACCATAGTATTTTGACTCAGACTTAAATACCAGTAATTCTAAATTTTATCCAACAATTTACTGATCAACTCAGGAAAATGCCGGTGTTCCAACAAATGGATTTTTTGGGCAAGGCTTTCCGGCGTATCATCCGGATCTACCCTGCATGTTGCCTGAAAAATTATATCTCCTTCATCGTAATTTTCATTGACATAATGAATACTAATCCCGGACTCCTTTTCCCCGTTTTCAATGACAGCTTTATGGACATGCATTCCATACATCCCCTTTCCACCATATTTTGGTAATAAGGCAGGGTGAATGTTAATAATCCGTCCCTTATATTTTTTTATCATTTCACCGGGCACCAGCCACAAAAATCCGGCAAGAACAATCATGTCAGGGGCCTCCTTTTCAAGAAGTTCCCCTACCCTTCCCGTATCATAGAAATCTGTCCGGTTAAACACATAAACAGGTACATTCAGGCTTTCTGACCGGGCAATCACACCCGCATTTTCCTTATTGCAAAAAACAGCACAAACTTTTTTTTCGACTGATTTGTTCAAATATTCTATCACTTTTTCTGCATTGGTTCCGGAACCTGAAGCAAATATTACTACTTTACTCATATATAAGTAATTAAATGTATTAAAAAGTTACTAAAATAAACTAAAATAAACCTATTTTCATTAGTTTTCTTGTAATATTCACAAAAAAAATTAAAATTGTTTGAAAATAATTACTGAAATATATTTCTTTGCACCATATTTCAATTAACAAAAGTATTAATTAAAAATTAAGATCATGTCAGACATTGCATCAAGAGTAAAAGCCATTATCGTTGACAAATTAGGTGTTGATGAAAATGAAGTAACAAACGAAGCTAGCTTCACAAATGATTTAGGAGCTGATTCTCTTGACACAGTTGAATTAATAATGGAATTCGAAAAAGAATTTAACATTGGTATTCCTGATGACCAGGCCGAAAATATCGGGACCGTAGGTGATGCCGTTAAGTATCTGGAAGAAAACGCCAAATAGTTTTATTCTCATATAGTTTTTATGGAATTAAAGCGTGTAGTTGTAACAGGACTTGGAGCTCTTACTCCAATCGGGAATTCTGTACAGGAGTACTGGGACGGGCTTGCTAATGGAGTAAGTGGAAGTGACTGGATCACTCATTTTAATGCTGAAAAGTTTAAAACCAGGTTTGCCTGTGAACTAAAAAACTTTGATACCAAAGACTATTTTGACAGAAAAGAACTTCGTAAACTTGACCGTTATGCCCAGCTGGCTCTTATTGCAGTTGATGAAGCGATAAAAGATTCCGCAATAGATCTTGATTCCCTTGATCATGACCGGGCGGGTGTTATTTTCGGTTCGGGCATAGGTGGTTTAAAAACATTCTATGATGAAATTGCAGGATTTGTGAGGGGGGACGGGACCCCCCGCATAAGTCCTTTTTTCATTCCAAAGATGATTGCTGATATTGCTGCCGGGCATATTTCCATGAAATATAATTTCCGGGGTCCGAATTTCGGAATTGTTTCAGCTTGCGCTACTTCAACAAATACCATTATTGATGCCACTACTTATTTGCGGCTTGGCAAGGCCGATATATTTATCAGTGGAGGTGCTGAAGCAACCATCAATGAAATAGGGATGGGTGGTTTTAATGCCATGATGGCTTTATCTACCAACAATGAAGAATACAAAACTGCGTCAAGGCCATTTGATGCCACACGCGATGGTTTTGTAATGGGAGAAGGGGCCGGAACGCTCATCCTGGAAGAGCTCGAACATGCTAAAAAAAGAGGAGCTAAGATTTATGCAGAGGTTGCAGGTTACGGGATGAGTGCAGATGCACATCATCTTACAGCACCTCACCCTGACGGACTGGGAGCCACACTGGTGATGAAACATGCCCTGGAAGATGCAAACCTTAAACCGGAAGATATTGGTTATATCAATGTTCACGGAACAGCAACACCCCTGGGTGATCTTTCCGAAGCAAAAGCAATTGTGAACATATTTGGTGAACATGCTTATAAAATGAACATCAGCTCTACCAAATCAATGACCGGACATTTGCTGGGAGCTGCCGGAGCAGTTGAATCGATTGCTACTCTGTTAGCCCTGACCAAAGGAATTATCCCTCCCACCATTAATCTTAAAAACATTGATCCCCTACTGGATCAAAAACTTCACCTTACTCCTAATAAAGCGGAAAAGAAAGAAGTAAATGCAGTATTGAGCAACACATTTGGATTTGGAGGACATAATGCCAGTGTGATTTATAAAAAATACGTTGAATAAACTTTTAATACTGCTCTATTGTTTGGACGAATTCTGAAACGGAACAGGTTTGCCACCCAAATAAAAAATCTGACAGGTTTCAGGCCCCGGCATATTCATTTGTACAAACAGGCCCTCATTCCCAAATCTTCATCCATTAACATACCGGGTAAACCCCTTATTCATAATGAGCGTCTGGAATACCTGGGAGATGCCATCCTCGAATCTATTATTTCGGCTTATCTTTTCCATAAATTCCCGGATAAGAACGAAGGGTATCTGACCAAAATAAGATCAAAATTTGTTCAGAGAGATAATCTGAACCGGATCGGAAATACAATCGGGTTGAATAAACTTGTAAAACCACCCGTGCATCACAACCGACACAAAAAGAACCTGAATGGAGATACCCTGGAGGCCTTTATCGGAGCCATATATCTTGACAGGGGATTTGCCATTGCCCGGAAATTTGTAATTGACACCCTTATACATAAACACACCGATTTTAATACGCTTATAAATAATGAAACCGATTATAAAAGCAAGATTATCGAATGGAGTCAGCAAAAAAAGGACCCGGTCAGCTTTCTGACAAAAGAAGAGGTCAGCCAAAGCGTAAACCAGTCTTTTTTCCATACGCAACTTGCCGTTAATAACAAAATTATAGGTGAAGGAGATGGTTCTTCCAAAAGAGAGGCGGAACAAAATGCTTCCGCAAATGCAATTCGCACCCTTGGTCTCTAGTTTTTTCATCTAAAACTTTTACTTTCGCATAATCATACTTCTATTATCCATGGCAAAAAATGTCAAATTAGTTTTCAAACCTGAAATTGAGTTTCGTTTAATTGGAATTTCTTCCCATGAAAATGATTACCATCTTAGTTGGGCAATTAATCAAAAATTCGGAGTAAATCTTACACGGCAGGAAAATCTGGTCATTTTTCATAAAAAACTAAAAGAAAAACAGGAATTTTCATTGTATTCCTTTGATGATGAAGACAATCTTTACCTTTATAATCTGATATCCAATACAGGTGAAAATGGTTTTCTCTTCCCAGAGATGAGAAACATTGACTTTTTTCTTCAAATTTATGGGAAACCGGGTGATGATTTCATCATAAACCTAATCAGCCGGCTAAATCAGATTAACATCATCAGCACAAGCTTTCTCATCGACACCGGAATTTTAAAGAACCCTGAAAAACTAATTTTTAATTAGTATTATTAATAAAAAAATAAATTAGCTTACGTTTTGTTTCTTTCAGCTACATCAAAAAAAAAGGGATGGCGAACCATCCCTTTTTCCCTTAATAAACCCTAAAATTTAACCTAACTATGAAGAAATCGCATTTCTGCGTTTTTTTAATCTTTACTTGCTTTTACGCTTCTCCTCTTTTTTTTGTTTCGTTTTTTTTGAACTTTTTTTGGTTGCCTTCTCCATTTTCCCTTTCTCCCCACTCTCAATCGTTATTGTAATTTCAACATCACCCGCATCATCATCACCGGATTTAACAACCTTCACTTCTTTACTCACAAATTCTGTGCCACTTTTATCATCAGCAACCACCACATGAACATTCTTTGAATCATGAACTTCTACATCATCCTCATCTTCAGATATATACTTAATAAATACATTGTCTCCGACAGTATCGCCATCTGCTATCTGAACCATCTTAACGCGGTTTGATCCATCATCATCAGATACTATTACAACTACTTCACCATCTCCGCTCTCAGCATGTTCACCATCTTTCATAATCATTACTTTACGTGCTTCTCCCTTTTCATCAGATTCTTTTTCAATCCATTCAAAATCCTCATCTTCATCCCCGCTCATGACTATAACTTTTCCGCTTTTTTTAAGAATAATCGTATCCGCATCTACAATTACCATTGAATCAGATTTCATCGTAAAATCGTTGTCATCGTCAACAGCATAAGTATAAACATACTTTTTCGATCCTTCACTTGCGTCTTTTTCACTATCTCCTGACTTCACAACCACCATCTTATGTTTTGTTCCCTTATGTTCCCCATGATGATGCTTCATATGTTTTTCATGAGGTTCTATATTACCCTCTAAATAAACATCCACATCTGCCATTTCAGAGATTTTTCCCTGGATCTCATCCATATCCGTACTTTTCGTAACAAAACTGGTGTCAATGGTTGTTTTACCATTTTTTACAACTTTCAGATGTACCTTTTTCTCCACCTCCTGTGCAAAAACATTTTCTATAACCATCCCGCCAAGAAAGAAAAAAACGATACAGTATAAATAACTTTTTTTAATCATATTTTAAGAATTTTTTACTGGTTCAAATTTAAAAAAAGGGGAGATTAATAAATATTAAGTAATGTTAAAGATTGTTAAATAAAAGGTTAAATTGCATTCATTCCTGTATTTTTGTATTGTTATGAGCAAGAAAGGGATTTGGATACTAACCGGTTTTATGACAGTAACTTTACTTGGGTTATTGATCATTCAGTCTCAGTGGATAAGAAATGCTATGAGCCTGAAACAGCAACAGTTTTCCCTGGCTGTGAATAAGTCGGTTTCCAATATTATAGCTAACCTGGAAAACCGGGAAACCCGCATGAATGTAGTGAGGGAAATGGACCCTTATCTTGACTCATTACCCATAGACGTAGTTATTAAAAACAGTGACCCAAATATCCAGGAAGTAGTCACATTTGGCTCACAGTCAGTTTACTACTATAATAATCAGGTGATAAAAAGGACTGCCTCACATGAAATTCACATTAATGATACAGTATATTATTTAAAAGATAGTGTGAAAAAATATTCTGACATTAACGGGGAAAGCTGGTCCCGGCAAATTGAAAAACCATTATCCGAAAAAAATCAGGTCAATAATAAATCCATGATCATTAAAAAAATCATGGGACAAATTTTTGAATCCCCTCCGGATATTGATCAAAGAGTGAATCCGGTGCCTCTGTATCAATCCATCCAAAATGAATTACTTCGGTGGGGAATCCACCTGGCATTTGAATTTGCCATCCATCGTCCGGATAATTCCATCTATTACAAAACACCCGGTTTCAGGGAACATACAAAATCAAAGGTTTATCAGTGGACGCTTTTCCCCGGGGACTTAAGTCCGAAAAAGAATTATCTGACATTGTATTTTCCTAAAGATCGTGGGTTTCTTTACAAATCTCTGGGGTGGGTCGGGATTTCCTCCTCCATTTTGACCCTTTTGATCCTGATTGTATTCAGTGGCACCATCTATATTATTTTCAGGCAAAAACAGTTATCGGAGATAAAAACTGATTTTGTAAATAATATGACCCACGAACTTAAAACACCCATTTCGACCATTTCCCTGGCCTCCCAAATGTTGAAGGATAAAGCTGTAGTTCGCGATGAAAAGAATCTGAAACATCTGGCAAAGGTTATTGATGATGAAAGCAAAAGGTTGGGTCATCAGGTTGAGAAGGTTTTACAAATGGCCATTTTTGATAAAGGACAGATAAAACTAAATCTAAAAGAAGCAGATATTCATCAGATTTTAGAAAATGTTATTGATAATTTTGGTTTCCAGATCCAAAATAAAAACGGATCCCTTCGGTTACATCCTGAGGCTACAGAGTCTGTTTATAATATAGATGAGATTCATTTCACAAATCTTTTTACAAATTTAATAGATAATGCTATTAAATATTGTAATACAGAACCTGAAATAACTATTTCTACCAAAGACATTAACGAGGGTATCCGGATATCGGTAAAGGATAATGGAATTGGTATTTCACAGGATGATCTGAAAAGAATTTTCTCTAAATTTTACCGGGTCCCAACAGGCAACCTGCATAATGTAAAAGGGTTTGGCTTAGGCTTAAGTTATGTGAAAGCCATTGTTGATGCTCATGGTGGACAAATAAATGTTGAAAGCAAGTTAAACAAAGGAACCCGCTTTGATGTGTGGTTTCCAAAAAAGAAATAATATCATGGCTGACATCAGGATCTTACTGGCAGAAGATGACAATAACCTGGGTTCCCTTCTAAAGGAATATCTGGTAATAAAAGGATATAAAGCAGATCTTTATCCAAATGGAAACAGGGCTTACAAAGGCTTTTTAAAAGAACATTACAACCTGTGTCTCCTTGATGTTATGATGCCGGAAAAAGACGGGTTTACACTGGCGAAGGAAATCCGGCAGATAAACAGTGACATCCCCATAATATTTCTCACGGCCAAATCTCTGAAACAGGATGTACTGGAAGGCTTTTCCATTGGAGCTGATGATTACATTACCAAACCCTTCAGCATGGAAGAATTATTGTTCAGGATTGAAGCAATTCTCAGAAGGACCGAACAACTGCAAAACAAAACACAGGATATCTATCAGCTTGGGAAATATACTTTTGACACCAAAAAGCAGACACTTGCCATAGATCAAAAAATGCAAAAACTAACTACCAAAGAGGCTGAATTGCTAAAACTTCTGTGTACTAACCACAATAAGGTACTGGAACGGAATTTTGCACTACGAACCATTTGGTTTGATGACAACTACTTTAACGCCAGGAGCATGGACGTTTACATAACCAAACTCAGAAAATACCTGAAAGAAGACCCTTCCATTGAGATCATCAATGTACACGGGAAAGGTTTTAAATTAATCTACTAAGGTACTTTCAGTCAGGCTATCTGACATTTAAACTTCGGTATCAACAGAATGTACCAGCTTATCTATATACCAGTCCGTTGGCTTGTCATAACCATTTTTGCGTGAAAACTCTTTTGCCTGATGCATAAATGCCTGCAGCCTTAGCTCAATTGAAGTATCCTCCTGTCCATCGTATGCAATACTCTCATAAGGAAGATTATTGTGGTCTTTTTTAAATTTATGCGCCACAGATGATACCAGGGTACCCGGCATACAACTGAAGGGCATGAAATTGATGATTCCGGACACACCGGTTTTAGCCAGCATCACTGAGCTCCCAATATTTAAAGCCGGATCACCATCATAATGTTTGTGAACGTAATCCCCGCAACTTGCCAGCATATCCTTGACAGAAATGTCTCTTTCCGTTTCAATGAAGCCATGTACTGCTTTGTGCAGTTTACTTGCTGACAAATCCTGTGAAAACTCCTGAATTTTAGATTTTATTACACCCTTATAATCACCCTTCCACAAACTATCACGGGTATATCTGTAAGTTGAATAGCCAATCCATTCTGAAAAAGGTGCAATAAAAGTTTCAGCTCCCAGTTTCTCAAGCCGATCAATCAGAAAGCCACTGCAAAACGGATTATCCCGCATAAAAATCTCACCTACAACAACAATTACAGGCTTTCTGATCCCATTTGTAAAAGCAATCTGACTAAAATTCAGTGCCGACTGATGCAAAACCTCAGGAAGGTCTTTGGCTCCGTTCTCAAGTGAAGCAATTACATTTTTTAATGAATCTTTATAAACTTTTTCGGTATTGCCTTTTACCAATTCATATGGTTTTCTTTCCTGCTTAAGTTTTCTGAGAATATCCACTGCCACAAATCCTTTCCATGCAAGAAACCTGAATTTTGTACTTTTACCCCCGGAGATATCCTCATAAGCGGTTTCATTACTGGGTGATATTATTTCAACATCCTGAAATCCAAGTTTATCGAAAACAATCCGTTGAAATTTATTGTACTGCCCGAATCTGCAGGGGCCATTATGATCGGGCATAAAAAAGCTGGTTTTTTTGGGATCGGTCCCGGGTTCAAAAAGTTTCTTCAGGAAGTTTCCGGTGGTACAGATCATCGGATAGCACTCCCTTGCTGAGGTATGTTTTCTTCCCAGTTCTATGTCTTTCTCACCTTGCATCGGAAGTACTTCTGCAGGGATTCCACAAGCACGACTGGCTGCAGCAATAGCATAAGCGCTGTCACTCATAAACGGGAAATACAAGGTTCTTCCGGCAAGTGGTGTGGAAGACATTACTCCGGGTCTGAAAGGCTTTTGTTTTCTCTTTTCAACCAGTCTTGATCCCCTCAGGCTATCCAGGAAAGCTTCATAACGGGTTATCATTCCTGCGTCGGCACCATGTTCGTCTATTTCAAGTTCAAGAAAAGGCTTCCCCGCCATTTCTTCATTTACAAAATGTGACAAAAATGAATCCGCACCGCAACGAAAGTTCCCCATATAAACTGCATGAAGCCTCTTATCCCGGGCCACTATTCTTGAAGCTGCCAGTATTTTTTGCCCGTTTGGCCAGTACATTTGCGGATAATCCTGTAAAATATGCTCACTTCCCAGAGGGAGAAAGTCAATAGGAACAGGCAGGACACCAAGATTAATTAGTTTATCAACCAGATGAAGGTTCAAGGCCGGATCACCTGTATTATAGGGCCTCCCAATAATAATCAGGGCTTCTTTGCCTTCAGGGAGCTTATCAAGAACCTCTATCCCGCGCAAAACAACTTTATGTTCAAAAGCATTCTGAACTCTGTCGGCTTTATGAATTGCCTGCAATACTTTCTTCTTTGAGACACCAAACTTTTCAAACATAAAAGTTGATAATTCCTTATTCAGGACCTTCCCAAAGTATCTGAAATTCAATGCGGGTGTTAACAATCGCTCTGTTTCCTTATCATCATTTAGTGCGGCTTTTACCATAAACGGATAAGTCTGTACCCAGGGACAATTGTAGTTACTTGTAGGATTACCATCCTCTGCTTTTGCATTAATAACAAAAGGCGCGAATACATAATCTACATCTTTTTCCAGCAGATCCTTAACATGGCCGTGCATTAATTCAACCGGCAAACAGGTCTCCGCAACAATCATTCCAAGGGATTTCTTAATCAGCTGATCATCAGATTCCGGTGAAAGGACCACACGAAATCCCAGGTCTTCAAAAAACGTTCTCCAGAATGGAAACTGCTGATAAAACAACATCAGTCCCCTGGGTATTCCAATACTAATCCGGTCATCCTTCGGAGTTTCCTTAAATCCATCTAATAGGAAATTCATTCTTTCATCAAACAGGTTCGGAATATCTTTTCCTTTTCCTTTTCTATCTTCAATCTCCCATTTATCACATCTGCCTCCGTAAAAAAGAGGTTTCTTCTCACCGTCAATCCTGACGCGCCTTATTTCACACTGGTTTGAACAAGCTGTGCAGATAAACTTATCAATTGTATATTTTCTTTTACTAATATCGAAACCCTTAAATTTCGTTCTCTGTCCGTTACTCATTGAATCCCTGGCAAGAATAGCTGCCCCGATAGCTCCTGTAACATCAAAATGAGGAGGTACAATGATTTTCTTTCCCGTTACTTTTTCAAAAGCAGCAACCACCGCTTTATTATTTGTTACCCCGCCCTGGAAGAATATATGATTTCCGACCCGCTTATTTCGAACAACCTTCTCAATGTAGTTTTGTACAATTGAATATGCCAGCCCACCAACCAGATTATCCTTCTCCACTCCTTTTTGTTGCTGCGAATTCAGATCGGATTCCATAAAAACAGTACAACGGTTGCCAAGTCTGGCCGGTTTATGGGCTCCAAGGGCAAGTTTACCAAATTCTTCAATGATATTAATATCCAGCTTTTCTGCCTGCTCCTCAAGGAAGGAACCTGTACCTGCGGCACAAACTTTATTCATCTCAAAATCTACCACAACACCCTTGTCAATACTTATGTATTTGGAATCCTGTCCGCCAATTTCAAAGATGGTATCCACTTTTGAATCATAGGCAATTGCAGCAGTAGCCTGAGCAGTAATTTCATTTTTGATGGTGTCAGCACCAATGAAATCTCCAGTAAGATACCGACCCGATCCTGTAGTTCCGGCTGCTTTCACTTCTACTCTATTCCCTACTTCATCAAATATTTCAGACATTCCCCTGCGAATTGCTTCCAGAGGTTTACTGGCTGTTGGCAAATACCTCCGGGCAATAACATTATTATCTTTATCTATTAATACCACGTTGGTGCTTAAAGATCCGATATCCAGACCAAGATATACGTCAAGTTTATCAATATCGTCAGGAATTGGAGTCACAAGTTTTTTATATTCTGCAGCCGATTCAGTTAGAGGTTCCTGCCAATTTCCCCGGGCGTGGTCACCGTGAATATATTCATTCAGTTTATCCAGCCCCATATAGGAACCGGCACCGGCCTGTTTTTCATCCAATAAATGATAAAGGGCGCCAATAGCTCCCATGGATGCATGATGCTCCGGTATGATCAGGTCATTTTCTCCTGCTTCAAGCAATTCTCTGAAAGCTCTAACGACACCAACATTTGCAGCAACACCTCCCTGAAACAATACAGGATACTCAAGTTTTTTACCCTTACCCAGACTACTGATGAAATTCCTGGCAACCGCAAAACACAAACCTGCCACAATATCTTTAACCGGTGTAGCAATTTGTTGCAGGTGTATCATATCTGTTTTAGCAAAAACACTGCAACGTCCTGCAATACGGGGAGGATCCTTTGATTCCAAAGCCAGCTCCCCAAATTCATTTTCGATGGAAATGCCGATTCGTTTTGCCTGCTGATCCAGAAAAGAGCCCGTGCCGGCAGCACACAGATTATTCAGGGTGAAATCAGATAAACGGCTTGCTTTTCCTCCCTCATCCCCCTGCATAAAAATTAATTTTGAGTCTTCTCCGCCCATTTCAATCACTGTTTTAACATGAGGGTATAGTTTGGCAACAGAGGCAGACTGGGCAATAATTTCATTTACAAAGGAACCTCCTACCAGTTCACTTCCCAGTTTTCCTCCCGTACCTGTAAATGCAATTGATTTTATGGAATCTTCAGAATATATCCGAAAGATATCCACAAGAATCTCTTTTAGGAGATGAAAGGGTTTCCCATGGCAATAATCATACCGGTTTTCAATGATCTTTTTCCCTTTATCCAGTAGTACGGTGTTTATAGATATGGATCCAATATCAAAACCCAGATAAAAATTCTTTTTCATAATTGTCGGATTTAGGAATTATCAGGGGAAAATTTAAGTATAAGTAACTTTTTAACAAGATAAAGTTACAAAATTTCCAGGAAATTTGAATTGTAAATCCTTTGAAAAGATTTTGCAAAGAAATTAATTGCAGTATTTTTGGTATGAATTAAGCAAAGAAAAAGTTTAATCCAGCTTCAGAACTGCAAGGAATGCTTTTTGTGGTACTTCTACATTCCCCACCTGACGCATTCGTTTTTTACCCTTCTTCTGTTTTTCAAGCAGCTTTCTCTTCCGGGTAATATCACCCCCATAGCATTTGGCAGTAACATCTTTACGAACAGCTTTCACCGTTTCCCTGGCAATGATCTTTGCTCCAATGGCTGCCTGAATAGCTATATCAAACTGTTGCCTGGGGATCAATTCCTTCAGTTTAACACACATTCTGCGACCAAAATCATAGGCATTATCCCTGTGAATCAGTGTAGAGAGTGCATCAACCATTTCGCCATTTAAAAGTATGTCCAGACGTACCAGGTTTGCCCGGGCATAACCCGACTGGAAATAGTCAAATGAGGCATAACCTTTGGAAATACTTTTCAATTTATCGTAAAAATCAAAAACGATTTCTGCCAGGGGCATTTCAAATGTCAGTTCTACCCGGTCGCTGGTAAGATAAATCTGGTTTTTCAGATTCCCTCTTTTTTCAATACACAGGTTCATTACGGCACCAACATATTCCGATTTTGATATGATCTGAGCGGTTATGATCGGTTCTTCAATATGGTCAATAACCGTAAGAGAAGGAAGACCGGATGGATTATGTACCTCAATAATTTCATTTTTGGTTGTAATCACTTTATAAGAAACGTTGGGAACCGTTGTAATTACATTCATGTCAAACTCCCTTTCGAGCCTTTCCTGAATGATCTCCATATGCAGTAAACCAAGAAATCCACATCGGAAACCAAATCCCAGGGCTGCTGAAGACTCAGGTTCATAGCTAAGTGAAGCATCGTTCAACTGCAATTTTTCCATGGAAGCCCTTAATTCCTCATAATCATCTGCATCTACAGGATAAATGCCTGCAAAAACCATGGGTTTCACATCCTCAAAACCCTCAACAACATCATTGCAGGGGCTTTCCACATGGGTAATGGTATCACCCACTTTAACTTCCGAAGATGTTTTAATTCCTGAAATAATATAACCCACATCCCCGGCACTTAAATCGTTCCTGGGCGAAGGCTTTAATTTTAAAACACCTATTTCATCCGCGATGTATTCTTTACCTGTAGCAACAAATTTAACATGGTCCCCCATCTTTAATGTTCCGTTCAATATACGAAAGTAGGCAAAAATACCCCGGTAAGAGTTGAATACAGAATCAAAGATCAAAGCCTGAAGAGGGGCATCCGGATCTCCTGAGGGTGCAGGAATCCTTTTAATAATATGCTCAAGGATAAGGTTCATGCCCATTCCGGTTTTCCCACTGGCCTCAATAATATCATCCCGCGAACAGCCTATCAGATCTACGATCTGGTCTTTGACCTCCTCCGGCATTGCATTGTCAAGATCCATTTTATTCAATACCGGTATGATCTCAAGATCGTGTTCTATTGCAAGGTAAAGGTTCGAAATGGTTTGCGCCTGAATTCCCTGGGTAGCATCTACAATCAACAGGGCCCCTTCACAGGAAGCAATGGACCGGGAAACTTCATAAGAGAAATCAACATGGCCGGGTGTATCAATGAGATTCAGAAAATACTTTTGCCCTTCTTTTTCATATTCCATCTGGATGGCGTGGCTCTTTATTGTTATCCCACGCTCGCGTTCCAGATCCATATTGTCCAGCACCTGATCCTGAAAGTCCCTCTCTGAAAGAGTATCTGTCTTTTGAAGGAGACGATCGGCAATTGTACTTTTCCCGTGATCAATGTGTGCTATTATGCAAAAATTACGAATCTCCTTCATATTTCTTTAAGAATAATTCTGTTTTTAAAACTGTTTACAAAGATATTCAATTCCAGCAAACTTGCAGATTCAGGTATGGCCTGATAAACAAATAGGGTCGTATATGAACTCTTAATCCTGTAAAGCTTTTATTATTAGTTTTTTAAGCCTTCAAAATTAAGTTCTGAATAGTCAACCTGACGGTACTTCGGGGGAATTGAAAAAACTGAATCCTTAAAATTTTTTTGCTTTACTTTGCTAACCTCGGTAATGTATCTTGTTTCGTATGAATGTTCAATAGATTTCATCAGCAGACCCGTCTGTAATACCTGTAAATAAGCTCGTCCCGAATGATAATCCATATCCTGACTCAAACCCACATTAATTTCCTTTAACAGCTTTTTAAAGCGGATCATATCAAACTCCCTGTTTACCGGGATTTCCGGAGAAATCCAGAATTCTTCTTTCAGATCCTTATTTACATACAAAGCGTACCGTGTACTGTTATGTCCTGCAATTTTTTCATTCTTACCAGTATTTACAAGTAAAGCATCCAACAGATCATTTTCACCTTCCGTACCCTGACCATTTAGAAGATCCAGATAATATTTTCTCAGGTTTTCCCTTTTTTCAGCAGGCACATCCTTTAGTTTTTCATCCAGGGTATTTTCCAGGGCTTCCTGCATTGCATTTTTCAACTCTCCGGATGTACCTGTCCAGAAAACTGATTCTCCGGGCAGTATGATTGAGATAATATTACTTCTCAAGTCAAAAATGGTTTCCACCCCGTCTTCTACAAGTTTCAGTTTCTGATCTGAAATGTAATAAACGACTTTTGACTTCTGTTTTGAACCCAACTCATAACTTTGCTCATATACAATCCAACCCGCATAAGCCTTATTCAAAAAAAGGTAAATAAAGAATACTGTTAGACCTGAAATCAGGATTTTTCTCTTCAGGGAATTGGCCATAATTAAATTCAGATTTTTATTTGTCCGGTAACTTTTAACAGATTTTTTATTGCCATCCATAAAACCGAAAGAAAAATAACATTTTTGCACAAATGTAACATTTCTTTCATCGAAAAGTACTACAAAAATAAAAAGACCCCCATAAGCTTACGGGGATCTTTTCTATTCAATAAAGCAGAGGAGGATGTTACATCATTCCACCCATTCCACCCATTCCGGGAGCACCACCACCCATTGGCGGAGCCGGATTTTCTTCTTCTGCATCAGTGATCACACACTCTGTAGTCAATAACATTCCGGCAATAGATGCAGCATTTTCGATTGCTATTCTTACAACTTTAGTAGGATCAATTACTCCGGCAGAGAACAGATCTTCATATTTATCCAGACGGGCATTGTAACCAAAATCGTTTTTCCCTTCTTTAACTTTCTGAACAACAATAGATCCATCTACACCGGAATTTTCAGCAATCTGACGTAATGGCTCTTCAAGTGCACGTCTGATAATTTGAATACCTGTATTCTGGTCCTCGTTTTCACCCTTTAATCCGTTAACAGAATTTAATGCTCTGATCAGGGCAACGCCACCACCCGGAACAATTCCTTCTTCAACAGCAGCACGGGTTGCACTTAAAGCATCATCCACACGGTCTTTCTTCTCTTTCATTTCAACCTCAGAAGCAGCGCCAATATACAATACGGCAACACCACCTGACAGCTTGGCCAGTCTTTCCTGTAGTTTTTCCTTATCATAATCGGAAGTAGTAATATCGATCTGCTTTTTGATCTGAGCTACTCTTGCTTTGATGTTTTCTTCTGAACCGCTTCCATTTACTACAGTTGTATTTTCCTTATCAATCACAACCTTTTCAGTTTCTCCCAACATTTCCAAAGTCGTACCCTCCAGTTTCAATCCTTTCTCTTCAGTAATAACTGTACCTCCTGTCAGAATTGCAATATCTTCCAGCATTTCTTTTCTTCTGTCACCGAAACCAGGTGCTTTTACAGCTGCAATTTTCAAAGATCCGCGGAGTTTATTCACTACAAGAGTTGCCAGTGCTTCACCATCCACATCTTCAGCAATGATAAGCAATGGTCTTCCTGCCTGGGAAGTTGCTTCCAGAATCGGCAGAAGATCTTTCATTGTAGATATCTTCTTGTCATGTAAAAGTATATAAGGATGCTCAAGAACGGCTTCCATTTTATCTGCATCAGTAATGAAATAAGGAGAAATATATCCTCTGTCGAACTGCATTCCTTCCACAACCTCAACGGTAGTTTCAGTCCCTTTGGCTTCTTCCACGGTAATCACGCCTTCACTCTTCACTTTCTCCATTGCCTCTGCAATTAATTTTCCGATAGATATATCGTTATTTGCAGAAACTCTTGCTACCTGCTCAATTTTATCTGTTTCTGTTCCAATAGTTCTGGTTTGAGACTGAAGAGAATCAACAACTTTTCCAACAGCCAGATCAATCCCTCTTTTCAAATCCATTGGATTTGCACCGGCAGTAACATTCTTCATACCTACCTGAATAATAGACTGTGCCAAAACGGTTGCTGTGGTTGTACCATCACCTGCATCATCGGCAGTTTTTGAAGCTACTTCTTTAACCATTTGCGCTCCGATATTTTCAAATGAATCGGATAATTCAATTTCTTTTGCAACAGTAACACCATCTTTTGTGATTTGAGGTGCACCAAACTTTTTATCAATAATTACATTACGCCCTTTTGGTCCCAGTGTAACTTTCACTGAATCTGCCAATGCATCAACGCCCTTTTTCAATAAGTCACGGGCTTCTATTTCAAATTTTAATTCTTTTGCCATTTTTTATAATTTTTAGAATTTATTAATATTTTCAGTTTTATACTACTGCAAGAATATCGGACTGATTCATGATCAGATAATCCTTATCATTATCAGACACTTCTGTTCCTGCATATTTTCCATACAGAACGGTATCTCCAACCTTAACTTCCATTTTTACATCACCGGATCCACTTCCAACGGCTACAACCGTGCCTTTTTGGGGTTTCTCCCTGGCACTGTCAGGTATAATGATGCCACTGGCCGTTTTTTCTTCAGCCGGCATGGGTTCTACCAAAACCCGATCAGCTAATGGTTTAATTTTTACTCCAGACATTTCATTTTATTTTAGTTAAACAATCTACTAATTTCCGACTTGAATCATCATATTTTATGCCAAATGGGAATAATGGAAATATTTTGCAAGGTAAAAGACAGAATTACAGTTTCGCTCATACTTCCCAAAGGGTGACAGGATACTTGCCTGGTACAGCATTAAGCTGTATTACAGTATTATACGCATGCAAACTTTGTAAAAAAAGTGCATAAAAAAAGTGTCAGCCTGTTTATGACAGACTGACACTGATATTTTCAATAAACAAGAAACCTATTTATTATTCGGATCTTCAGCCGGAGGGTTTTCCTGCGGTAAAGCAGTTGGCAGATTAGGTACCTGTGAAGGATCAATAGCCCTGTCAATTTGATTTTGAATTTTAGATTGCGGAGCATTGCTCCCTTTCCTGACTGAAGCACTTGCAAGCAAACTAAACAGGAAAACGCCTATGATGAGCGTCCAGGTAGATTTTTCAAGAAAATCAGCCGTTTTCCGAACACCCATTACCTGATTTGAAGAGGAAAAGTTTGCTGCCAGACCTCCTCCTTTTGAATTTTGAACCAAAACAACAAGTATCAGTAAAACACTTGCAATAATAATCAGGACTGTAAATAAAGTATAAAGGCCACCCATTTTTGTATTGATTTATAATTGATTAATTTGTTTTTCTATTTTTTCAATTTGACCTGCAAAGTAAATACTTTTTTCCGGAAACTTCAAACTTAATTTTTCATAAATAATTATAGCCTTTGAATAATACCCTTGTTTGATATAAATCTTCGCCAGGGTCTCAGTTAACATGGTATCTTTTTCGTGTGAACTTTCAACGGAGATGTCCGGGTTTTCTGTATGAACCTGCTCTGACGGGAGGATTCTTGGGTCTTCCTTAATAAATTTTTCAAGTATTTGTCTTTGTTTCTCCTTCTTTAATTTTTGTTGATCCTCTTTTCGAAAAGGTGAAACGAACTCTGATTTCCCTGTTTCCAGAACACCAAACCACGAAGCAAAAGAATGAGTCTCCTTAATTCCGGTTTTTAAAGGACCCTCCGGTTTCAGGTTTTTTTTTTCTTCCTTTAGGGGACCTGTTTCTTTTGGTACCTGAATTTTTTCCGTTCTCGTTTTTTCTGCCTTTTCCGCATCTTCCAGTTCAAGAAGACCTTCAGAAGAAGTTTGCGTAACATTGATATCCGGGGATTCCGATCTTAAATCATTTTTTGGTCCTGAAACGGATTCCATGTCCTGGTCATCATCCAGAAGAAATATCCCGTCTTCCGGTTCCTCCTCCAGCACTTTACTTTCATCTGGTTCATCTTTGACAACCGGTTTTGCAGTATTTTTTACCTCAGAAACAGATTGTTTATCAGGTTTAGCTCCTGAAATTTCAGCCAACCGGTTTTTAAGTTCTTCTGCAAGTTCCTCTTTTGATCTGGTACCGTTAACAACATCCTCTTTGGGTTTTTCTTCTGATTCCGGGGGTGTTTGCTCTTGTTTATCTGCCAGAGGTTTAGCTTCCAGTGGCTCTTTCACGGTTTTTGGTGTAAGCTCCTCCCGGCTAAGTTTTTCCTGTCCCTCTGCCGGAGGTGGTTCCACATTCTTCTCCTGGCCTTGTTGTGTTAATTCCCCACCTTTATCAGCAGGGACTTGCGTATTCAGCAAACGATAAAGCACCTCTCTGTCAGAAACAAACACAGCTGATTTTTTCAACTGGCTTCCGAATCTGATATGATCGATGAGATGTAGATTTTTTAGAAATAATAAATGTCCGGTTTGGAAATAGGGAAACTCTTCAATTAATTCATTCACCTCCGGCAAACTTTCTTTACCAAGCTTTGCCGGGTCTTTGACAAAAGATATAAATTCCTCCCTGTTCATAAAATTGTATCTTAATCTAAAATAATGGGGCTACCAGTTCACAAAAGCCTGGTTAAACACATCCTCAACAATATCTGTAATAATGGCTTCAACCAGAGCATCTTCTACTTCACTCAAATCTTTGGTGGCATCATAATCTTTATAACGGCTGAATACCTGGTCAAAATCCTGGTCTTCATCAACATTATTGGTAAACCTCACTTTTATAGAAATGGTAAATCTTGTCATTGCCGACTTGTCATCACCTGTCACAGCCAGAAAAGAGGTTTTATAATCCACAATTTCTCCGTCAAAACTCACATCTCCGTCGTCAACAAAAACCAAATTTGTCTGACTTTTTATCTTATCCATTAATGCATCTGTAAATTCCTGACTCAATGCCGGATTAATAATTCTGGCACGGTTGGGGAAATATTTAACAGATACCGTTTTTACCTCTGGAGAAATAGAAGCTCCTGAAAAAGAATAGCTTACTTTACATCCTGTTACAAAAAATAAAAAAAGAACGGGAATCAACAAGACTTTTCCTGTTATCAGGAGGTGGATTATTTTACGTGATTTTCTGATAATTGTTTGCCTTCCCATCTATTAATTCAAATTGTATTCCTTAATCTTTCTGTAAAGTGTTCTTTCTGAAATACCCAGTTCTACCGCAGCTTGTTTCCGTTTTCCATGGTACTTATCCAGTGCTTTTTTAATCATCTCTATTTCTTTTTCTTCCAGCGAAAGAGATTCCTCGATAACTTCTTCAGTATCCTGAATATTCAATGACTCAGGCTTATTCAGATCAATAATGGGAGCAGGCGTATTTTCAAGTGGAGGTTCAACACTTTGGTACAATTTCTGAACCATTTCTGCATGGTTTCCCTCCATTGTGGTTTCATCGTATCCTTTGTTCAGAAGATCAACCACCAGTTTTTTCAGGTCATGCATGTCATTCTTCATATCAAAGAGAACTTTATAAAGGATTTCCCTTTCCGATGTAAACGTTTCCTGATCTACTTTTTTAACCAAAGCCGGAAGTTTTACTCCCTGGTAATCAGGCAGGTATTCCCTTAAAGTTTCAGTACTAATTTCCCGTTTTTGTTCAATCACCGAAATCTGCTCGGTAATATTTTTTAACTGCCTTATATTCCCCGGCCAACGGTAAGTACTTAAAACCCTGATTGCTTCTTCTCCAAGCTGAATCGGAGGCATTCTGTATTTTTCAGCGAAATCCCCTGAAAATTTTCTAAAAAGCAAAGCAATGTCCTCACCCCTGTCACGTAATGGCGGCACATGAATGGGTACTGTATTAAGTCTGTAGTAAAGATCTTCTCTGAATTTTCCATCCTGAATGGCACTAATAATGTTCACATTTGTTGCAGCAACTACCCTGACATTTGTTTTTTGAACCACAGAGGAACCAACTTTCATAAATTCTCCGGTTTCAAGAACACGAAGTAATCTCACCTGGGTAGCCAATGGAAGTTCTGCAACTTCATCCAAAAAAATGGTACCTCCATCGGCAACTTCAAAATAACCTTTCCTGCTATCCGTAGCTCCCGTAAAAGAACCCTTGGTATGTCCGAAAAGCTCTGAATCAATGGTGCCTTCAGGAATAGCACCACAGTTTACAGCAATGTATTTATTATGCTTCCGTGAACTAAACTGATGTATGATCTGAGGAAAAACCTCCTTTCCACTGCCACTTTCCCCGGTTATCAATACTGACAGGTCAGTAGGTGCTACCTGTATGGCTGTTTCAATTGCACGGTTCAGTCCCGGATGATTTCCAATGATCCCAAACCTTTGTTTTATTCTTTGTAATTCTTCCATAAAATATCAATTCCTAGAATAATGCGAAATTAGCTAAATTTTAACAATTTGGAAAGTACATGTTTCAAATGAAGAAAAGATATTTAGATAAGACTGCTAAATTGAGGTGTAGTTTATTTAATTTCCGGACCGGAAATGAATAATTTTCTATACTTTTAACCCAAATATTTCAAATGTATTTTCTAACAGATTGCAACTGATTTTATTAATTTTGAATATGTCCTGATCTTTTTAATGCTTTCTTTTATGAAGTTTGAAGAATATCCCATTATACCTGAAATAATTACGAATCTTGAAAAATCAGGCTTTAAGAAACCTACGGATATTCAGTTTAAAGCCATCCCCCCCATATTAAAGGGAGAAGATGTACTTGCCATTGCTCAGACCGGGACCGGAAAAACTGCAGCATTTGTAATACCGGTACTGCATCTGTTAAAAGGGAAAAAGAGAAAAAGGAGAGGAAATGCAATCAATTGTGTAGTTATGGTTCCTACGCATGAACTGGGAATCCAGATTGCAGATGTTTTTAAACAACTGGGAAAACATACCGGAATAAAGGTTTATGGTATTTTTGGAGGAGTGGAACAGGAACCTCAGATTGATGCATTGGAAAAAGGCTTTGATGTTCTGATTGCAACACCAGGACGCTTATTCGACCTTGTCAGCCAGGGACATTTGCGCTTACAAAGGGTTGAAATTCTCATACTGGATGAAGCTGACCATATGTTGGATCTGGGGTTTATAAAAGACATTCAGGATCTTATACGGTTTCTGCCAAAAAACAGACAAACCCTTTTCTTCTCTGCAACCATCAATAAAAAAATAAAAAAACTTGCATATTCCCTTGTAAAAAATGCCATCCGGATTCAAATCTCCCCCAAAGATCCGGTAGCTAAAAATGTTGAACATGCCGTTGCACATATAAAAAAAGATGATAAACGGTTTTTTCTTGAAAGGCTGATAAAGGATCACCCGGACAATAAATTTCTGGTTTTTGTCCGAACCAAAGTGCGGGCCGAAAGAGTGAATAAAGCCATGGAACGGGTGGGTATCCAAAGCAGAACCATACATGGAGATCTTTCACACAACGAGCGTATAAATGCCCTGGATGAATACAAGAAAGGCGAAAGTAAAGTCCTCATTGCAACCGATGTCAGTGCCAGAGGGATGGATATTCCCAATATTCATTACGTAATTAATTACGACCTCCCGGAACAGGCAGAAACCTATGTTCACAGGGTAGGCAGGACCGGCAGAGGAAATCAAAAAGGAATAGCAATCGCTTTTTGTGCGGAAGAAGAAAAAGAAATGCTGGCTGAAATTGAAAAATTTCTGCGCAAACCCATTGAACTCATAAAAATAAGCAAAACCGATTATACCGAAACCATTGAATTTTCAACTGATAAAACAAATGACTGGAAATCTTTGCTTAGGGAGGAAGAAAAAAATGGTAAAAAACGAAAAGGAAAAAAGAAAAAATAAACGAAACTCCTGAATACAAAATAATATGCAAACTTCAAATAAATTAAATTTTCTGGGCATAATCCCCGCCCGTTATCAATCCACCAGGTTCCCGGGAAAACCACTTGTAAAAATTGACGGAAAAACCATGATCCGCAAAGTATGGGAAAATGCTACCCTCGCATTGGAAAAGGTGGTTGTGGCAACGGAAAATGAAAAAATCAAAGCGGAAGTAGAAAATTTTGGAGGGAAAGTGATCATGACCAGCCCGGAGCATCCCAGCGGAACAGACAGGTGTGCCGAGGCGGTCGATCTATATGAACAAACTTCCGGGCAGAGTATTGATGTAGTACTGAACATACAGGGAGATGAACCTTTTCTTGATCCGGAGCAAATAAAAGAGCTGATGGCAGCCTACGAAGACCCCGAAACAAAAATTGCCACTTTGATAAAAAAGTTATATGAGAATGAAGATGTGTTTGACCCGAACGAACCAAAAGTAGTGATTGATAAAAACAATTATGCCCTGTATTTCAGCCGGTCACCTGTTCCGTATCTTCGGAATATTGATAAAAGCGAGTGGATCAGCCATACGGATTATTTTAAGCATATCGGCATGTATGCTTTTAAAAGAGATACCTTAAGGTTTATTGCCGGTCTGAAAAAAACCAGACTGGAATCAGCAGAGTCCCTGGAACAGCTCCGGTGGTTGGAGACCGGACTCAGGATCAAGTGCCTTGAAACAAAAATTGACTCCTTATCTGTTGATTCGGTAGAAGACCTCAAACGAATGGAATCCGTAGGACTTTTGAAAGTTTATATATTACCTGAATAATCCGGTGAAAAAATTAATTTACATCATACTCTTGTTTTTTATTTTTACAGGATTTTCCTATTCCCAGTTAATTTCAGTTAAAGAAGCACGGACACTGGGCCCGGGTCATAATGTAAGGCTTACAGGAATCGTAACAAATGGTTCCGAGCTTGGAAGCATCCGGTTTTTTCAGGATACCACAGCCGGGCTTGCAGCTTACAGCTATAGTCTTGGAAATCTAAAACAAGGTGACAGTATTCTTATTTCAGGAACCCTGAAAAACTATGCCGGATTGCTGGAACTGGATCCGGTTTCAGAGTTCACCGTATTAAGCCAGAACCATAATCTCCCTGACCCTGTAGAAATCACTCCGGATGAGATCAAAGAATCTCTGGAAGGAATGCTTATAAAAATTCACCAGGCATCTTTTGAAACTTCTTCTGAGACTTTTGAAGGAAATAAGAACTACGCTGCCAAAGCAAACGGACAAAGTTTTGAAGTAAGGATTAATAGCAGTTCAAACATTCCGGGAGAAGCCATTCCCACAGGAACCGTGAGTATTACAGGTATTCTGGGACAATACAGCTGGGATCAACCCGATGAGGGTTACCAGTTGCTCCTCCGTAGTAAAGAAGATATCATTTCCGAAAGCTCCATAAACATGGTAAGCAGACTTACAGCCTCCGGTATTACTACTTCCGGATTTGACCTGCACTGGCAGACCGATACAGATGGGACAACCGAAATCTTTTATGGGAAAACCGAAAATCTGGAGCTTGGTAAAATCAGTATTTCCGAAGCCACACAAAACCATACGATTCCGGTAACCGGAGGTTCACCATCCGAAATCTTATACATTAAAGCTTTTTCAACAAACGGCGTGGATACAGCCTTTACTCCAACCCAAATATTTATCACCCAATCACTTTCTTCAGGGAACATAAAAGTGTATTTTAACCGGAGTGTAGATCATTCCGTTTCAACCGGAGAAAATGCCATCATGCTGGATTATGCAATAGATGACACCCTGATCGCCTACATAAACCGGGCAAAATACAGCATTGACATGGCTATTTATAATTTGAATAACGATGGCATCTCAAATATAAGTACTGCCCTGAACCAGGCTTATGACAGGGGAGTTAAAGTCAGGGTCGTCTATGACGGGAACACCAATAACAACGGAATACGCGATCTTTACAGTAATATTGGGAAAATAGCCAGTCCTGAAAGTGATTATCCGAATTACGGGATCATGCATAATAAGTTCCTTATTTTTGATGCGCATTCTCCCAATCCTGAGGATCCTCTGGTGTGGACAGGTTCAACCAATCTTACACGAGACCAGATCAATACGGATGCCAATAATGTGATCATTATTCAGGATCAGAGTCTTGCCATCGCTTATCAACTGGAATTTGAAGAAATGTTCGGAAGTGAAGGACTAAGTCCTGATCCCTTAAAATCAAAATTCGGACCGGACAAAAAAGACCAAACAGCTCATTTTTTCAAAATAGGAGGACATGAAACAGAATGTTATTTCAGCCCATCGGATAAAACCAATGCCCGCATTCTGGAAACCATAAACAATGCAAGCTCCAGCCTGAATATTTCCACCATGCTAATTACCCGGACGGATATCGGTAGTTTAATAGCAGAAAAAACAATTGGAGATACAGATAGTGAGATAGTGATAAACTCTAAAAACCAGTCAGGGATGGAAGAAGTGGTAAATATTTTAACAGATGCGTTGAATGAAAACTTCAGGGATTCGGGAGAAACAGGACTCCTTCATCATAAATATATAATCACTGATCATGCTGGTATTGGACAGGCTCCGGTGGTGCTTACAGGGAGTCATAACTGGAGCTCGGCAGCAGAATTAAGAAATGACGAGAATACTCTTATTATACATGACGATACCATTGCAAACCTGTATTACCAGGAGTTTGTCGAACGCTTTGGCAATGGGAAAGTTATTGTTGTTCCTCCGGAATGTATCTTTGATTCATCCGGTACAGCTATGGGTACAAGCCTGACTTATAATGTAATTCAAAATGACAGGATTTACGGAAGCTACCAGCTCAATATAGTAAGAGAACCTGCTAACGGAAGTGCCGGTTTGCCCGATGAAAAAAATATCACTTATACTCCCAATACAGGATTTACCGGTATAGATACTATTGTCTATAAAGTTTGTATGCTGAATGATCCGGCTTTGTGTGATTCTGCTATTTTTGTCATCTTTACGCAACTTTCCTCTTCTACAGGCAATCTTTTGAGTGAGGATTTATGGAACTTATATCCGAATCCGGCTGAAAGTTTACTTTGTATAAATTTTCAACCAGGACTTTCTTCAAATATCCAGGCAGATATTCTTGACCTGACAGGGCAAATTCTTAAAAAAAGTACTTTTACATCTGCAGGAAATGAACAAAGGTTTGAACTTAATTTGAACGGACTCCTCCCGGGAGTTTACATTTTAAGATTGAAAGCGGAGAGCTGGTCAGGATACAGGAAGTTTGTGATACAAAGGTAAGGATGGTCAGGAACCGGATATTAAAGGTCATGAAAGGAAACGAATAAGATTCCATAAATTCTTTACCTCCTTTTCAATTGAACGTTGCAAACTGCCCCCTCTTCCTTGATAACTGTTAGCTGTTAATGTTAACAAATAACTGACTACTATTCATACATAAATGCAACTGCAACGGTTTTGTTCCCCAGATGTGCTCCTACCACAGGTGAGGAATTAATCACAGCAAAGGGTTCCTGCCCGGACAGCTCTTTCATTTGATTGGTAAACCAACCGGCACCTTCCTCGTTATTTGCATGCAGTACAACATATTGCCAGACTTTCCTTTCATTGATCAATAATTTCAGATGCTTCATTACCCGCTTCATGTTGCCTTTCTGTGACAAGGTTTTATCCATCAGATAGGTTTTTCCCTCTTTGTTCACAGCAATGATCGGTTTAATGCCAAGGACTTTTGCCAACTGGCCTTTTAACAAGCTCACCCGGCCGCTTTTCACCAGGTTTTTCATATTTTTTACACTTACAAGCACCCGTGTATTTACGGACCATTTCTTCCAGGCAGTCAGCACTTCGTCATGTGTTTTTCCCTTTGCTATTTCAAGGGACAAACGATACACCAGCAAGCCTTCCGAACCTGACAGGGTTTTGGTATCCAGCACAGTGATTCTCTTTCCGGCTTCCTTGCTTACTTTATCAGCCGCAGTTTGTGCTCCGTTAAAAGTTCCGCTGAGATGCTCTGATAAATGAACAGAAATAACCGAATCATAATTTGTTAACAACTGGGAATATAAATTTACAAATGACTTTACACTGGGTTGGGATGTGCTTGGAAGATTTTCACTTTCCTCCATCAGATGATAAAACTTATCAGGAGTAATCGTAACCTTATCAATGTATTGATTCTCACCAAAGAACAGGTTCAGGGGAACCATATGAATCTGGTATTCATTTAAAACCTCTGAAGGAAGATCACAAACCGAATCGGTTACCAGAGCAATATTCCATTTGCGTTCATGTGCTGCGGCATACTGCATCATCATATCATCCGCTTTTTGGTAAGTCAGCGTTCCGGTATGCCTCAGTTCATTCATTAAGTGGTCGGGACGATCGGTATGCACATGTATTCGTGTCAGCTTTTTCGTTCCTGCCATCACCGCAGAATCACCAAATGAATGAATGATGGACTCAATTTCCCTTTGATCCAGATCTTCTCCCTTAATCAAGGCCTCCGTACAATAGCGAAAGTTGAATTTCTCATGTAATAATTCCGGTATATCCTCTACAATTTCAATAGAACGATGAGATGAAAGCAGACTTTTAATACTCTGATGTTTCAGAAAATCCAGGATTCCTTGCAAAAAAACAACAAATCCTTTAGCTCCGGCATCCACTACATTAAATTTTGCCAGTGCTTTCAGCTTTTCAGGTGTTTCTCTCAGGGACTTTTCAGCAGCTTCAATGGACTTAATAAAAACCGAGCGAAAATCTAGTCCATCTTTATGTTTATACATAAATTCAGACCACTCCCTGATTACTGTGAGCATGGTACCTTCCACCGGTTCGGAGATCGCCTCATACAAATACCTCACAGAATTCTTCAGGCTTGTTGCAAATTCTTTCAGGCTAATGGCATGGCAATCGCAGGTTTGTTCATTAATACCATTTAAAAACTGGGCAAATATCACTCCTGAATTCCCTCTTGCTCCGATCAGAGCAGCCTCAGCAATTGAGTTTGTGATAATTTTGAAAGACTGATCAGGCCTGATCATATCCATCACCGACCGTACTGTTGAAGCCAGGTTGGTACCCGTATCTGCATCCGGAACTGGAAATACATTTATCTTATTGATTTCCTGCTGATATTCAAGAACTTTTTTCCCGCCTGAATAAAAAAGATAAAAAAACATTCTGCCGTCCAGCAGGTTTTCTTCAATCATAAATAATCTTCCTATTAAAACCTGCAAGATAAATATAAAAAATCGTACACCAAATCTACAATCTTGAGTTTATCAGTTAACATTCTATAAAACAGATTGTTTAAACAGAAACTCTTTCTCTTTTCTAAAATCCAGAAAAGAGAACTCCTTCTCCATTTCTTCGATATCGTGGCGAATATTTTTCAAAAAAAGCTGATGTGCCTTAGCTTTTCTATCAAACGGACGATGATCAAGTGCCTTTTTGATTTTTTCAACTTTACCTATTATCTCACATGTTTTCTGATCAAAAAACGCATTTTTGAACTTACCCCAAATGTAATTTACCGCCACCGTTGAAATATGAATCATATCATCCGTATAAAACCGGTAATCACGCAAATCATCCATCATTATTTCGTAAGAAGGGAAATAATGGACATCCCTGTACTTTTCAACAAGCCGGTGAACAGCAAGTAGCAGAACAGATTTGCTCAACTGATTTCCTATAGCTCCGTCTTTCCAGTGTCGGACGGGACTAACCGTAAAAATTATCTTAAGATTTGGATTAAATTGTTTTAACCGGATGAAAAATTCATCATAGTCCTTTACAATTTCTTCCACACTCAAAAGTTCACGGGAAAAAGTTGCCGCAGGTAGTTTATGACAGTTTGAAACCACCTCTCCGGATTCTTTGTGCTTATACACCCTGGCCGTGCCAAATGTAATAAACAAAAAAGATGCATCCTTCAGGAAACCGGAAGCCCTGGAAATCCCGGAGTTAATATCATGCAGACAGGCTTTTTTGTCCTGACTTGAAAAAGAAGAATGATGATAAAAACTAAACCAGCGATCATTAAAAAAATGAAGGTCTTCCCCTGTAAAATCTCTGTTTTCAATGAGGATCTCCAGGCTTTTCTTAACGGAGGAAGGGTTATAAACCACTCCAAAAGGGTTTAGTTCTGTCCTGAATCCTGCATTTTGCATTTTGGAACCAATATGATCGGTAAAGCAGGAGCCAATAAACAGCGAAGCATCCCTGTGTGAGATTTGAAAAGGAAAATCCTTTAATATTAGTTCTGTTCTGAACTGATCCATACCCATTTTATTAAAGAAATTTATTAATCCAGTTCATCAGATAATTGAATACCTCTTCTTTTTCAGGTTCATTATACATTTCATGGTATAGACCTTCCCATATCTTTAAAGTGCATTTTTCTTCATTTGATTCTGCAAAAAGCCGGCTGCCTTCCGGATCTGTAATCTGGTCACTACTCCCATGCATTAACAATACCGGCAATTTCAATTTTGAAGCATTATCAAGGGCGAATGAAGCAGCATCAAGCAGTGATATTATCATTTTTAATGAGATCTTACTATGTACCAGGGGATCATTTTTGTAATTTTCCACAACATCCATATCCCTTGAAAGGCGTTCCACCCCGGATGATGATCCTGTATCAATCGTAAGGTTTGGAAAAACACCCGAAAGCATCCGAACCAGTGAAACCATAAAACCGGAAGGCTTATTTTTCAGTAGTAACCAGGGAGATGTCACAAACAAGCCATTAATCTTAGCATCCCTTTTGATGGCATAGTTCAAAACCAGCGTTCCCCCCATGCTGTGACCATAAAGAAATACCGGAATATCCGGGAATCTGTGCTTCGCCTGCTTTATTAACAATTCAATATCATCCAGTACAGAATCAAAGGATGGCATTAATCCCCTTTTCCCTTCCGACCTGCCTGAGCAACACAAATCAAAACCCATAAAAACAAAACCCTCTGAAACAGCCCTTTCTGCCCAGTAATGATATCTGTTAACATGTTCTCCTATTCCATGAATCAGGCAAATCACCCCATTTGAAACCTCATCAGGTGCCCATAATTGTGCATACAAAGTCCGTTCACCGGAACCTTTTATTTCAAAACCTTCTTGTTTCATTAAAAGTACCCCAATTTTCAGTGCATCATCTGTTGGTTTTCAGGGAATTTCTTAAATTTGAAAAACGATTTAAAGTTAAAGAAATGCAGGAAGTAATACAAATCAGGACACCAAAACATAACGGTTTATTTGATATTACCGCTGAGGTAAATGCAATGGTTGTAAGAAGCGGGGTAAAAGAAGGTACGGTGAATGTTTATGTACGGGGGGCCACCGCTGCTGTTATGATACAGGAAAACTGGGACCAGTCTGTTCAGAATGACGTGATCCACTTACTCAAAAAGCTCATTCCTTCAGGTGTTTGGGAACACGACAGACAGGATAATAACGGCGATGCACATTTGAAAGCCGGGCTTGTCGGGCCTTCTGAAACCATTCCGGTTATTGATGGGAAGTTGGGTCTTTCCACCTGGCAGAATATTTTTGTCTGTGAATTTGACGGGCCGAGAAAAAACAGGGAGATTGTAGTTACCTTAAGCAATAGTTCAGGCTAAAAGCATACAAAACCTAAAAGTGGTCATCTTTAGGCAAACCTGCTTATAATATCAATGCTTAATGTTCCCATAATTGTTAATACAAGACTCCAGACAACTGTTCCTGCAAGGGTCCAGTATAAAAATTGTTTTTGTCTTTGTATCAGAGACATCCCCAGAACAATTGTCATAGGCGGACCAAATATCAAAGTTCCGAAAAAACCAAGGCCAATCAAACCATATTTGTTCATTATCTCTAAAGCCCTTTTTCTTTTTTTTGACTGAGTATCTTTTAATTGTCTGTTTAAAATAAACCTCCGGATTTTTGTGCCAAAAAAGAACAGGATCAACACGCCGAGGACAGACCCGGTAGCAGTCATCAAAAAAATGTACAAAGGGGAAACCTTTAATATGAAACCCAGAGGAATTGCTTTCCACATCCCGGTAATTGCAACAAGGAATACAGTTAATATATCAAAAGAAAAGTTAACCACGCAGAATATATTATTAAAAAAAACGCACCGGATAAAGTGTTATTGCAAAAACTCCAGATTCCTCATCAAACCTTTATATTTTGTCCTTTTTAAAGCTGAGTTTTTAAATATCCGGTTAAAATCTATTTCCTTCAAATTCTTCCAATCTGAATCAGTCATTCTCAGCCATTCCCGGGCCGGATTGAATTCCCGTACATTATGTGGCTTCGCTTTTTTGTTCCATGGACAAACATCCTGACAAATATCGCAACCAAATAACCGGTTTTCAAAACGGTCTTTCATTTCAACAGGGATTTCTCCCTTTTTTTCAATGGTAAAATATGAAATACATAAACTCCCGTCCACCACCCTACCTGGCATAATTGCTTTTGTAGGACAAGCATCCAAACAGGCACTACATGAACCACAATGGTCTTTCATTTCGCTTTTATCATATTCCAGTTCCATATCAATAATCAGTTCCCCAAGGAACACAAAAGAACCATATTTTTTTGAAATCAGCATACCATTCTTACCAACCCAGCCAAGACCAGCCTTCACAGCCCACGCTCTTTCAAGTACCGGAGCAGAATCCACAAAAACCCGCCCTTCTACCTGGCCGAAGTTTTCCCTTACAAATTCCAATAGTTTTTTCAACATCCTTTTCATCACAAAATGATAATCCTCACCATAGGCATACTTTGAGATGACAGGTGCATCGGAAGCCTGCTGCTTTTCACCCGGATAGTAATTCAGAATAACAGATATCACGGATTTTGCTCCCGGAACAAGTTTCCGGGGATCCGCTCTCTTATCAAAATAATTGGCCATATAGCTCATCTCTCCCTGCATTCCTCTTTCCAGCCATTTTTGTAACCTTTGCGCATCATCCTCCATAAATTCGGCTCTTGAAATGCCACAGGCATCAAAACCCAGTTCTAAGGCTTTTTCCCTTATTCTGCTACTATTTACTTTAAATTGGTTCATTCCTCCGGATATCTGCAGATACAAAGGTAATTTTTTCAATAAAAAACCGGTACTGGAACCGATATTTAACTCAAATGGGCTGACTTTTAATTATCATATAAAAAATACTATTTATTCTTGATCATTGCTTAACTTTGTAGTTATCAGAGAAAAGGGTTATGAAACATAAAATCATTGATAAAAGTAGATATATCCTGTTTGAAGTATCAGGGGATTATGAATTTAAGTATTTTCAACACCTGTTTTCTATAATAAAAACTGAATGTCATAACAGGCAGATTTTCAAGGCTATATGTGACACAACAAGGGCCAGGGATATATTCAAAACAGAAATGGAGCGTTTTTATATAGGTAAGGAGATTGCAAAACAAACCGGGTATAAGATAAAACTGGCAGTTGTAGGGAAAAAGAGTAACATAAACTATTTTGGAGAGACTGTAGCTGTAAACAGGGGGGCTTTTTTTAAAATTTTTTCAGACTATAAGCTGGCAGAGGAGTGGCTTTTGGAGTAAAATTTACCTCCTGTTTCCGAAATCAGCTAGGCGCATTAACTTCTTTTTCATTTATATTTCCAAAGCTAATATACTAAATTGTTTACAAAACTAATCAGATAACTCCATGGAATAAGAAAAACCGGAAGAAATAAATAAAAAATTAACTCCATTCATCGATTAGTTTAAAAATGTTAAGTTCATAATAATTAATGCTGTTGTACTTATTATTCTGGCCTTTGCTATTTTTTCTGGAAACGGGAAGAAGTTGGTACTAAATATGTACGAAAATATTGTCGGAGAGAAATATGAAACATTTTCGCCAGCAGAAAATTCTTCTGATGAAACTTATACAATCTTAAAATATAAACTAACAGACCAGAATATTGATATTAAAAATGTAGAGATTAAAGTTTTTAAGGAATCCGAAAAGCTGATCAAATATAAGGTAATAATAAATAAAAATGTTTCCTTTTATAAATTAGAAAAAGGTCCAAACGGAATTTGGAAAATTACTCAGGAGAATTAGCGTTTGCATCTGGTAATTCTCATATCATAAACCAAACAACATTTTCAAAGAAGCCTTATTCTCCTAACCACATATATTTGAAAAATCAACTTTAATATGGTAAATTGCACTAAATAATTTTCAAATTACTTTCCAGCTTTGGTGGCCCTGATAAAGAATTTGACAAATTATGGGCAAAGGAGGTTGAAGATCGAGTTGATGCTTATGAATCAGGAAAAATCCGATCAGTTTCATTGGAAGTAGTTCTAAAAAAATACAAATAAACCCAAAAATGAAAATATCATTTTTAGAAAAGTCTTATTACTGGTGAAAACAAAAAATACAATCTGGCAAGAATTATTGGATATACGGCAACATCTGCATGAGTTTCCTGAACTCTCCTGGCAGGAGTTTGAGACCACCCGTTTTATTGAGGAAACTTTAAAGACCTGGGGACTTGAGCTCAAGCATTTTGAAAATATTGACACGGGTGGATACTGCGACTTGGGCAGCGGTCCGGTAATTGCTTTCCGCTCGGATATTGATGCCCTGCCTGTTCAGGAAAATTCTGAACACAGGGTTTTGTCGCAATACCCGGGGGTGATGCATGCCTGCGGACATGATTACCATACAAGCATCGGGCTGGGCTTGCTGAAGTACTTCTCTGAAAACAGAGCGCAACTTAAAGGAACGCTCCGGCTTATTTTTCAGCCTGCAGAAGAAGCGGCCCCTGGCGGGGCAGAAAAAGTAATCCTGGAAAAAATCTGGGACGAGGTGAAATACGTATTGACAACCCATGTTGACCCCACTGTTCCCCCGGGAAAGATCCTGATGAGGAAAGGAGCTGTACAGGCTTCATCTACATCTATAAGTATAGAAATTACGGGCAGAGGCGGACATACTTCCCGGCCTTTTCTTACTGATGATCTGATACCAATCAGCAGTCAGTATATAGTTCAGCTTACAGCTTTTATTAAGCAGATAACAAATGTACAGGAAACACTCGCATTGGCTTTTGGGTCCGTTCATGGCGGGTCAAGGCATAATATCATCCCTGAGAAAATACATTTGAGAGGGACACTCAGAACACTCAATAATGAAATCCTGGAACAAACATTAAACAGCATTCGGAAGTTTTCAAAGGATTTTGCCAGGCTCTACGGAATTCATATAAACCTTCTGTTTCCAACCAACTGCCCCGCAACCATCAATGATCCTCTTCTGTATGATGAGTTCCGGCATTTCATGAAAATGGCCGGACTGGAAGCCAATCTTCTTACCCATGAAAAACCCTCGATGGGTGCTGATGATTTTGCTTTTTTTTCACAAAAAGTCCCTGGACTTTATCTTTCTGCCGGTGGAAAGGGATCAGGTGTTTTGCATAGTGGTGATCTGGTACTGGACGACAAATTATTGCAACCCACTGTTGAAATACTGGCAGGATTTATAAGTTTTTTATCCCAGTCAGATAGTTTCCGGAACTAAAGAAGACCCAAAGCAAGTGCAGCTTCTTCCGTAAGCATGCTTTTGTCCCAGGGCGGATCAAAGGTTAGTTTTAAATCCAGGTCTTTGACACCTTCCACACCTCTTATTTTCTGATCCACATCGGCAAGCATATCATCTGCCATGGGGCAATTGGGTGCTGTTAATGTCATGGTAACATGAACCGTTTGATCATCATCTACCAGAATTTCATAAATCAGGCCCAAGTCATAAATATTAACAGGAATTTCAGGATCATATACATTCTTCAGGGCATCTACGATCCTGGCCTCCAATGTAAAGTGATTATCTTCCTTTTTCATAGCATTCAATTTTTTTGTTGTTTTGCATAATATGCGAGGCCATATAATTTCATTTGCCTCAGCATCGCCAGCAATCCGTTTGCTCTTGTCGGGCTTAAATTATCTTTCAGCCCGATTTTTTCAATAAAATACAGATCCGCATCTTTAATTTCTTCTGCTTTTCTTCCCGACAATACACGAATTAACAAAGCTACAATGCCTTTTGTAATGATGGCATCACTATCCGCAGTAAAGTGGATGATTTCTCCTTCCGGTTCTGCATGGAGCCAGACTTTGGACTGACATCCTTCAATCAAATTATCCTTCGTTCTATTCTCCGGATCATAGGGTTTCAGATCTTTACTCAACTCAATCAGGTAATTATACCGGTCCATCCAGTCATCAAAAGCCTGAAACTCTTCTATGATTTCATCCTGTACTTCATTTATGGTCATCTTCAAATACTTTTGTTCTTTACTCTTATTCTCTTTTAGCATATAAGCCTGAATAACTATCCGTTATAAATACTATCCAAACATTTGTTTTACCTTTTCCAGTCCATTACACAGCTGATCAATTTCTTCTTTTGTATTATAAAAGCATAAAGAAGCCCTTACCGTTCCTTCAATTCCTAAACTTTTCATTAAAGGCTGGGCACAATGATTCCCCACTCTGACCGCAATACCCAGTTTATCAAGAATCATCCCGGTATCCTGATGATGTATTCCGTTTATCAGAAAGGATATGGTACTTATTTTATCCTGTGAAGTCCCGTAAATTTTCAAACCCTCTATCATTTGCAGACTTTTCGAAAGATATCCCAGTAATTCCTTTTCATAAGTCACAATATTATCCCTCCCCACGGAGGTAACATAATTCAACGCCTCAGCCAGGGCAATTGCAGCGGGGTAATTGGAAGTACCCGCCTCAAACTTCAAGGGCAGATCAGCCCAGGTGGTTTTTTCAAAACTCACATTTGCAATCATATCCCCACCACCCTGACAGGGAGGCATAGACTCCAGCCACTTTTCCTTCCCGTAAAGGACCCCTGTACCATTTGGCCCGAAAACCTTATGTCCCGAGAAAGCATAAAAATCACATTCCAGCTCCTGAACATCTAACTCACCATGTTGAACCCCCTGAGCCCCATCCAGCAAAACCGGAATATCTTTATCATGTGCTTTCTGTATTATCTCCTTTACCGGATTTATCGTTCCTATTGCATTTGAAACCTGGGTGATTGCTAATATTTTCACTTTCTCAGTAAGCAACTCATCCAGCATCTCCAGTTTCAATTCACCCTTCTCATTTATGGGGAGTACTTTCAGGCTTGCACCTTTCCTTTCCGCGAGCAATTGCCAGGGTACGATATTTGAATGATGTTCCAGCTCCGTAACCAGGATTTCATCCCCCGGATGAATAAAAGCTTCACCAAAAGAAAAAGCTACCAGATTTATCGAAGCTGTAGTCCCGGCTGTAAAAACTATTTCCTCAACTTTACCGGCATGAATAAATTCTCTTACTGTTTCCCTGGCCGCTTCATACCTCTCTGTCATTTTTGAACTCAGATAATGCACCCCCCTGTGAATGCTGCTGTTTTGTTCAGCATAAAGTTCCCGCAGTTTATGAATAACAATCTCCGGTTTCTGACTGGTTGCACCATTATCAAAATAAATCAATGGTTTATTGTAAACCTTTTGGCTTAAAACGGGGAAATCTTCTCTAATTGTTTGAATATTAAGCATGTAGAAGTGACTAAAATTTTAAAATAAACAAATCCAAGTTCAGAAGCTAAGGACTATAGAATAATATTTCAACTTCTTCTTAGGACTTTCAGCATTACAATTCTATACATTAACAAATCCACAATTCTCACATTTTGCCAGTTCCCCCTGTAAACGCTTATATACAAGTTCTTCAATTCTCCCCCTCAGGGAGTCTACATGTATATTTTTTATCACATCGTGTGTAAAACCATACATCATCATTAACCTGGCCTCATTTTCAGAGATGCCCCTCGACCTCAGATAAAACATTGCTTCTTCATCAATCTGACCCACCGTAGCTCCATGAGAACATTTCACATCATCGGCATAAATTTCCAGTTGAGGTTTCGAATTCATACGTGCTTCATCGGTAAGCAAGATGTTATTGTTCCTCTGATAGGCTTCCGTGGACTGTGAGTCTTTTCTAACCAGGATTCTTCCGCTAAAAACACCCCTTGCCTGATCATCCATCACTCCTTTATAAAGCTGATCACTTCTGCAATTTGGCTTAGCATGATCTATAAAGACATGATTATCAGCATACTGATTCTTATCCATAAGATAAAGCCCATTGGCAATATTTTCAGCACGTTCACCGTCCAGTGTTACAAAATGATTATTTCTTATCAGGCCACTATGCAATGAAATGGTATTTGTTTCCACCCTGCTGTTTTCCTCCTGATAAATAAAATGATGATTGATCAACGAAGCATTGTTATGTTCATTCTGAAGCAGGGTAAAGTCATACTTTGCATTTTTCGCAATATAACTTTCCGTTACTGAATTTCCCAATGAATGATTAGTAGTTAAAGCATGATCACATACCACAAGACGAAATGTGGAATTCCTTTCCAACACGATAAGATTACGCGGTTGAATGAATAATTCCTTATTGGAAAATATCAGGTTTACAATCTGAACCGGTTTTTCCAGGACTGAATTTTCCGGTACATAAATAAAAACACCATCTCTTGCAAGCGAAGTATTCAGATCAACAAAGCCATCCCTGCCAAATCCGGAATATTTAGAAAAATGTTTTTCAACTACCTCCGGCAGTTCTTTTGTGGCTGCAAGCAAGCTCCCGAATTTGATTCCATCCTGTAATTCAGTCAGTTGATCATCTCCCCCATGATAAAAACCATTCAGTAAAATGATCACATGTGTATCCAGATTTGGTATATCGCATTTAAAAATATGATTTATATCAAAATGTACAATCTCCTTAAAAAACCGATATTTGAAATCCTTTTCAAAAAGATTATTTATTGGAAAATTCCTGTAATCCTCATCTTTTTTATCCGGTAAACCCTTTTCACCAAATGAAACAGCTGCTTTTTCTCTCGCCTCCCGAAAGAACCGGGGCAAGGGATCATTCAGTTTCTCCATATGATCTGTCAGATGACTAAAATTGAGGTTCTGTTCTTCGTATATAGATAATTCTTTCATCAACCCAAGTTTCAAGCCTGTTCCAATTCCTTTTTAATCCAGTCATAACCTTTCTCTTCCAATTCCAGGGCAAGTTCTTTCCCACTGGATTTTACGATTTTACCCTTATAAAGAACGTGTACAAAATCAGGTATAATAAAATCCAGTAAGCGCTGATAGTGTGTAATGACAATACTTGAATTCTGCGGGGTTTTCAACTTGTTCACACCATTGGCAACCACCCTGAGGGCATCAATATCCAAACCGGAATCCGTTTCATCCAGGACCGCAAGTTTTGGCTCCAGCATAGCCATCTGAAAAATCTCATTTTTCTTTTTCTCCCCCCCGGAAAAACCTTCATTTACCGAGCGGCTGGTTAGTCCGGATTCTATTTCCACCAGATTTTTCTTTTCCCGCATTAGTTTCAAAAAGTCTGATGGAGAAAGTGGTTCCATCCCCTTGGCTTTTCGGGACTCATTAATGGCTGTTTTCATAAAATTAACCATACTCACCCCGGGTATTTCAACCGGATACTGAAATCCCAGAAAAATTCCTTCATGTGACCTTTCTTCAGGAGAAAGATCCAGCAAATTCTTTCCCTCCCAAAGAACCTCACCGGCAGTAACCATTACCAGTTCCCTACCTGCAAGCACCGATGCCAGTGTACTTTTCCCCGATCCATTGGGTCCCATAATGGCATGTACCTCTCCCGGATTCACCTTCAGGCTGATCCCTTTTAATATTTCCTTGCCGTTTATTTCAGCGTGTAAATTATTTATAACAAGCATTTTATTCTATTCTTAAATTTTTTTATTATCCTACACTTCCTTCCAGACTAATTTCCAATAATTTCTGAGCCTCCACTGCAAATTCCATAGGCAGTTGATTTAAAACCTCTTTTGCATAACCATTTACAATTAACCCAATCGCATCTTCGGTAGAAATCCCTCTCTGATTGCAATAAAAAATCTGATCTTCCCCAATTTTTGAGGTAGTTGCTTCATGCTCCACAATAGCACTGTTGTTATCCACCTCCATATAAGGAAAGGTATGTGCACCACACTGATCACCCATAAGTAATGAATCGCATTGCGAAAAATTCCTGGCACCTTCTGCATTTTTCAGCACTTTTACCAGTCCCCGGTAGCTGTTCTGGCTTTTGCCAGCCGAGATACCTTTTGAAACGATAGTACTTTTTGTATTTTTACCAATGTGGATCATTTTTGAACCAGTATCTGCCTGTTGGTGATTATTCGTTACCGCTACTGAGTAAAACTCTCCAACTGAGTTATCCCCTTTCAGAATACAGCCCGGATACTTCCACGTAATTGCCGATCCCGTTTCCACCTGCGTCCATGAAATTTTTGAATGATCCCCTTTACAAAGACCCCTTTTCGTAACAAAATTAAATATTCCGCCTTTCCCGTCCTTATCTCCGGGATACCAGTTTTGTACTGTTGAATACTTCACTTCTGCATCATCCATGGCGATGATCTCTACAATTGCAGCATGTAATTGATTTTCATCTCTTTGGGGAGCTGTACATCCCTCCAGATAACTAACATAAGCACCTTCGTCGGCTATTAACAAGGTTCTCTCAAATTGTCCTGTATTCGCAGCATTGATTCTGAAATATGTGGACAGCTCCATCGGGCAGCGTACTCCTTTGGGAATGTAACAAAAAGAACCATCGCTGAAAACAGCCGAATTGAGCGCAGCAAAATAATTATCTGTATAAGGTACCACTTTCCCCATGTATTGCTTAATCAGATCCGGGTATTCCTGTACAGCCTCTCCGAAAGAACAAAATATAATTCCAAGTTCAGCCAGCGTTTCCCTGAAAGTTGTTTTTACAGAAACACTATCCATTACAGCATCTACAGCAACGCCGGTAAGTCTTTTTTGCTCCTCAAGAGGAATCCCAAGTTTATCAAATGTTTTTTTTAATTCAGGATCCACCTCATCCAGGCTATTTAATACGGGCCTTTGTTTTGGAGCTGCATAATAAATGATTTCCTGATAGTCAATTTCAGGAATCTTCAAATGAGCCCACTTTGGCATTTTCATTTTTTTCCAGTGCCTGTATGCTTTTAAACGATATTCCAGTAAAAATTCTGGTTCGTTTTTTTTAGATGAAATCAATCGTATAACATCCTCGTTCAGGCCTTTAGCAATATAATCTGTTTCCACATCAGTGATAAATCCATACTTGTAATCACTCTGTGTTACATCATTTAATATTTTATCTTGATCTTTTTCCATACTTTTACATCCTGGATGAAATCTTCTCTTTCATCACTCACTATTAGAATTTAATCTAAATAAGCACAAAGATACACATTTTTTAATCAGAGTGTACAAGGAATTTATAAAATGACGATTATTTAAACTCTATTTATATGGACAAGAAAAGTACAAATAAAACAGATATTTCAACCCTCGGGGAATTCGGTTTGATTGAGCATCTTACACAAAAGATAAAACATGTGAACACGGGTACAAGAACCGGTGTGGGGGATGATGCTGCTGTGCTTAGCTACCCTGAAAAAGAAGTGCTTGTTACCACTGATCTACTGCTTGAAGGAATACATTTTAACCTGGTTTACACCCCGTTAAAGCATCTCGGATATAAATCGGTAGTTGTAAATCTTTCAGATATTTATGCAATGAACGGACAACCCAAACAAATTACCGTTTCACTTGGCATTTCATCCAGGTTCCATCTTGAAGATATTGATGCCCTGTATGAGGGGATTCATCTGGCTTGTGAAACATATGGGGTGGATCTGGTTGGCGGAGATACTTCGTCATCCTTAACCGGCATGGCTATTAGCATCACTGCACTGGGAGAAGCACAAAAGGAGAAAATAGTTTACCGAAACAATGCAAAGAAAGGGGATATTATCTGTGTTTCCGGGAACCTGGGCGGAGCCTACCTTGGACTTCAGCTCCTGGAGCGTGAAAGAAAAATATTTGAAGAAGATTATAACATTAAACCTCAGCTGGGTGGTTATGAATACATTATTGGCAGACAATTAAAACCGGAAGCCCGAAAAGATATTGTTGAACGCCTTAGTGAAAACTCAATTTTACCTACTTCTATGATAGATATTTCAGATGGATTATCTTCAGATATTATGCATATTACAAAAAACTCAGGGTGCGGATGTAAAATCAATAGTGAAAAAATCCCCCTGGTTGAGGAAACCATAAAAACGGCTGAGGAATTTAACATGGATCCGCTAACAGCTGCATTAAACGGTGGAGAAGATTATGAATTGCTGTTCACCGTGAACAAAAAAGACATTGAAAAGGTCAGTGAGTTGAAAGACATCTATGTTATTGGTCAAATAACAGACAGAAAAGCGGGTAATCAGCTTGTAACCCCTGAGGGCAACAGCATAAGTTTAAAGGCTCAGGGCTGGAAACACCAATAGAAGGACAATCAAAGGTTGAAGGTTGAACGTTTGAGCGACAAAGGAGGGAAAACCTCACTAAGCAGCTTTTAAGAGGTGGCCTGTGGGTGCGAGTAACTTGAAGGTTGAACAGGGATCAATAAACAAAAATCAGGACGAGTCAACGAGTCAACGGTCACAAGATCCAAGAATCAAGAATCAAGAGATCCTGAAAACAGTTGGAATTACCCTTCAACCCAGCTCAGGGTGCTTAAATTTGCAGGTTTTCGGGACAAGATCCACGAAATGATGAAGGATAATCGTTGAACCATAAATTATTATTAATCTTATCGTAGCGACGGAATGCTTTCCGTCGAACAAACAAAAGTGAACGGTTAAAGTGAAGGTTGAAGGATGAACTCTACCTTTGCCATTTCCTTTGTAAAAATTATGGAGAAAAATTTAAAGAAAAAAATCCGTTACCTGGAAAATGACTCCCAGTAGGCCATCATCAGGATAGCTCCTGCCGTACCATCCATGGTTGGTTCATTTGTTGAATAATCCCCTATATCATCGTGGTACACAACATACCTGTTCTGGACTTCCGCAAATTCATCGGAATTGATAAGAGTTAATCCTTTGAGAGAGTTGAAAATCGAAGTAAACACCGGGCCATCAACCAAACCGCCAGGGACTTCTTTATTTTTCAGCGCACGGATACTGGTATGCACATCCACCGGATACTCACCTCCGGAAGGAATACCTGTAAACATGGAAGTAGCCCAGGGATTTCTACCAAAAAGCCAGTCCCGTTGTTCTATTAAAAATTGATGATACCGTGTGTCAGAAGTCATTTTCTCATATAGGATTACCTGTGTGATCAGGCTGGTAAGCAAATTATTTGAACACCAGATAAACGGGATTCCAATTTTATATGAATTGGTTTTAGCCTTATTAAAAGTATATTTAATCCCCTCCTGATAATACCTGATCAAAGTGTCCTGGAATTTTTCGTCAACCAAGTCAAACAATGCAAAATGACCCAGATTAACAAACGGATAGTATTGATAATGACTGGCAGTGTCACGATTCATCCAGGATATTGTATTCGCCATTTTTGCATATTTCATAGCATCTTCAAGATAGGATGCATCTCCTGTTATACGATAGAGTTCAGCTGCTCCCCATTCCATATCATCCGCCCATGTTTCTTCATTGTAGCGATATGGAGCGCCATAAGAATTCCCTTGCTGATAACCTTCATTCTCTTTGCCTAACTGATAAAGAGTCTGAGCAGAACGAAGACATTCTTTAGCATATACTGTATCTTTCATATATTCTTCCCAAATACGGGCAGCCAAAGCCATGGCAGCAGCAGACCTGCCCGCTAAATTTGCAAATCCGGTGGCCTTACTTTTATATTTATTAAGCCCCTGTGGTTTACCTGTTGCAAAATAAGCTACCCGGTAACTATTGGGCCCCCATCCATAATCAGAAGGGTCATTGTCAGGCAATTTCCATCCCACATGATCCCGGTCATCACCTACCTGATGTATAAGCTTAGAAGGTGTAGGGTGAAGCTTATGTATCCAGTCCAGGCCCCATTTCGCCTCATCCAGCACATCAGGAATACCATTTGGGACTGGCTGACCCAATGCATTTGTTTCATCAGCAAAAATGTTTGGGAATAACTCAAATGCCATAAGCATATGAGCGGTGGCATAACTGCCTGTTATCAAATATTTTAGTTGATCACCAGCATCATGCCAGCCACCACTTGCATCTGTATAGGTAGAATCCGGCATAGGACCATACATGGATCTGCCGTCCTTTTTATGACAAACCACATCTAAAAAAGGATTGTACCCACACCGTTGCTGACGCATAAAACCCAGAAGCTTTTTCGTTTGATTTTGATAAACTTCTGTTGAAATCCGGAATGGCTGGGACTTGCTGTTAGATTTTTTTTCCCGGAGATAATAATTTCCCGGCATTTTTATATGCGTGAAATCTACTTCATAATAATAACCAAATGTACCCCATGAATTTGATTTTACAAGCTTTGCTTTTAAGGTAGCAACAGAAGATTTATTGTCTTTTGAAAATAAAAAGAAATTTTCCTTCACCGGTTTATGTGAAAATACAATGGCAATTTTAGTATCATTTGGCAAATAACCTACCTGATTGATCCTGATATAAATTTCCCCTGATGATTCCACAGAACCTGAATTAGCAATCTGTGAGAAAGCAAGGAAAACCGTTAAAAGAAAAATAAATTTTCCGGAGATCATGTTATTTATTCAGTAATTCAGTTAATTTTTTAAATTGATATCCTCTCTCTTTCAATTCAGTAAGTAAATCTTCAAGTTTAAAATAAAACTTATCAGTACGTTCAGGGGCAGTTCCAATGTGGAGCAATAAAATAGATCCGTTCAAACCATTGGAAGAGTTTTTTTCATATTTGAGAATGTTCCGGTGGATTTGATCGCTGCTCACATACCGGTCACCCATATCAGGAGTTGTATAATCTGCATTTGACCTGGTTCCCGGTGTATAATTTACTAGAATAAGCCCTGAATCAGCCGCCCAGCTGCTAATTACCTGATTATACCATTCGTACGGAGGCATGAAAAATGGAGACTTTTTTCTGGAAATACCAAAAGAATTCATCACCCTGAAATTATTTATAAGATCATTTATGAATTCCTCCCTGCTTACTAAAAGAGAATCGCGGTTTTCCCATGAAACATAAAGCAAATGTTTATCCGAATGCGGCCCCAGATAATGCCCCTGTTTTTTCAGCTTTTTTATCAGCTGCTTATTTCCTGGAAAACGATAAAAATCGCCTGTAAAGAAAAAATTTGCAGGGACTTCCTTCCTTTTCAAAACATTTTCTATCCATTTTCCGCCATCATTGAATTCACCACCGGTAAATGTGAGATAAATATACTTTTTGGTAGTATCCGCACGTACCAGTCCTCCATATTGAAATATGGCATGATTTAGTGCCACTACTTTTAATGAATCCTGTGCATAAACAAGGGATTTCAGCAAAATTAAAAGAAGGAAAATTAGTATTTTCTTAAAGTCCCTATTCATTATTAAAACAAATCAAGAGTTGAACTCGTTTCGGGATTCTTTTTGTATTCTTTGTTTATCCATGGGTTGCGCCCATGGTTATCCATTGTTTATTACTCTGTATCAGGCTCCCTGACTAAAAAGCTCAGGTCTGATTAGAGTTCTGATCCAAAAACTTAACCATTCCCTGTGCTGCACGTAAAGAAGCACCCTCTCCACCCAGCATTTTTTCCAGTTTGGTATAATTCTGAAGCATCTGTTCCCGGTAGGAAGTGTCATTTAACAACTTATTCAATTCCTTATTTACGTTTTGAACTGACAGTTCATTTTGTATTAATTCCTTAACTACCGGTTTATCCATGATCAGATTGACAACAGAAATAAACTTTATTTTTATCAGTGCCTTTACCAGAAAATAGGAAAAGTAGCCTGCCCGGTAGCAAACTACTTCCGGAACTTTAAACAACGCTGTTTCCAGAGTTGCCGTTCCGCTTGTTACCAATGCTGCCTCAGCAAAGGATAAAAGCGCATAGGTTTGGTCAAAAACCATTTTTACATCAAAATCCTTAAAACAGCCTGTGTATATTTCCCGATTCAGTGAGCTCATTCCTGCAACAACAAACTGATGATCCGGAAAATTGCGGGATGTCTCAACCATAATGGGAAGCTGTGCCTGAAGTTCCTGCTTCCTGCTACCGGGGAGTATAGCAATAACAGGCTTCCCGGACAACTTATTCTTTTCAAGGAATTCCTGTTTTTCCATTGTAAATCCTTTCTTGAATTCAGCTATGGAATCCAGCAACGGATGGCCAACATACTCAACATTGTAATTATATTTTTTATAAAAAGCCTTTTCAAAAGGAAGAATGGTAAACATCCTGTCAATTAGTTCCCTGATCTTATAAACCCTGTGTTGACGCCAGGCCCACACCTGTGGAGAAATGTAATAAAAAATTGAAAAACCCAGGGGCTTTACCCTTTTTGCAATGCGCAGATTAAAACCGGAAAAGTCAATCAGTATTAATGCATCCGGAGCATATTCAGCAATATCTTTTTCAGCAAGTTTGAAATTGTTCCGGATAATAGAATAATTCCTTATCACAGGAACAATCCCCATAAAAGCATGTTCTTTATAATGCTTCACCAGATTCCCGGAAGCGGCCTGCATTTTATCCCCGCCCCAAACTCTGAATTGAGCATCCCGATCTTCCTTCTTTAAAGCATTTATCAGGTTTGATCCGTGCAAATCTCCGGACGCCTCGCCTGCAATAATGTAATATTTCACAATTAATCCAGCTTTTTACAAAGGTAAATCAATTTTATCAAGTTTTGCTTAAATACACTACTTTTGAAAAATAAATTCCAAATCAATGAACCAAAAAATATTGTTTTTACTTTTCTTTATTATTTCCGGAGTATCATTTGCTCAACCGGATCAAAGGCCATTCCTGGAAAAAAGTTCTTTCCCAAAGAAGAAAAAACAAAAATTTTATTTTAAAATCCAAAATGAAAATATTTTTAAAAATAATGAATATTCTAATTTGATTGAACCGGGTTTTACAATTTTTGGGTCCCAGCTAAATACCTCCCTGAAATATTTTCCCACTTCTAATACGCTAATTGAAGGAGGAATACACCTGCTTTACTATTATGGAACAGATAAACTCAACAGGGTGCTTCCTCTGTTTCGTTTTCAGTATTCGCCATTCAGAGGTCTGCAAATTGTCTTTGGAAACCTGTTCGGCAGCCTGAATCATGGATTTATTGAGCCTTTATTCAGGTTTGAGAATATTATTGAACAACCGCCGGAAACAGGGCTGCAATTTCTTTACCAGACAGACAGAATTCGTACAGATCTGTATTTGAACTGGCAAAACTACCTTTTACGAAACAGTTATTCCGAACAAGAGCAATTTACGATGGGTTTTTCCGGGAATTTTAAACTTCTCAAACCAAAACATAAATTACAAGTTGAAATTCCTGTTCAATTTTTATCCACTCATAAAGGCGGACAGATAGATACGCTTGATCTCCCGGTTGTTACTCTTATGAACCTGGTTGCCGGTACCAGAGTAAGTTATCATTTTACCGGATTTTTTAAAGAAGTAGGAGCCACTGTATATTTCCCTTTTTACAGAGACCTGTCACATGAGAAAAATCAATCGTTCAATCAGGGAAACGGATTTTACCCGGGTATTTATACAAAATCCAAAATCATTAACCTGTACTTCTTCTACTGGAAAGCAAATGACTTCATTGCACCCCTTGGCGAGCCTCTTTTTTCTTCTGTTTCCACCATTGATGATCAAGTCGTTTTCCCTGAAAGGAAAGTACTTAGCTTTAAAATCGACTTGCATCATAAAATAGCAAACGGGATATATATTGGAGGAAGATTTGAAAGTTATTATGACATTTTGGGAGATACAAATATTGAAAAGACGCCACATAATGACTTTTCTTACGGAGTTTATATTAACTTTAACCGCGATTTTTTTCTGAATAAAGTAAAATAAAAATAGAAATGAACCGGAAATTAAGAATAGGGATTGTTGGGGTTGGCCATTTTGGAAAGAATCATGTAAGATCATTAACCAATAGCAAATACGAACTTACCGGATTTTATGATATTGATAAAGCCACCTCCGATCAGGTGGAAAAAGAATTTGGTGTTCCACAGTTTCCCTCCTATGATGCATTGCTAAAACAGGTTGATGTAATTGATGTGGTTGTTCCAACGGTATCACATTTTGAAGTTGCTGAAAAAGCTGTCCTCAATGGGAAACACGTATTTATTGAAAAACCGGTTACTTCCACACTTGAAGAAGCACTGAAATTAAAAGAACTGGCCGAAATCCATCAGGTTAAGATCCAGGTAGGTCATATTGAACGCTTTAATCCTGCATTTACTGCAATTAGAAACCTGATAAAAGATCCAAAATTTATTGAATTGCACCGGCTTGGACAGTTTCATCCGAGGAATAAAGATGTTCCGGTAGTTCTTGATCTTCAAATACATGATATTGATATTATTTTAAATATCATTCAATCTGAACCAGCAGAAATCCACACGAGTGGTGTGAATATCATCAGTGATTCTCCGGATATTACAAATTCAAGGGTACGGTTTAAAAACGGTTGTGTGGTTAACATGACATCCAGCAGGATCAGTATGAAGCAGATGAGAAAATTACGTCTTTTCCAGCCTCATGCATATATTTCTATTGATTTTCTTGAGAAAAAAGCAGAGATTGTTCAGGTTGATGATATTACCGGGAAAGAAGTTGATGATCCTTTTGCATTGATTATGGATCTTGGAGAAGGGAAACCGAAAAAGCAGATCTTTTTTGAAAAACCTGAGGTCAAACCAGTAAATGCTATGGTTGAAGAGCTTCACAGCTTTTACGATGCAATCATAAATAATACCACACCCGAAGTATCCATTGAAGATGGTTACGAAGCACTCAAGTTAGCTTTTAAAATTATAGAAAGTATGAATTCGGAAATTTTGCTATAACCTGGGTTTATTAAACCGAACTATGGATCACCCCTCTGGTTGAAGCTTTGAAAAAACTAATAATATCATTTCTTTCAACAGATTCGGCATAGTTATTTTTAATTCGCTCGAGGGCTTTGCTGTTATTTTGTTTGTTGCTGTACAACTCACGATATATATCCTGAATTTCATTGATCTTTTCATTTGAAAAACCGCGACGCCGCAACCCTATCGAATTAACACCCACATATGACAAAGGGTCTCTGTCTGCTTTAATATAAGGAGGAACATCAATTCTTACCTTGGCAGCACCACCAATCATTACATGTTTTCCAATTCTTACAAACTGATGAACCAGGGATCCCCCGGCCAAAATCGCATAATCATCAATTTCAACCTCTCCGGCCAGGCCTACATAATTGACCAGAATACAATTATTGCCAATTTTACAATCATGGGCAACGTGAGCATATGCCATTATCAGGGTATTGTTGCCAATGCTTGTTTCATTTTTTGCATTGGTTCCCTTGTTTATTGTTACAAATTCTCTTATTATGGTATTATCCCCGATCCTAACGGTCGTTTTTTCCCCTCTGTATTTCATATCCTGAGGAATCGCTGAGATAACTGCCCCAGGAAAGATCTGACAGTTCTTCCCGATTATGGCACCATCCATGATACTGACATTCGGACCAATCCATGTTCCGTCACCAATTGTCACATTTCCTGAAATGGAACTGAATGCTTCAATGGTTACATTTTTCCCAATCTTTGCATCGGGGTGAATACTTGTTAATTTATGTATCATTCCGAAACTTTGTTTCTTACAACACTTGCTGTTATTTCTCCCTCCAGTACAAGTTTGTCTCCTACAAACCCCTGCCCAAACATGGTAATAATACTCCGCCGCATGGGTTGGGTCATTGATAATTTAAATAATACTGTATCACCGGGTATTACTTTCCTCTTAAATTTCACTTTATCAATCTTCAGAAAGTATGTTGAATAATTTTCAGGGTCTTCTACCTGATTAAGTACCAATACTCCACCTACCTGCGCCATTGCCTCGATCTGAAGGACTCCCGGCATAACCGGTTCTTCAGGGAAATGACCCTGAAAAAAGGTTTCATTAAAAGTCAGGTTCTTCAGACCAACTATAGAAGTTTCATCCAGGTGAATAATCTTATCTACCAATAAAAAAGGATACCGGTGAGGAAGCATCTTTTTTATCTGAAGTATGTCTAATACAGGAGTCTGTGTTGGATCATAAACCGGAATTTGACTTTTCAGTTTTAACTTTTTAATCTCCTGTCTTATCTTTTTTGCCAGTTCTGTATTTGCATGATGGCCCGGCCGGGTAGCAACGACCTTCCCAATGATGGGTTGTCCAACCAGAGCAATATCTCCCATGATATCAAGCAATTTATGGCGGGCTGGTTCATTTGGATACCTCAGTTTAATATTATTCAATATTCCTTCGGAATTTACCTTAATGTGTGGTTTATTAAATAAATCTGCCACCCTGTCTACTTCAGACTGGTCAACAACGCGATCCATAATTATTATAGCATTATCCAGGTCACCTCCTTTAATCAATCCCTGTTTTGCAAGAGTTTCCAACTCATGAAAGAAAACAAAGGTGCGGCAGGCTGAAACCTCCTCAGCAAAATCAGACACTTCATTTAAAATAGCATACTGATTGCCAAGAATTTTAGAATTATAATCGATTAACACATTGTAACTCAGGTGATCATCCGGATAAACCATCAGGTCAACACCATTTTCTTCATCTGAAAAAGCTATTTTCTCAGTAATTCTAAAATAATCCCTTTCTTTGTTTTGCTCCTGAATTCCCGCTTCCAGAATAGCATCTACAAATCTTTTTGAACTACCCCCCATTATGGGAGCTTCCGGTCCTTTCACTTCAATTAAAGCATTATCAATCTCAAGTCCTGAAAATGCCGCAAGAACATGTTCAATGGTAGCTATTCTTACTCCATTCTGCTCAAGGGTTGTTCCCCTGGATGTATCAACAACATTTTCCGCTAATGCATTAATTACGGGTGAGCCTTCTATATCGGTGCGTATAAATTTAAAGCCATGATTCTCAGGTGCGGGTTTAAAGCTTATTTGTACGTCAATTCCTGAATGTAACCCCCTGCCTGTTAAAGAAACCGGCTTTTTAATGGTTCTTTGTTTATGAGACATAAAATTTATTCCGTTTTTAAAACGGGCGCAAGATACAAAAATTCAGTAAATGAGTAATTAAACCTCAAAAAAAAGTCAAAATCAGGATGCCAAAACAGAGATTTACCTTATTTTCTGATTATTCTTTTTTCTGATTATTCATACTTTTTTCCAATCTTGTAATACGATCGGCCAACCTGGGAAGATTTTTAAAATACACGTATGATTTCTGATAATCCATAAAGTCAAAAGCAGGGCCACCCATCAGGACTGCACCTTTTTTCTTAATATCTTTTGCAACACCTGATTTTGCAGCCATTTTAACCTTATCGGCAATCTCAATATGACCGGCAATTCCCACCTGTCCCCCAAACATACAATCCCTGCCAATCTTTACCGAACCTGCAATTGCCGTTTGTGCAGCCATAACAGTATTTTCACCAATGGTTACATTATGCCCCACCTGGATGAGGTTGTCAAGTTTCACTCCCTTCTTAATAAGCGTTGAGCCCATGGTGGCACGGTCAATGGTTGTGTTGGAACCAACCTCCACACGATCTTCCAGAATAACATTCCCGGTCTGAGGAATTTTCTTGTAATCATTTTCAGCATCAGGGGCGAAACCAAATCCATCCGATCCAATAATTACACCCGCATGAATGATACAGTCTTTTCCAATTTTACAACCGGGATAAATCTTAGCTCCTGGAAAGATAACCGTATTGTCTCCAATCTCAACATTGTCGCCGACAAATACCTGGGGATAGATTTTCACCTTATTACCAAGTTTGCAATCTTCACCTACATATGCAAAAGCCCCAAGATAAAGTTCATCCCCAGCTTCAGATGATTCTTCCATCCATGATTGCGGATGCTTTCCAATTTTTACAGGCTTTACAGACTCCTGTAACTGCAACAGGGCAGCAATTGCCTGATAGGAATCCTCAACCCTTATCAGAGTACAATTCGTCTTTTTAGCCGGAGTAAAATCCTTGTTTATTATTATAATGGATGCCTCCGAAGTATAGAGGTATTCTTCATATTTTGGATTCGACAGAAAGCATAAAGACCCCTCCGTTCCTTCTTCAATTTTCGATACCTTATTCACCTTTATTTCAGGATCGCCAACGACTTCCCCTTTTAAAAACTCTGCAACAGCTTTAGCAGTAAATTCCATTCTTAATTATTTAAATTATTAGTTAATATTCTTATATTTTTTAGGATAACAAAGACAGTATTTTTTCACCTTCATTGATAAAACACGTGAATTTAAAATGTCTGAAACCTGAGTTATATTGTGCAGGCTACCATCTTTAAAGAGAATCTGCATATTATGGTCATCAGGATCAAACGCATAATTACTGATCATTTCTGAGAAAGCGAAATAATCTGCTTGCTCTTTTTCAATATTATATGCACTTGCCACCCATTCCTTTACAGAAGCCAGAAAACTTGAAGAAAACGGATTATCTGATAATTCCACTTTAAACAAATCCCGGTTTATAAGCCTCCTGCTCAACAATTGTAATACTTTGTCTCCTCCTTCCGCCCAAACTTTGGCTGATGTAATGATATCACTGTCATCAAGCATTGCAAATTTTTCGATAATTTCCTTTGATTCCCAGTCCGGATTTTCATTAAAAACGGAAAAATAATTAATGTTATTATATAAAAAGAACTTTAACGAAGGCGTTCCATAAACCTCCCCACCTTGCCTGGCAAGTTCCCTGGCTCTTTGCAGGGTTTTCACCAGGAGAAACTCTGCTGATTGTACAGTTTTGTGTAAATAAACCTGCCAATACATCAATCTTCGGGCAATGAGAAATTTTTCCAGTGAGTAAATCCCCTTTACATCAATCACAAGCTGATCGTCAACCACATTCATCATTTTTATAATCCGGTCAGAACCAATAGTTCCCTCACTCACTCCTGTAAAAAAACTATCGCGTCTCAGGTAATCCAGCCTGTCCATATCCAGTTGCCCGGCCACCAGCTGATGAAGGAATTTCTTTTTGTATTTATTATTAAAAATCTGTATCGCAAGATCAAGTTTACCTGAAAACTGCTGATTTATTTCCTCCATAAATAACCCTGACAGATCTTCATGTGATATTCCTTCAATCAGACTTTTTTCCAGGGCGTGTGAAAAAGGGCCGTGACCAATATCGTGTAACAAAATCGCTGCTGATACAGCCTGGGCTTCCTCGCTGCTTATCTCTACCCCTTTCCCTCTTAATGCAGAGATGCATGAGCACATCAAATGCAAAGCTCCCAGACAATGCTGAAATCTTGAATGCTGTGCACCTGGATATACAAAGTAGGTCAGCCCCAGCTGTTTAATCCTGGAAAGTCTCTGGAAATAAGGATGTTCCAGGATGTTAAAAATAAGGTCTGAAGGAATATCTATAAACCCATAAACCGGGTCGTTAATTATTTTTCTTTTATTTAGAGAATTCACAGGGGCAAAAATACAGATAAAAAAATTATTCCATGCAATTTTCGATTACATTAACAAACAATAATATAGTAGAGGAAGCAGAGTGCAATAATTAGGTTTCAATATATCAATTTTAATAAATTTGTAAAATTATCAGATAATATGTATCTTTGCCGCCTGAAAGATTGATTGTAGGGGACAGAGGTCCCCTATTTTTGTACAAATTATTAGTGAATATTAAGCGTCAAATAGAGCAGATACTTGATTCCGGAGAACTGGATTTTGAATTTTTTGTTGTTGATATCAGGATTCAGGCAAGCAACAGGATACAGGTCTCTGTGGATAACAAAAAAGGGATAACGATTGGTGAGTGCGCCAGAATATCAAAACTTCTTGAGCAAAAACTTCTTGAAGCAGATGAGAACCTGGTTTTTGAGTTAAATGTGTCTTCACCCGGAATTGATACTCCTTTTAAGGTTAAACAACAATACGAGAAAAGTGTAGGGAAGAAGATAGAGCTTATTGACCTAAAAGACAATAAAATAAAAGGCACTCTCCTGCAAACGAAAGATGACCATGTTATCATTGAGAATGAAAGAGTTATTAAGGTTCCCGGGAGAAAAAAGAAAGAAGTAATAAAAAAGAAAGTAACATTGCCTTTGAAAAATATTAAATCGGCAAAACTAATTTTATCATTTAAATAGCATTTAAAATATAATGGAAAATATTAATCTCATAGATACTTTTTCTGAGTTCAAAGAGTTAAAAAATATTGACCGGGCCACCATGATGAGTGTGCTTGAAGATGTTTTCAGAAACATGCTGCTAAAGAAATACGGAACGGATGAAAATTTTGATATCATTATTAATATCGATAAGGGTGACTTTGAAATCTGGAGAAACAGGGAAGTAGTGGAAGATGGTGAAGTAGAAGACAATAATTTGCAAATTTCCCTCTCTGAAGCTAAAAAAATAGATGAAGATTATGAAGTTGGGGAAGATGTCACGGATGAGGTAAAACTTCCTGATTTTGGAAGAAGGGCTATTTTGTCCCTGCGTCAGAATCTTACCTCACGCATTCTTGATCTTGAGAAAACAAATATTTTCAATAAGTATAAAGACAGAATCGGAGAGTTGATCACCGGTGAAGTTTACCAGGTCTGGAAAAGGGAAATTCTTATTCTCGATGATGAAGGAAATGAGCTCCTTTTACCTAAAAGCGAGCAGATTCCTTCTGATTATTTTCATAAAGGTGATGTTATACGCGCTGTTGTTGTTAAGGTAGAATTTAAAAACAATAATCCGGTGATTATTCTTTCACGTACCTCTCCTGTATTTTTGGAGCGCTTGTTTGAGCTTGAAGTTCCGGAAATATTTGACGGGCTGATTACCATTAAGAAAATTGTTAGAGTTCCGGGAGAGAGAGCAAAAGTTGCCGTTGAGTCTTATGATGAAAGGATCGACCCGGTTGGTGCCTGTGTTGGAATGAAAGGGTCCAGAATTCATGGGATCGTAAGGGAATTGAAAAATGAAAATATTGACGTAATAAATTATACGGCAAATACTCAATTGTTTATTCAAAGGGCACTGAGTCCTGCAAAAATAGTTTCAATAAAACTATATCCTGATGATAACAAGGCCGATGTTTTCCTAAAGCCTGAAGAAGTATCTCTGGCAATTGGAAAAGGCGGATTAAACATAAGGCTTGCCAGCCAGCTTACCGGCTACGACCTGGATGTTTACAGGGATCAGGAAGGTATGGACGATGAAGATGTGAACCTGGAAGAGTTCTCTGATGAGATTGAGGAGTGGATTATATCTGAATTAAAGGCAATTGGATGTGATACAGCAAAAAGTGTTCTGGAGATTCCGGAAAAAGAACTTGTTAAAAGAACAGACCTGGAAGAGGAAACTGTACAGGAAGTACTAAAAATTTTAAAGGCAGAGTTTGAATAACATTTAATTCATTTGATGAGTCTATTATGGACTTATTAGAGAATTTTTATTAAGATTACTGAGAAAGTTAGTAAATGGATAAAAAAGCAACCAGATTAAGTAAAGCAGCCCGTAACTTCAATGTGGGAATATCAACCATTGTTGATTTTCTGCATAAGAAAGGTGTTGATATTGACAGTAATCCCAATACGAAGATAGACCCTGAAGTTTATGAAATGCTGGCCAGAGAATACAGTACTGATCTATCCATAAAGAAAAAGTCTGAGGAATTTAGTCTTTTACATTTTAGAGATAAAGAAAGTAAGCATGGAGATGTTTCAATAACTGATTCAAAGGAATCAAAAGAAATTGTTACTCAAAAACCGGAAGAAGAAGTTTTTATCAAGGATTCAAGTACTTCCCCATCTGTTCCGGAAATCAAGGAAAAGGAAAAGGAAAAGGAAGTACCTGAACCAAAAACAGAGAAAAAAGAAGCTAAACCTCCGAAAAAGAAGGAAGCAAAAAAAGATGTCGAAGTCAAAGTAGTTGGGAAGATTGACCTGGGAACAGTCGCCAGGAAAACGAAGCCTGCGAAAAAGAAAGAAGAAAAAGTAAGTAAGAAGGAACCGGAAACTGAAAAGGTTCAGGTTGAAAAAGAAATAAAACCTAAAAAGAAGGAAAAGGCACCTGCAGCTAAAATTAAAAAAGATCTTCCTGCTGAAGAACCTGTAAAGGAAGAAAAGAAAGAACCTGTTCAAGAAATTCCTGAAGAGAAAACAGAGGAGATATTTAAGTCTAAAATTGAAAAACTTAACGGGCCAACGGTTGTAGGCAAAATTGACCTTCCCGTGGCGGAACCTAAGAAAAAACCCGTTGCCTCTTCGAAAGATACGGAAATTAGCAAAAAGAAACGGAAGAGAATAAGGAAAAACAAGCCTGCAGATGATTCTTCCACCGGTGGACATGCGCCAAAACCGGGAGAGAAAAGAAAAGAACATAAACCAGGGAAGAAAAGAAGAGCTGCAAGACCGGAGATAAGCGCTGAAGATGTTCAGAAACAAATCAGAGATACACTTGCCAACCTAAGTAGTAAAGGGAAATCAAAAGGTGCCAAATACAGACGGGAAAAAAGAGATGCTATAAGTGAACGGCAAAAAATTGAACTTGACAAAACAGAACAGGAAAAGAATGTTTTAAAGGTTACAGAATTTGTATCGGTAAATGAATTGGCCAGTTTAATGGAAGTTCCTGTAACAGACATCATTTCCACATGTATGAGCCTGGGTCTGATGGTTTCCATAAATCAAAGACTGGACGCTGAGACCATGACCGTTGTTGCCGATGAATTTGGTTATAAAATTGAATTTGTTAGTGTTGAACTAACGGATAAACTGGAAGTTGAGGAAGACCTGGAGGAAGATCTTATACCCAAGCCTCCCGTTGTAACTGTTATGGGTCATGTGGATCATGGTAAAACAAAACTTCTTGATTACATCCGTAAGGCAAATGTGGTTGCCGGTGAAGCCGGAGGGATTACCCAGCATATCGGTGCCTACAGTGTGAATTTGGAAGGTGACAGAAAAATAACTTTTCTGGACACTCCGGGCCATGAGGCATTTACAGCTATGAGGGCACGTGGAGCTCAGGTTACTGATATTGTTATTATTGTAATTGCAGCTGACGATGGTGTTAAACCTCAAACGGTTGAAGCAATAAACCATGCACTTGCAGCTGATGTACCTATTGTTTTTGCCATAAATAAAATGGATAAGCCAACTGCCAACCCTGAAAAAATTAAGGAGGAACTCTCAAACATGAACCTTTTGGTTGAAGACTGGGGTGGAAAATATCAATCACAGGAAATCTCAGCCATTAATGGTAAAAATGTTGATGAACTTTTGGAAAAAGTATTATTGGAGGCAGAACTGCTTGAATTAAAAGCAAATCCTAATAAAAAAGCCAAAGGAATCGTTCTTGAATCAACCCTGGATAAAGGAAAAGGTTTTGTAACTACTTTGCTTGTAAGTGATGGCACTCTTAATGCCGGAGATATTGTACTGGCAGGAAACCATTATGGCCACGCAAAAGCAATGTATAATGAAAAAGGCAGGGTAATGGAAAGTGCAGGGCCTTCTTCTCCGGTGATTTTATTGGGATTGAATGGTGCACCTAAAGCAGGTGATACCTTTAATATTATGGATAATGACAGAGAAGCAAAAGCAATTGCCACCAAAAGAAGTCAACTCCAAAGGGAACAAAGCCTGCGAACTAAAAAGCATATTACCCTTGATGAAATTGGCAGAAGAATAGCTGTTGGTGGCTTCCAGGAACTCAATGTTGTTGTGAAAGGAGATGTTGACGGCTCCATTGAAGCTCTTTCAGACTCATTACAAAAACTGTCAACTGAAGAAATCAGTCTTAATGTTATTCATAAAGCCGTGGGTCAGATCACAGAATCAGACATCATGCTGGCCATGGCATCCGATGCTGTTATTATTGGATTCCAGGTCAGGGCCTCACTGGGAGCAAGACAACTTGCCGAGAAAGAACAAATTGATATCCGTTTACATTCCATTATCTATGACGCGATTGAAGAGATTAAAGCAGCTATGGAGGGAATGCTTTCTCCTGAGATAAGGGAGGAAATTGTTGCAACAGTTGAGATTCAGGAAGTTTTTAAGATTACAAAGGTTGGAACCATCGCAGGATGTATTGTACGGGAAGGTAAAATAAAAAGGGATAACAAGATTCGGGTAATCAGGGAAGGAATTGTTATTTATACAGGTGAGCTGGGCTCACTGAAAAGATTTAAGGATGATGTAAAAGAAGTAGTTAGCGGCCTGGAATGTGGATTGAATATTAAGAATTACAATGATATAAAAGTGGGAGATATGATTGAAGCCTTTACAGAAACCGAGATAAAAAAGACTTTATAAATTTCATTCTTTCCTATAAATATAAATAAAGGGGCAAATTTGCCCCTTTTATTTTTTTTCAAATGTTATTCAAAGGCGCCCGGGTCCCGGAATAAGATATCTTTCATAAAAGCAAATAAATACCTGCCTGAATCATGAAAAACCTTCGACCGAAAATCAGGGAGAGAACCTGATCAACCCTCAACCATTTCTTTATAAGCGGCTGCATCTGCAAGTGAATCCACTTCAGAAAGATCAGCTACCCGCATCTTAATCAGCCATCCGTCCCCGTAAGGATCGCTATTGATTAGCTCAGGTGTATCTTCAAGAGAAGAATTTATCTCTAAAACCTCACCACCTACAGGCATGAGCAGATCCGATACTGTCTTCACCGCTTCAATTGTACCAAAAACTTCTTCTTTATCCAGACTTTCGCCTTCCGTTTCAATTTCTACAAAAACAACATCTCCCAGTTCTCCCTGGGCAAAATCAGTGATTCCCACATAGGCTTCATCACCCTCAAGTCTCAGCCATTCATGGTCTTTCGTGTACTTCAGATTTTCAGGTATATTCATAATTTCAAATTTTGGTTTAAGCAATAATACAAATGATTTAACTGCTAAAAGTAAGAAGAATTTTCCTGTGAGTGAAATATTTATTCAATGTTTCCTGAAAAATATTTTTTCCCGGAAAATATATCAGACAGGATTTCGATTTTCCTTAAAAAAATTTCTTAGCTATTGTGAGAGTGTAAAGCGAAGGCTGAAACCCGCATTGGTGTTATAAGTTGGGAAAGTCCTGGCAATATAGGGCTGCTTATTTACCATTCTGTCAAAGAAAATCCGCAGATTAAACCGGTCACTCAAAACATAATCAGCCGTAAGTTTAATTGTGATGATACGTTGTCCGGCAGTTGGTTCATTGGTGGCTTCAAGCACTTTTCTCATAACCGTAACGTTATCCCTGATCTCCACATCAGCTCTCAGGTTAAGGTCACTTTTTAATTCTTTTTTACTTCCACCTGTCTTAATCGAAAATTTCAGGTTGTTAAACCTGTATCCTGTGCCAACAACAATTGCATTATTCACAATCTCAGTAAGTTGGTTATTTGAGAGGCTAAGTGACAGGGTTCTGGAATTTTTCATTTCAAACCTGGATGTAATCCCGTTTTTCCAAACCATATCAAAATTAATTAAGGGACTAAACTGTTCATTCAATGCAACCGCTGCAATATCAAACTCAGGGAGAAAATTATAATTCAATCCCCGGATACTTTCAATATCATCGTAATTTAAATTGGTTTTATATGCTCCAATGTCATATGTGGAACGATAAGCATGAGATAAGGTAATGGAACGGAAATATTTTTTAAAGAAATCCAGCCTTCCCAGCCCGTCAAAAGTAATTCTCCAGTTAGGAAGAATATCCAGAATAGAAGGCAAGGCATCCAGCCCTATCCGGTAGGGGTCACGATTTGCATAAGCAGCCAGAAATGCGGGAATCAACACATCCTGAGAAGTAATGGAATAGCCGTTTTTATAGGGTCCTTCAATTGGCAATCCTGTTTCCGGGTCCATATCGGGATCATAAGACGGGTCTTCCTGTTGTTTAATATCCGCCTGTCTTTGAGAAATAATTTCAGTATATTTAACAAACTTATTGAAATTTTCCGACTCGTAATTATTCTTTCTTGAGACTTTTTCAAAAGCAGTACCCAAAGTAATATAAGACATGCTGAAATTTCCGGAATAGATATCATTTCTTGTACTGTCAGGAAAATTCCCGTTTCTATCGGCCAAATAGTAAGCACTGAAGTTCTTGGATATCCTTCGGTTTGCGGTAAGATCAATTCTTAATCCTCTGAAAGGTTCAATGGTACTTCTGAAATTAAAATTCTCACTATGTGTCATTAAATAAGCTGCATTCAATACAGTATCTGTTGTTAACCAATTGTTTCTGACCGCCTGCTCAGCAAAACCCCGGTCCTGATAACCCATGATAAACGGAATGCCGGGAGCAAGGTTAGGACCCACCCGCTGAATACCCATAATATCCGTTTTCGGTAAATAACCGGGCAAAACCGTACCTTCATTCTGAGAGTATGACAAAGAAATATTTCGAAGGCCCATTAGAACCCTCGCAGAAACTTCGCCAATATAGATCATTGGATTCGGTTTTCGCTCCTTTTGCCCTTCAACTATAATAGATGTATTCTTATAATCTTTATCCGGTGTAAATGTAATCCGCCGGTCATTGTCAATTTTTACATCCCCTTTAATTTCGTTATTATCACTGTCATAAACCTTTACTGTTACATTTTCAGTACCCAATTTATGATAGATGGCCTTGGGTTCGTTTGCCTTTAACCGCATGTTTTCCCTGGTATAAACTACCTTTTTAAACCTTTTCTGATCTGATTTGCCCAACTTTCCCGAACGGCTTTTCTGATTAATATCCCTGAGGAAACCTATTTTATTATAAAGGTTTATCATATTTAACTGACCATTCAACTGGCCTGTATTGGAGTTTTGTATCCGGTTACCGAGGTTTATTTTCACAGAATCGGCGAATAAAGGCCCGGCGTACCAGTCATATGTACCTGTATATCTGGCTGTAAGTGTAACCCAGTCAAGTAAAGGCAATTTATTAATAGGTATGGTATAAGAAACATTAAAGGTGTGATAATAATGTGTATTCCTTCCAAAGTTTTTCAAGTTCACCAATACTGAATCTTTCCAAAGTTGATATTCATCCTTATACCTATCACGATCCACTCCACCCTGGGGCTCATCAATCCGTGCAATATTTCCGGCATTAAAATCAAATTTCAAAGCTTTTGTCAAATCCCACTTCACATCATAATATCTGTTCCATGAGAAATCTTTACGGAATGTCGGGTTAATTTTTAATTGTGGATTGTCAATATTACGGGTTTTTACTTCATTGTAATGTCTGGTCAAATCAGTACGGAATGACAAGTAACTCGGGTATAAAGAAAAGTTAATATCCTTAATTAATCTTAATGCTTTCGCATTCAGTGCCTTTGTTTGCCGAAATGGTTCAATAACTTTAGGTCTGGTATTATAAATGTACGAAAACCCACCTCTGTAATTTTTTTCAAGGTTAATTTCCGTTTTCACATTTCTAGCAAGAATTTCATTAAAGGAATAATTAATAGCGAAATTAGCCGGATCATAAATTTTAGGTTTTTTACTCCGGATACCAACATTCACGTTCGTCAGGTTCAGGCTTTTCCTTTTTACATAATCCTGTGCATAATACTTAATGGAGTCTTTTTCTTCTTTTGTTTCCACATGATCCAAAGCAGCCTTCAAGGGGATATCAGGATCCATGGGATTGTATTCAGGATTGGTTCTGGACTCTGAAAATCCCATGTAAAGAGGTATATGAACATTGGCTTTTTCAGGAAAAAACTTACCCAGCTCGAGGTTGGTTGAAATATCATATTCCAGGATTTCTTCGGTACTTCGCTGACTGACTTTTTTCTCAATACTACCAAAACCTGGTTTTACCGTCTGGCCTGCAAGGTCAATGGAACCCAAGTCAGCCAGTTGTGCCTGAAGTCTGGCATTTCCTGCCCATCCACTCTTGCTGTCAAAGTCTGTTAAACGAAGTTCATTTACCCAAATCTCTCCTGATTTACTTAAACCATCATCATTCATGTCATCCGGATTCCTGTGCGGGTTACGTACACCAACCATAATTGTCCGGACATTACTAAGGTTCGGATTTCCGGCAATTTTCACTGACCTGCCATCCTTAGTAATACTAACGAAAATATCATTGGGTTTTATATTTGATCCTGCTCTTCTTAAGGCATCATTTCTTGCCATTTTAAGTTCCTGAAATATTTTAAGGTCAATTTCCATTCTATTTTCTTCAGGCCAGACAATCAGCCTGTCTGTTTCAGAATCATTGCTATATCTTCCGGGAGGAGTAACTTTCAAAGGAACTTCATATTCATAATAGTTATTACGGTAATCTGTACCCAAACGGATGAATGCTGTCAAATCATCATCCCCCAGTATTTCCCCCGGAAAAGCTTCCGCATGGATTTCCATCTGTACCTTTTTGTATTTCCGGAAATCATAGCTTGTAGTTTTAAAAGCAGCTCTGGCATCCCCATCGCCAAGATCTTTAACATACAAAACCATAGATTGTTCATTCAATTGTTGCAACTGAGGGTTGGTCGGGTCAATCTCTCTGTCAAAACCCGGAGGCAGTACATAATTTACAGGTTCTTTACTTGAATTCTCCTCAATATTCACAGCAGATATTTCAAAAGCTCCGCTGGAAGGCTGAGGCACCGTAATATTTTCACCACCCTGTAACAATGAAAAATCATATTTTCTCCATTCTCCTCTTACCAGTTCCAGTTCTGCAAAACGCATAATAACCGGTTTGCTGAAACCACGCAGGAACATCCTCATAAAACGGATTGATTTAAAATCCTGTATAGACCCGATTCTTCTCTGATAATCAGACAAAGGCACTTTAAACTGATACCACTTCACCGAAGATTGCTGCCCGTTTGCCAGTGTAACCGTAGAAGTTACTACATCGGTAATGTAATTCTGGCCTTCTTTCATGTTGTTTTGATCAATTTTAACCCTATATTGGTAGTAACTTTCCGTTTCACTTAATGTATTATCCCTGTTGATGTCTTCAACATCCGGCAAAGTTGATCCGGTAGTAGGGTAATTTTCTTCTGATTGTTCGGCAGTAGGAGAATTCCCTTCCAGACCGTTGTACTTCTTATACCTGTCAAGAATTCCAAGTTCCTGGCCATCATAATCACTTCCTCTGAAGTAATGAAAATCATCGGTGGAAGGGTCTTCAGCCATTTTTTCATAAATATCAGGGTTTACTATATTTTTCAATGAATCCAGATAATCATTAAAAAAAGTAGCTTCATCGGAGTCCATCAACCCCTCCAGTCCAACGTCCTGATAGATTCTTGAGTTAATATCATTATCAAATGCATTCACCAGTGATTGCTTTGTGGGAACACGTCCCCATATGGTCGTATCCACATCAATGACTTCAGGACCGATTGGCAGGCCATTTTCAAAACTTTTCCTTGAATCGAGTAATATGTCCTCAGAAATATCCCCAAAGTTAATGTAAAGATCCCCTCCTGGGTTATCCGGATCTTCTACAAAAGGATCCATCAGCCAGAATTTCACATACTGAATATTGGCCGCTTCAAAATCATTTGTTTGTACCTCACGCATAATTCCTCCCCACCTGGTTTCCGGATCGCGTAATGAACCATCTGTATTTAAACCGGAAGAATACCTGTTCGGAACAAGATCGTAATTATACGGTCCTTTCTCCTGTGGGTAAAATGCAAGGTTTAAAACAGCAATATTTGTGGGAATTCCACTGGGAGTTTCTTTATTTGGCCATATTTCCTTTTCAAAAACTTCCCGGACATAATGACTTGATTGTGCATCCGGATTATTTTTCAGGTGTGCAGGTGTAGATGAATTGTTTCTTAAAAACAAGGGATCAATAAAATACCATGCCAGTTTTGCCCTGTTAAAACCTGAAACCCTGCTATTGTTCACCTGCTCCTCAGGAAACATGTCCGGTTGGCCAAAAGGAATACTGGCCATTACCCAGGCATTCAGGGATTTTAAGTCAATTGAGGTCTCACTACCCTCAAAATCATCAATATAGGAAGTACCTGCTTTCCCTACTGCTTTGGAATGACCGGGTACAAGCTGGGCAAATTCACCGGAAAAACGAATCGATGAAGGAGCCTTCGTCTGGATTAATGGTAACCAGTCAACCAGATTTGTTAAAAATCTCGATTTCTTCTCATAAGAAGTATTTAGTCCCCAGATAATATTAGACATAGGTTCATCACCAATGTTAACTTTTTGGGTCAGGGGACGCTCGGTCAGATTCATGAAAGTACCCCCAACGTTGAAATTATCATTGATCTGATATTCAAGGTGAGTTCCCAATAAGGTCTTGGTTTGAAAAGCAAAAAGCTGGTTACTCTCCAGAGAAACCCTGATAGGTGTTTGGGACTGAAGTAAACCGGGATTAATAATCTTCACTCTACCCAGGTTATAATCTACCGTATAGTCAACATTCTCTGTTAATTGTATTCCTCCTGCTGTTACTTTGACCGATCCTTTCGGGACATTAATGGCATTTAAAGGGATATCAGAACTTGAAGATGAAGAATACGAACCCATTAAAAGGAATTTGTTTTTTTCAGAAATCTGTTCCGCTCTTACTTTGGTTGAATCATATAATTCTTCAAATACATATTTGTCCGCAATGGCATCATCCGCTATTTTCTCCCTGAGATAACTACCGAATGGTTCCAGCACGGGGAATATAACCCGGCCGTTTTCAGGGTTAATTGTAATTCCACGCATAAAGTCAAATCGTCCATCAGGATTGGGTGCCAGTTGAGAATCCAGATTATCCAGGTTTAATACTTCCAGTAAAATTTTATTTGCGATGGCTCCTTCTGTTATATAATTTACGGCATTCCCATTATTATCGTCGCGATACAAAACATGCAGCTGAAAATCTTTCTGACTTAACTGGTAAGCCCCAAGGGAGTATATATTTTTCATCATCAGATCCCAGGTCGGAAGCTTAGGAGTCAGGCTTGTACCCTTCAGCAACTTAAGCACCAGGGTTTTTGGAGCACTTATTCCATCTATGGTGAGTTCTCCTACTTTGTAAACTTTCCCCTGGTAAGTGTACTCATATGCAACCGCTAGGACTTCATCTGCATTCAATGCCGTATTCAGCGAAATGTATCCCAATTGCCTGTTAACCGTGTACTCTCTCTCCGTAAGCTTTCTTGCATTTTCTATCTTTTCATAGTCCTGACCGATTATAAAACCCGGTTCCAAGGGTGCAAGAGTGGTTGTAATATTATTCACATCCCGGATTCCCGAATAGGTTGTATTCATCGCATTATACTGGCCATTAAGTCCGTTATCGGGCAAAATGCCCGGCTGAGTTTGCTGGAACTCCGGAACTGTATTAAATATGTTTGCAGAAGACTCTGCCAGGTCCATGAATGCTGCAATATTTCTTGACTCCTCAAATTTGTTAGACTTATTTGTAATCCAAACTTCAATTTTTTCAATATTAACCCCGGTATTAATTACCGGCAGGTTTTTCAAAGATTTATCATAATTATCTCTGAAAAAATGAGACAGAAAGAAGTGTTTATTTTGCTCATAATCTATTACCTCAACCTCAAAATCCTGAATCTGAGCACCCCCTTTCACATCAATCACTGAAGTTTCTCCTTTCTGCTGCGAAAAGACCGTTGAAACACTTAACTTCCCGAATTGCAGGTCTGTTTTTAAACCGAATAAACTCTGGCTTCCGGTAATCAATGTTCCGGGTAAGGGGAAAGTTACATTTCCCGCCTCAATTTTCTTTATAATCTCGTCTTCTTTCCCTGCGTATTCCAGTTTTGTTTGATTCTCAAAGTCAAAAGTTGCTTCAGTATTGTAATTTACACCCAGTTTTACTTTATCTCCGATTGTTCCCGTAACATTCATCTGAATTTTCTCCTGAAAATCGAATGTTGTCACCTTACGTAGTCTTTCTGATAAAGCAGGATTATCTATCCGGGAAGTATTTATACCAAAAATTAATTCAGCTGAACCCTGAGGAGTTATATTGATAACATTGCTGCCAAAAACTTTGTCAAATCCAGCTCCTCCCACATGAATTTCAGGAATAAGCGATTTCTTAAAATCCTGAACTGTTCCTGAAGCTCTTTGTCTCCAATAGGAACGCATTTCCTGGTCAAATTTCCATTTTTTATATTCTTCCAGGCTCATGGTAACCGGAGGCCGGTAATCAAGAGCCCCAATCTTTTCATAAACCGTATATTTTCCGGTTTTTTCATCAAAAACTACTTCTCTCTTGATATTTGAAGGAGGATTCAGATATAACGCAGACTTATAGCCCGGAAGAAACGGGTTCCCGGACTCATCCTGAAAAGGGTATTTTAAATCAGGAGTGGTATCTGTGCGGCTAGTATCCTGTAAAAAGAGTTCTATATTGATGAAAGGAGAAATAAACCCTTCAGCATACCCCATACCAGAGAATACAAACAAAACAAAAAACAATCCCGACCCGAAAATAAAATATTTTAATTTCTTATTCAACAGGTTTTTAAAAAACTAAAGTTTACCAAGTGCCTCTCGGAGTAGTTGTTCTACCGATATTTCCGGATTTTTTGAAATTATACTTTCTACTATCTTAATTACTGAGGATTTCGAGAATCCCAGAGTTGCTAAAGCAGATAACGATTCTTCTTTAATCCTATTGCTTGAAACATCAAAAATTTCATCCTTTTCAACTGTTTTTCCTACTTTATCCCTTAAATCTACAATAACACGTTGTGCTGTTTTTGCACCAATCCCCTTTACACTTTTCAAAACCATAACATTTCCTGTAGTTATTGCTTCAATTGTTTCCATGGGAGACAATGCAGACAAAATCATTCTGGCGGTGTTTGGCCCAATTCCGGAAACGCTGATTAATAGTCTGAAAATCTCTCTTTCTTCCTTCGAAAAAAAACCATAAAGCAAATGCGCATCCTCACGAATGACCTGATGGATAAAAACCTTTGCGTTGGTTTTCTCATTCAACTGTGCGTATGAATTTAGGGAAATATGCATCAGATAACCAATACCCCCGCTTTCAATTATTACATTTGTGGGTGTAAGCTGGTCTATTTCACCTTTTATATAATCAAACATCCTGTTTTTTTAAAACTGCTAATTTAAGTAAAAATGTTTTAGAATTATATAGACTGAAAATAGATTAGCTCTTGTGTTTTGAATCAATGAATTATTGTTATTCATCGATACAATCAGGCTTTAAAAATTTCCTTTCAACAAGAGCTTATAAAAAAACAGGGAATGAAAACTCACTCCCTGAATACTCTTTTTAAAAACCTAACTGCTATTCAGATTCTTCTTCCAGATTCTGCGCATCAATTACAGCAATCGCTGTCATATCAACAATTTCTTTCACAGAACTTTCACGCTGAATAATATGGACCGGTTTACGGATACCAAGCAAAATAGGCCCAATCACATCAGCTCCTCCTATTTGTTGCATCATTTTATACGCAATATTACCTGAGTTCAGATCAGGGAAAATTAGTGTATTTACTTCCACATTATTAAGTTTCGAAAATGGGAACAGTCTGTTTCGCAATTCCGTATTTAATGCAAAATTAGCCTGCATCTCACCGTCAACAATTATTTCTGGGTGATTTTTGTGAAGAATCTCAACTGCTTTTCTTACCGTTTCCGGACTTTTATCTTTCGAAGCTCCAAAATTAGAATAAGAAACCATTGCAAGCCGGGGTTCAATATTAAAACTACGAACCTGTGCGGCTGTCAAAATGGCGATATTAACAAGTTCATCAACACCGGGGTTTATATTTACGGTTGTATCAGCAAAAAAGAACGGTCCCTTTTTGGTAATAAGCATGTACATTCCTGCAATATTCCTGCCTTCTTTAGCTCCAATAATCTCCAATGCCGGTTTGATAGTATCCGCATATTTTCTTGTCATACCTGAAATGACTGCATCCACTTCTCCGGTTTCAACCATCATCACTGCAAAATAATCACGGTGTATTATTTTTTCTCTGGCCTCTTCTATGTTTACTCCTTTCCTCTGACGTTTTTGGTAATAGATATTTGCAAATTCTTTTACTCTTCCGGATTCTTCCCTGCTTTCCGGGTCAACAATTGTAACATCATGTATTTCCAGGCCGTTATTCCGGATAATTTGTTTGATTTTCTCCTTATTCCCTAGCAAAACCGGCTCTGCAATCCCCTCATAAATAACACTCTGAACCGCTTTCAGAACAGTCAGGTTCTGAGCTTCTGCAAATAAGACTTTTTTCGGGCTTTCCTTAGCCTTCAGCCGGATTGAGCGTAATGTCTTCTCATCATAACCCATTCTTTTATTCAATTCTTCAGCATAGGCAGTCCAGTTGGTAACGGGCTTTTGTGCAACACCTGATTCCATAGCTGCTTTAGCCACAGCAGTAGCTACTTTCACAAGCAGACGGTGATCCAGTGGCTTGGGAATGATATAATCAGGCCCGAATACCAGGTTTTTTACATTGTAAGCTTTATTAACATTTTCAGGAACAGGCTCTTTTGCAAGGTCAGCCAATGCCTTGACCGCTGCAATTTTCATTTCTTCGTTAATCTTTGTAGCACGAACGTCCAACGCTCCCCTGAATATAAAAGGGAAACCCAGCACATTATTAATCTGATTCGGGTAATCAGACCTTCCGGTTGCAAAAATTATATCTTTCCTGACAGAAAACGCATCCTCATAACTAATTTCGGGATTAGGATTAGCCATTGCAAAGACAATTGGATTAGGAGCCATGGATGCCAGCATTTTTTTAGAAACAGCACCGGCAACAGATAATCCCAGAAACAGGTCGGCACCTTTCATGGCATCTTCGAGTGTATCAATATCCCTGTCTGTTATAAACTGCTTTTTTATATCATTGAGGCCTGTTCTTTTCCTGTTTATAACCCCCTTGCTATCAACCATCACTGTATTTTCGGGCTTTAATCCCAACTGATAATACAAACGGGTGCAGGAAACTGCAGCAGCCCCGGCTCCGTTTACCACACATTTCACTTTAGTAATATCCTTTCCTGACAATTCAAGAGCATTTACCAGGCCTGCAGCTGAAATGATCGCCGTACCATGCTGATCATCATGAAAAACCGGAATATCCAGTGCCTCTTTCAAACGGTCTTCAATTTCAAAACATTCCGGAGCTTTTATATCCTCCAGATTAATCCCGCCGAAGGTCGGGGATATGGCTTTTACAATTTCAACTATTTTATCAATGTCTCTTTCATTTACCTCAATGTCAAAAACATCAATATCAGAAAAAACCTTAAAGAGCAGGCCTTTCCCCTCCATTACAGGTTTTCCTGCCAGGGCACCAATATTACCAAGTCCCAATACAGCTGTTCCGTTTGAAACTACTGCTACCAGATTCCCTTTTGATGTATATTTATAAGCATCCGCCGGATTCTTTTCTATTTCCAGACAGGGAACTGCAACACCCGGTGTATAGGCAAGAGATAAATCATATTGAGTATAATATGGTTTTGTAGGAATAACTTCTACCTTTCCGGGGCGGCCGGAAGAATGGTATTCCAATGCTGTTTTTTTTAATAGTTTACCCATGATATTAATTTTTAATAAATTCTTCTCAAAGTTAGCGTATCTAAACTCCAAAATGAATAACATTCATCATATTCCCGACAAAAATTACATGTTTTACAGCAGATTATTTATTAATTTAGTTGCGTTTCCCGTTTCCGGAAGTTTTTATTAAAAGCGGATCTTCTGTCAATTCATCGTGAAGCTTCCTCTGTTTCAATATATCCAAAGCCATATAAAAGGCATTCCTGAAGGAGTCGGGTGAGGCAAGTCCTTTGCCGGCAATACTATACCCTGTGCCATGGGCCGGAGAAGTACGCACAACAGTCAGGCCTGCTGTAAAATTCACACCATTGGAAACCAGACTCTTAAACGGAGTCAATCCCTGATCATGGTACATAGCCAGCACGGCATCAAATTTCAGCTGACTGGCCGAACCAAAAAAACCATCAGCTGGGAATGTGCCAAGAGCCAGTATTCCTTCATCCCTTGCCTCCTTAATGGCAGGTTCAATGATCTCTTTTTCCTCTTTGCCTAAAAAACCATTATCTCCTGCATGAGGATTTAACCCGAGAACGGCAATATTCGGTTTACGGATCCCAAAATCGATATTCAAAGATTTATTTAATATCTGCAATTTCGAGCGTATCCTTTCTTTTGTAATGATTTCAGGCACCTCTGCCAAAGGCACATGACCGGTTACCACACCTACTCTGAAATTTTCACCCACCATAATCATGAGGGTGCCGGAACCGGAATTAAATTCAGCCTCAAGATATTCGGTATGACCCGGGTAACTAAAATCTGCAGATTGTATATTATCTTTATTTATGGGAGCGGTTACCAAAGCATCCAGTTTCCCTTTTTTTAAGTCTTCAACTGCTTTTTGCAAACTTTTCAGTGAAGCTTCGCCCGCAATCCGGGTGGATTTTCCCAATTCCACTCTAACCTCATCGTCCAGACAATTAATTATATTCGGACGCTTAAAATTGGCCTCATCAGGTGTACGGATATTATTGAAGCTGAAATTATCAATATTCAAAGCTTTCCGGTGATAGGCAGCAACTTTTGGTGATCCATAAACAATAATTGATCCAAGTTCATTTATCCGGTTATCCAGTAAAGTTTTTATGATCACTTCATAACTGATGCCGTTGATATCTCCCTGTGTTATTCCGATTTTTATATTAGGCTTTATCATCATTATAATATTTGATTCTACATTTCCGGTTTAGCTGGTCCATGGAAAATTTTGAATGAAATCGAAAAGCAAACGAATGCCAATCCCGGTTCCCCCTTTCCCCTTGTAATTAAGGTTGCTTTGTAAAAATTCAACTCCGGCAATGTCAAGATGAATAAAAGGATAATCCGTAAAATGTTCCAAAAATTTACCGGCAGTGATCGCTCCCCCGTCTCTTCCACCCACATTTTTAAGATCTGCCACATCAGATTTCAGCAATTCATTGTACTCATCCCAAAACGGAAACTCTACAATCCTTTCCCCTACCTTCTCGCCACTCACTTTCAGTCTGTTAAAAACCGCCGAATCAGCATTTCCCATACCCACCATTCCAAACTTTCCAATGGCTACAGCAGCAGCACCGGTAAGAGTAGCCAGGTCAATCACCAATTCCGGTTTGTACCGGCTGGCATAATGCAATGCTTCTGCCAGAATCATACGTCCCTCAGCATCTGTATTCAAGACCTCAACAGTAAGACCATTCCCCATTTTTATTATATCTCCCGGAGCATAGGCATTTCCATCAGGCCTGTTATCGGTAGAAGGTATAAGTCCGACAACATGGACCGGAATTCCGGTTTTGGCAATTGCATACATAGTACCGGCAACAACGGCTGCTCCGCCCATATCCGATTTCATGTAATCCATGCTGTCCTTTGTAGGTTTAAGACTCAATCCTCCCGTATCAAAAACGACTCCTTTACCCACTAAAATAACCGGTTTTTTATTTTTAGGGTTCTCAGGCTTCCATTCCAGCACTGAAAATGTTGGAGGATCTATGCTTCCTTTATTTACAGCCAGTAAGCCGCCCATCTTCAATGCCTTAATTTTTTGTTTTCCGAAAACATCCACCCTGAAGTTGCCTTTCTTACCCATTTTCTGAAACTCCTCTGCAAGAGAAACTGCATTCAGGGCTGAAACCGGTTCATTAATTAAATCACGGGCGAAGAAAACGGCTTCAATCTGCAATTGCAATTCCTTCAGATCATTATCACTGATTTTCGCACCGGTCAAATGGATGTTTCCAAGGGAAAACTCTTTGTCTTTTTTATCTTTAAAGTATTTCAGAAACTGATAGTTACTCAGGGCAATCCCTTCAGCAAGAGCTAATAACCATGATTTATTGTCTGTTCTGTCAATGATGGTTATTTCTTCTAATTTCTCTCCTACAATAACTTTATGTAATTTGGAACCTTCAACTCTGATCCACTCAAGCAGCTCATTTTCATTTTTCCCATCTTCCACTATCAGCAAAAAGATCCATCTGTTAAATAGATTTAAATGAATTCTATTTTCTTTTGCCTCCATCTTTTTCTCAATGAACCTTATTGCATCCACTGAAAAATCAAGGTTCTCCATGTTATATTCCTTTGGGATAAGGTAAATAACCGTTTGATTATTCTTTATTCTATCCTGACCGGAAAGCTTTATCTTCATATTTTTATAAGCTTGTAATTTGTACTTCTTTTGTATCGTGCAAAGTTAGCCTGAAATAACCATCCAAAAAAGTTTCTTTCTGCATTTATTATTAAAACCCGTTGTTTTGCATGACAGAAAAAGCAAGATGATCTGTTTTTAAAATCCAATGGACCCTAAAAGTGTGTTTGATTTTGGCTTGTAATCAGAAAATCATTGTATTTTTGCAAAACTCCTGAAACAGGGGTTCATCATACAATAAAACGGACAAACATTATGAAAGTGGAAAATGAAGATAAAAAATCACTCAATTTCATTGAGAACATTATTGAAGAAGATCTGAAAGAAGGGAAAAATAAAGGAGAAGTATATACACGTTTTCCACCTGAGCCAAATGGATATCTGCATATTGGCCATGCAAAGTCAATCTGTCTGAATTTCGGACTTGCTGAAAAATACAATGGCAAATGTAACCTCCGGTTTGATGACACCAATCCTGAAAAAGAAGAGGAAGAGTATGTAAACTCAATTAAAAAAGATGTTCAATGGCTTGGTTTTAAATGGGAAGGAGAACCAAAATACGCCTCCGACTATTTTGACCAGTTGTATTCCTGGGCTGAAAAGCTAATTGAAAAGAGCAAAGCTTATGTAGATGATCAAACCGCAGAAGAAATTGCAGCTCAAAAAGGTACACCAACCGAACCCGGCCAGGAAAGTCCGTACAGATCCCGCAGCGTTGAAGAGAACCTGAAATTATTCAGGGAAATGAAAGCAGGGAAATACAAGGAAGGTGAAAAAATACTCCGTGCAAAAATTGATATGTCTTCTCCCAATATGCATATGAGGGACCCGATCATGTACCGGATCATGCACAAACCTCATCATCGCACCGGTGATAAATGGTGTATCTATCCCATGTATGATTTTACGCACGGACAATCCGATTATCTGGAGGGAATTACCCATTCTCTTTGTACACTTGAGTTTGAAGTACACCGTCCGCTGTATAACTGGTTTCTGGATCAGATCATTGATACCGGATACCGTCCGCGACAAATTGAATTTGCCCGGCTAAATCTCAGCTATACGGTTATGAGTAAGCGAAAGCTCCTGGAACTGGTTGAGAAAAAACGGGTAACAGGCTGGGATGATCCCAGAATGCCAAGCATCTCCGGATTGCGGCGCAGAGGCTATACACCGGAGTCTATTCGAGATTTCTCAGACCGCATAGGTGTGGCAAAACGGGATAATGTAATTGATGTGGGTTTGCTTGAACACAGCGTAAAGGAAGATTTAAACAAAAAGGCAACCCGTGTGATGGCTGTTCTGGATCCATTAAAAATCACCATAACAAATTATCCGGAAGGTAATATTGAAAATCTGGAAACCATTAATAATCCGGAAGATGAAAGTATGGGTTCCAGAATCATTCCTTTTAGCCGGGAAATTTACATTGAAAAAAACGATTTCATGGAAGACCCACCACGTAAATTTTTCAGACTGGCACCCGGTAGGGAAGTCCGCCTTAAAAGTGCATATATTATTAAATGTGAGGAAGTGATCAGGGATGAAAAGGGCAATATAACAGAATTACTTTGCACTTATGATCCGGAGACCCGCAGTGGCAGCGGAAGCACCCGAAAAGTAAAAGGTACGCTGCACTGGGTATCGGCTCCACATGCTATAAATGCAGAAGTGCGTTTATATGACCGGTTGTTTAATGATGAAGATCCGGACGGACATAAGGACAAAGATTTTAAAGACTTTTTGAATCCTGCTTCACTGAAAATACTGAGCAATGCAAAAGTAGAACCCTCTTTAAAAGATGTAAAAGCGCTGGATCATTTTCAGTTCCAGCGCATCGGGTATTTTTGCGCAGATCAGGATTCACTACCCGGCAAACCGGTTTTCAACCGGACGGTTCCTTTAAGGGATTCATGGGCTAAGCTGGCGAAAAAAAGTTAATTTCAGATCTGTTCAAGGCACTTAACATATAAATTATAAAAGAAAGAAAGTGAAATCTCAAAGAATTTATCTTCTTTTCATTAATTTAGTAAGATAATAGATAAATGCTGTTATTTAACCTTACAAATGTTTTACATATAGGAAAAGGCATCGGAGCAAAGTATGAAGGCATTGCGATGACCGCACCCGGAATTGTTGCACATCAATCCGCACTTCAAAACGGGAAAAGATTAATCATTCCTGATTTTGATAAAAATTAAAAAAACTGATCTTTTCATTGATCCTCTTAATGGTTTTTACTAATTTGCCGTTATTATTCATAAAATCAGAGGAGGTCACCATGTCATCAAAAATTTCAAGAAGAAACTTTTTTAATAAAACAATGGGCCTGAGTGCAGGGGCTCTGTTTTTCAAAAGCATTCCCATATTCGGCTCATCTGCCAAAGGGATCACTCCGATAATTGTTACCAGTCATACCAACCAGACCGGACAAATGGCTATGGAAGCCGGATGGAGAATACTTGCGGATGGTGGTTCAGCATTGGATGCCATTGAAAAGGCCGCAAATGTAATTGAAGTGGATCCGGAAGATACCAGTGTGGGTTACGGAGGATTGCCCAACGAAAACGGAATCGTTCAACTGGATTCTTCCATAATGGATGGTAAAACATACAATGCCGGTGCGGTTGCCTGCCTGGAGAATATTAAAACTCCGTCTTCCGTTGCCCGTGTGGTAATGGAACGAACGGATCATGTACTGATGGTTGGACAGGGTGCACTGGATTTTGCCCGTAAATGGGGTTTTAAAGATGAGGACCTTTTAACCGAAAAAGCCCGGAAAATCTGGCTGAGGTGGAAAGAAAACATGAATGAAAATGATGACTGGGGACCACCGGATCATCTGAAAAATCTGCAAAAGAAAGAATCCTACTGGGAAGGTTTTCCGGAGGTTGAACATCATTACGGAACCACCAATGTTCTGGCCATTGACAAAAACGGAGATATTGCCGGAATTACAACCACAAGCGGATTAAGTTTTAAAATCCCGGGCAGAGTTGGCGATTCTCCCATTATTGGTGCAGGACTTTACGTGGATAACGAAGTAGGCGCTGCCGGAGCCACCGGCAGAGGCGAAGATGTGATAAAATCCCTGGCATCTTATTATATTGTATTGCGAATGAAAGATGGCCGGAATCCGCAGCAGGCCTGTGAAGATGCTTTGCACATGATCATTGATAAGTACCGGAAAGTAAATCCGGACTTTTATCCCGGTGAAAAGTTTGTAGCCATAAATAAATCAGGGGAAACCGGTTGTGCAACAATGAGGGGAAACCGCACGCCGGCCATGTCGGTAAGAACCAGCGATGGCTATTCTAAATATAAAGGGAAGGTAGCGTATCCGGATAAATAATTGCTATTTTTTTTACCATCTTTCTGAAGCTCCAAAAAATATTTATTGAATGGATGAAAATTATAAAATGCCCCAGGATTTATATCAGAGAACAATGAAATTTGCCGGAGAAAAGCATCATTATCAAAAAGTACCCGGAACTAATTCTAATTATCTTTTAAAAATGACAAAATTATAGGTTATGAAAAACAACCAACTCATAATCTATCAAACCGAAGACGGCAAAGTCAAAATAGAAACTCATTTTGAGAATGAGACTGTTTGGTTAAATCAGGCTCAAATTTCTGAATTGTTTCAAAAAGAGAGAAGTGTAATCACTAAACACATTAGAAATATATTTAAAGACGGTGAATTGATCGAAAAAAGCAATGTGCAAAATTTGCACATTAGTGGTTCGGATAAGCCGGTTAAGTTTTACAATCTTGATGTTATTATTTCGGTTGGTTACAGAGTAAAATCTCACAGAGGTGTGCATTTCAGAAAATGGGCAACAGCACTTATCAAGGAGTATTTGATAAAAGGCTTTGCAATGAATGATGAACTGCTGAAAGAAGCAGGAGGCGGAAACTACTTTGATGAGCTTTTGGCCCGTATCCGCGATATTCGTTCATCTGAAAAGATTTTTTGGCGAAAAGTTTTAGATATTTATGCAACAAGTATTGATTACGACCCAAATACAGAACAGTCAATTGAGTTTTTTAAAACCGTACAAAATAAAATGCACTGGGCAAGTCACGGAGAAACAGCAGCCGAAACTGTTTATAAACGAGTAGATTCGTCAAAACAACATATTGGACTTACCAATTTTAAAGGTAAAATACCAACAAAACAAGAAGTTGAAATCGCTAAAAATTATTTATCAGAAGACGAACTGAATATCTTAAACCGAATGGTAACAGCATTTTTGGAGATTGCAGAAATCCAGGCATTAGACCGTACACCAATGTATATGGAGGATTGGATTAAGCAGTTAGATACTTTTCTAAAAATGACTAACAAAAATATTTTACAACATTCAGGAACAATCAGCCATCAAAAAGCAATTGAAAAAGCCCACAGCGAATACGAATTTTATAAAGAGAAAATAAAGAATAGAATCACACAGGTTGAAAAGGATTTTATAAAGCAAATTGAAACCAGAACTAAAGGCTTGAAGAAATGAAATTCACCAAAAAAGCTCTTAAAATTTTTGCCATAAATAAATCAGGCGAAACCGGTTGTGCAACAATACGGGGAAATCGCACGCCGGCCATATCGGTAAGAACCAGCGATGGCTATACAAAATATGAAGGGGAAATCGGATGTCCGGATAAATAATTATTAAAGTTTCGCAGGTAAAATAATTAGATATAATATACAGATATTAAGATTGTTAAACTTCGTGAATCCTTCGTGATATCCTTTGGAGCCTTTGTGGTTAAAATTGGATTCTCTTTATTACCACTTCCAAAGGAATGCCTGTGGCGAAAGGAACACTAAGGAATGCACAAAGTACCACAAAGTAAAAAGTTCAAAAATGGAAATATTAAGTAATTAATTATCAGGGATATGATAAAATTATGAATTTATAACTTATTTAATACCACACAACTAACTTTAAGTGCGAAACATTTGTAATTATTGACAAGTCAAAGCCATAGGACCTGACAAAGGTTATTAGTCTTTAGTCCAGATCCGGGTATTAAGATTCAGATCTTCTACTAACCCGATCAGAAGCAAAAGATATTTTACATTTTCCTCAATAAAGGAATAGTCAACAATGGTTTTAAACAGCCGGGTTTCAAATAAATTCTTTTTTATACTGATTGCGATATATACTTTTGAATCAACAAACGACAGGTAAATTTTAGTATTCCATTTTGTTTTAACTTCCAGTATGCTCCTGACCAGGGCAGGGGTAAGAATATACCTGGCTTCAACCTGATCATCACCATAAACACAAAATTCCTTTTCGAATTCCGGATCTTCAAGCTTAATGAGCTCACCTCTTGTTATATTCATTGACTGTAAACTCTGACCAAATTTTCCAAACATTTTCTCAGCAGTATCAGGTAAAACAATAGTGTGGGTTTTAAAATGCTTATTAAAATCAGCTATAAAGAATATCCCTTTAAAAATGGTAGTATAGTGTTCTTTACGTTTTGATCCGGTACCGGTTGTGGTTTTATGCCTGGCTAACACCTCAGAAAATTCGATGGTTGTTTTACCTATTTTCCCCTGAATATAATCCTCTCCCTTAAAACTATTGCATGTTTTTTGAAAAATCGCACTTTTTACAAATTCATCCCGTGACACCGATCCCTCAGGCATATAAGTTAGGCTTTCATCTACAAAACCTGTTATTTTGGCAATGATTTTATTCTTAAATCCCAGTCTGAATTTTTTACTAACCAGGCTGACCATAATAAAACCCAAAACTCCGGTAGTTACTTGTAATATCCCACTCAATTTCCCGGCGCTGGATGGGATGAATTTCCCTATAAGAATTATCAGTACAAAGGCGATCAATGCTATAATTATTACACGCCGGTCAACCTGTTTTCTCTCCCTGTCAAGAATTTTTAGGTCAGGGAGCAGTTTTGTTTCGTAGAATTCCTTGAAATTGTTATAATTACTCATGATATTTAAGTATAAAAGTTTTTAAGTTAGAAAGTATGGATATTGGAATCCCGAAAGTTTTCGGGTGGAATATTGCAACAATGGAAAATTAGAAAAAATAAATCCATAATTGTAAAAAACATAATTCTCCAGGTGGGCATAATTTCTTTATTTTTTTATAAGTCTCCGATTAACTTTATTTTGCCCTTATATAGATTTCTAAAAATGGAGATCCATCGGACCATGAAGTTACAGTTTTCCCCTCTTTAACCACCATTTTTCTCAATCCGTCAACATTTTCTACCTCAATATCTCCTTTAAGTGCCGAGATATCATGAACCCCTTGCGAATCGGAATGTAGATAAAATGCCTGTTTAAAATTTTTTAGGTCGCCTAATTCATTGGTTAAACAGATTTTCTCAGGGTCAACCGTTATTGGTTTATCATAAAAATCACAGCAAAGTCCACTTCTGATTTCTAAATTATTGTCGTTTAAAGAATAGTATCCCTTTTTGGATGGAGCTATATGGCCTCTGATTCCCCCTGCTGCTCCTCCCTTTCCCGTTCTTATTTCAAAACCACGAGGTGCCCCTAACGCAATTTTTATTTTCCAGTCTAAAGCCAAAAGCCATAATTTGAAATGTTCGGAAACTTTTTTTTCTGTTGGTGTTGCAAGATTGCAAGGATCCCCAAGAATTAAACGAGAGTTTGAACCTACTGCCAGGATAGAACCATCTGACATAGCAATTCTTATTCTCGATTTACCACCTGTTGAAATCATATCTCCGGCACCAACCTTAATATTCCCATTTTTTACAAGTACACCATTTATTTTCACATTGCCTTTTGTACTGGATAAATTTGCATTGCATTCTGTAGTTCTTTTTATCAATGTCCATGATACAACTATACTTTCATCAAAAGCACAATCAACTTCTCCATGTGTCATATTTGCGTAAGGACTACCAGGACCACAGTCGGTTTTATGGTGTTCTAAAATTACCTGCCTGCCTCTAAGATCATCTGAACCATCAAAATCTTCTTCAAAAACTATTGAAACAGGAATCGGCATTTTCATAGTTTGTGAAATTATATCGGGAGGGGTATTGCGGTCCGGGTTACAGGCAAATTTATGTTCTGAATAAACTTCTGATGTCATCTCAGTTTCAATTACTCCACCCAACATAACTGAATACTTTCCGCTAGAAAGCTCTTTTTTACCTGTAGAATTTGGGCTGGTTATTGTCATGGTGCCTTTACCAATACAAGGTTTCTTAGGATCTAACCTAACATGTTCTACAGTTTGTTTATAAGTACGGGAATCTCCCGGAGTAACAGTTCGTGTACGTTTATATCTATCATCAGAACATCCCTGGGATATCCTCTCTTCGCTGGCTTCATTCTTAATTGAATTCTCAAAATGCATATCCTCTTCAATACTTGTCATTTGACACATTGTAAAACCGGCAGGGGAACCTATTGCGGTAAAAACTACGTAAAATGTACCTTCTATAATATTTTTTTCATCTATATCTACATTCCAGTTAAATCCATTGCTACCAGAGCCTATGGCTCTTTTTGTACGAATAAATTTAAATGGGGTATGTCATCATTACCCGTGATTTTGATTAATTATTTCTTTATATGATACAGGAGGAGTGTTAACTGCCTGTTGGATTAATCTAAAAAACAGAAGCCCTCTACTTGTCGAT
>JANTGF010000002.1 GCA_024763075.1 Bacteroidales bacterium | reverse complement strand
CATTATGGAAGCTGGTAATTATCGTAAAACTTCAGAATTTCAGAAATTTGATTTTTATTAGCATATCTGACAGATATATTGGAGGATTTAATAAATTTCCTGACTTCGGAAACATGGTCAGAAAATACTTTTAACAGGCTTCTTATTCCCCTGATTCTATAGTAACCAGTACTGTTCACAACATAGGGAATTGTCTTATAATCATAATTATCCCGGCCTTCCCTGATAAATTTATTTGAAGAATGCTTAATGATAAATTTCGATTTACCCTCATAAACCATTTCATAAAACCCACTTTTCAACTTCTCATTTCCCTTGATCTTTAAATACACAAATTTTAGTTTTTCATTAGATAACTCAATATCAAATTCATCAATAATATATTTATTAATAATTACAGGACAGATTAAGCTGTTAATTAAATTAGAAGGGTCAAAATAAACAACAAGGTCTTTATAGGTATCATATTTCAACATGATACCTTCAAACTTTTTACCCTTAATTACAATCGAGGAATTATGCTGTTGCCCGACTGGAATTAACGGACTGGATATCTGGGGATAAAAATAATACTCATACTCTCTTCCGTTAAGTATCTCATTAGAATTTTTCATCCTGCTTTCATAAAACCCATAAATAAACCGGACTTGTTCTGAAAGAGCTGAATCATCTTTTAACCACCCGTCTGCATTTATGATTCCAGCACTTTGAGCAGCAAGGAACTGTAAGAAAAAAAAGGGTGAAAAAAGGAATAAAACCTTCATCTTAACTGTCAAATGAATATATTTACGCTGATCTTACAACAAATAAAATTATCAGAGAGTAAAAGTACAATGTTAAAGTAATAAATAAAGAAAAAGGCCAACTTATTTTTTAATATCTTTGCTTCCCATTTTTAAGATGTCCATTGAATAGTTAAATGTATAAAATCCTTCTCACCATTGGTTTTCTTTGCCTTACACTTAACACATGTATTGACCCCTACGTATTGAATCTTGAGGAATACGAGTCTCTTTTGGTTGTAGAAGCCCTTATTACAGACGAACCTGTGCCCTATACAATAAAATTATCCAGAACATTTCAGAACCAGGACACCCTTCCGGACATGGTTACACATGCTGAAGTAAGTGTGAAGGATGATGATGGAAATATCGCAACTTTCATGGAAGAGGAAGAAGGAATATACAAATCAGACCCCGATCTGTTCACCGGTAAAATTGATGAAACCTACACCTTATTTATCAGAACAAATGACGGATTGGAATATGAATCAAACCCTTGTTTAATGACCAGGGTTCCTGAGATTGACAGCATATATTTTGGTCCGGGCTCGGAGTTTTTTGAAAATGGAACTATTGAAGAACCGGGTATTCAATTATATATTGATTCACGCAACGAAACTGTAAACAGCAAATACTTTAGATGGGACTATGAGGAAGTATGGAAATTCAGAGTCCCCTATGAAATTGGTTATAAATACCTGGGAGATGAGGAAGTCATTTCTATTCCTGTCGAAAATTACATTGGATGGAAATACAGGTATTCAAAAGATGTATTCATCCATTCAATTGAGCAACAACAAACGAATAATATTAAAAAAAAGGCTTTGAATTTCATAGCATCAGCCAGATCTGACAGGTTACGTGTACAATACAGCATTTTGGTTAAACAATATTCATTATCTAAAAGTGAGTACGAATTCTGGAAAAGCATAAAACAGGTTTCCGAGAGCGGAGGAGATATTTTTGAAAAACAACCCTACTTCATTTCCGGAAATATCCACAGTAAAAATAAAATAAATGAAAAGGTTTTAGGTTACTTTCAGGTTTCCGCAGTAAAGCAAAAGAGAAAGTACATCACTTATAGAGACATTGTTGATTTTAATCTCCCGATTTATCAATACCCGTGTGATTTAATTGTTGACGGGCCAATAGATTATGAAGATCCTGAAGGTTCCCAACCGGACCCCCCTCCTACTTTCCAGGAACTTTATGATAAATATACAGGTATGGGCTACGTTTTTGTTTATCCCCAATACAGTGACTCTTTGCCAGAATCACTTGAAAGGCTAGCATTTACGACCAGAGAATGTTCGGATAGCCGGGCAACCGGTGACCCGGAGAAACCTGATTTCTGGGTTGATCTGCCTTAATTTATATGAGTAGTTTTAATGAGAAGAAATTCAAACAATATAAGGGAATGAATAAGATAATAACAGTATTCACTACAAATATCGAGACTGCTTTCCGGTAAAATAACATCTGATCTGAATGAAAATTATTTTAATATCAGGTATGAGATTATGTGGGTCGGGCTGCTTTAAATCATTAATACAAAAGCTTCTGCTTATTTCATTCCTATTCTTTGCACTCTCCTCTGATGCTTATTCACAAGAGTTTCTGAAAACGATTTCTGAAAACAATAAAAAAAACTACCGCGAAGAATTAATCATTCAAACGGACCGTGATCTGTATATTATTGGGGAACTGGTATTGTTAAAGGTTTTTAAACTCAATGGATATAATAAAAAACCAGATAACATAAGTAAAGTTGTATATATCGAGCTTGTGAACAGTTCCGGATTTCCTGTTGAACAAATTAAAATTAATGTTAAAGAAAAGTCCGGTGCAGGAAGTTTCTACCTTTCGGATACACTGAGTAGCGGAAACTATTTTATACGGGCTTATACAAACTGGATGAGGAACTTTGATGAAGAATACTTTGCATACAGGAATATTTCCATAATTAACCCCTTTCATAACCCCGGGAAAACAAATATTTTACCTGAGGAATCGTTGGTTGACACAATTCTTTTTTTCCCTGAAGGGGGAACTTTAATTACTGGAATAAAATCGAAAGTTGGTTTTTATGCCATTGATAAACAGAGGAATTTACAGGAAATTGAAGGAGCCATCATAAATGAAAGAAATGACACAATAGAAATGGTCAGGTCAGAAAAGTCAGGATATGGCACATTTTATATCAATCCCGGTCAAAACAGGAATTACCGCTTATTATACACTCCTAAAACCGGAGAAACCCGGGTCTTCCCTATTGCTAAGGTATTGAATTCAGGCATCCACTTATCTGTGGATTTCTCCGGACAAAACAGGTTTTTTAAAGTTAATATTGAAAATACTCCGGATTTTGATGTAAACCAAAATAAATATTTTGTTTTGGTCCTCTCGAATGGATTTTTAAAATATGCAAAAGCTGTTGACCAAATTATAAACCACTCATTAAACCTGGAAACTAGTAAACTTTCACCCGGATTAGCTCAGATTATACTTACAAACGAAAAAGGGAAGCAACTTAGTAACAGATGGATATATAATCCTGTTGATAAAAAAATTAATTTCCATATTAAAACAGACAAAGAAAAATACAGTACGAGAGAAAAAGTAAGAGTAGAGGTCTTTGCAACAGATAATGAAGGAAACCCTCTTGAAGCAGACCTTTCAGTATCTGTTATTAAGTCATTTCTAGTAAATAGCAAGGGTGAAGATATGAATATCGGATATAATCTTTTATCAGGGTCAGACACAGAAATTCTGTCCAATGAACTTCTAGATATAAATGATAAACTATTATTTTATACCCGGGGTAATTCTGACTTTGCCGGAGAAGGTAGTTTTTCAGGAACAAACCTTCGCTATCTGCCGGAACCAGAAGGTAAAATTATTTGTGGAACTATAATAAACAGCATAACGGAAGGGCCTGTTAAAAATGTGGATATGGCCTTTTCCCTTGTAGGAAAAATAGCAAAATGTCAGTTTTATAATACAAATGACAGGGGTGAATTTTATTTTGTAATGAATGAAACCGGGCTGCAGGAAATAGTTATCCAACCATTGGAAACCGGATTTAGCAATTATTATATTGAACTTAAACCAGACTTCATCACAACTTCAGGTCATTTTCAACCCAGGTCTTTTTATCTGGATACCAGCCTGTTGGAAAAATTAAATAACAGTATCATAAGTATGCAGGTTCAAAAAATCTACAAACCCTATTTAAACAACGATCAGACTGTGGTGGAAAATATGGATTCAATAAACTTTTTTGGTGATGCAATCAGATCTGTTCAGATATCTGAATTTATCCAGCTGACAACCGTGAGAGAAGTCATAAAAGAACTTGTACCAAATGTTTGGATACGTAAAAAAAACGACAAACTTTTTCTCCGTTTTTCCAGTGATATAAATGGCCAGATATTTAACAATGATCCTTTGGTCATAATTGACGGGACACCTTTTAATGATGTTGATCAGATTTTAAAAATGAACTCCTCAGTAATGGAACGAATTGATGTACTAAATTTGAAATACTTCATTGACGGTCAGGCTTTTGATGGCATTATTAATTTTGTAACGAAAAAAGGCAATCTTGATGCACTGGAGTTTAATCATTCAGTATTCAGACAGGCCTATTCAGGGTATAATAGAAGCTCTGGATTTTACTCCCCTGACTACAGAAATGATTCCTTAAGAAGCAGCCGTATCCCGGATTTCAGGAATACTTTATACTGGAATTCTGATTTGCGATGTAAAACCAATGATACACTGACTTTTGAATTTTACACCTCGGATGAGCCGGGAAACTATACCATTAAGATTGAAGGAATTTCACAGGAAGGTTATTCCGGAAAGGTAAGGAAAGAGATTAGTGTTGATTGAACAATGGGGAATTATCACAGGTCCGCTTTATTCTCAAGGAATTTCTTACTAAAATTCACCAGAAATAATTTTTCCGTTGCACGGGTAAAAGCAGTGTATAGCCAGCGCAAATATTCTTTGTTCATCATATCATCCACAAAATAACCATGGTCAACAAATACATTTTTCCACTGGCCACCCTGGGCTTTATGACAGGTCACAGCATAAGCAAATTTCACCTGTAAAGCATTGAAAAAGTTATTCTCTCTTACGGTATCATACATTTTTTTCCGGGGTTTTACATCTTTATAATCTTCTGCAACCGCATAAAAAAATTCTTTATTGTCTTCAGATGGTACAGAGGCTGATTCAAGGTTTATAACATCCAGCATAACTTTCACATCCAACTCAATATCATCGTAATCAATCAACCGGATCCGAAGATCCGCAAAACGACGGTCATAACGTTCTGTATAGCCATAAATTCCTGTGATCTCAAAAATATCACCATTTGCAATGAAGTCAATCTGCTCATTCTCATCAATCCAGTGATAATTATTTTTTACAACCATCATCAGGTCTCCCACGGCTATTTCATCCTCTCGCCATAATATCCGGCTGCGTATTCCTGCATTATACTTGTTTGCCTGCTTATTTGACCGGGTAACCACTATGGTTTCTTCAACTCCAACCTCATCATAACTATTTGTCAATTCTTCAATCAGGTCATTTCCATTAATATAGAAAATATCATTAAAGCCTGATAAACGCATTGCCGGCAGGCCAGGATTCCCGGACAAAATAAGACCACGTACATGCGTTGCATTCCATAAAATACCTGAATTCTCTGCTTGCCTTACAACCTTATTAAAACTAAATTCTATCACCTGAAGCCCCTGAAATTCAAGCTCTTCGGAATCCAGGGCAGGACTTAGTGCCCGCCCAACCGGAGGAAGTTGGGCAATGTCACCCACCAGAATCAATTTGCATTTATTCCCACTTTTTACAAAATCCACCAGATCATCAAGAAGTTTACCTGATCCAAAAACCGAATAGTCCATGCCTGTGTTAGAGATCATTGATGCTTCATCGACAATAAAAAAAGTACTGGAATGGAAATTTTTATCCAGCACAAAAGTTCCAAACCCATCCTTGGCTGACTTCTGCCTGTAAATTTTCTTATGAATTGTGTAAGCCTGCCTCCCTGTAATATTGGCCAGTACTTTAGCGGCTCTTCCTGTGGGCGCAAGCAATACAGACCTGATTTTCAACTTAGTCAGTGTCCTCACCACAGTTTTCAATACTGTAGTTTTGCCCGTACCGGCATAACCCTTCAATAAAAGGACTTCACTCTTTTCGGGACTTAGAATAAAATCAGGAAATTTCTCCAGAAAATTTTCCTGACCCGGAGTTAAGTTATGATCAAAGTAATTTCTTAAATGTTCTAGAATATGATCTCTTAACATGTTTTATCACTGTATTGGATAATAAAAACCCAAAGTAAAGCTTTCTGATGATTCTTTTCACTAAAATTATTTACTTTTAGATATAATGCAATCAATTATTTACTATTTTTACCATCACAAAGTCTGAATTTGACAATTCTTAATTAAAGTAATGATAATTTGATATTTTATTTAATGTATTTATCAATTTTTATTTTAATTTTGCAAAAACATAATCCAAAACTACTGAAATGAGAACAGTTATTCAAAGTATTCTGGCCATTGCTGTACTACTACTTGCCTACCTGCTTTTTGAAAGTATTCAGGAACCCATCAGGTTTAACCGGGAAGTTAAAAGACGAGAAAATGCCACTATTGAAAGACTTAAAGAAATCAGAAAGGCAGAAGAAATATACAAATCTAAATACGGTGCTTATACCGGCAGTTTTGACACTTTGATAAACTTTGTTAAGACCGACTCCCTGCCAATAATAAGAGCTATCGGTAGTATTCCGGACAGCTTATATGACCTTGGAGTTACCGAACAAAAAGCTATTCAGATGGGGATTATCATCAGGGATACCAGCTATGTGAGTGTCCTTGACTCAATTTTTCCTGAAAATTATTCTATAGATTCGCTTAGGTATGTGCCATTTGCAGATACAAACCAGTTCTTTTTAGGAGCTACAGAACTGGAAACTGCATCAAAAGTTAAAGTTAAAGTGTTTGAAGCACATGTATTAAACAATGTTCTTTTACATGGACTGAACAGGCAACTTATCATAAATTATAATGCTGACCGCGAGAAGATTGTTGGATTTGCAGGTCTGAAGGTAGGATCGCTGGAAGCTTCAACCAACAACGCAGGAAACTGGGAATAAAGCTTATGATATGGTTGAATTTGAGTTTCTGGATGAAGCTTTAGATATTAATAAAACGAAATCTTATCATATATCCATTCAAATTAGTTTGAATGGATTTTCTTTTTCAATACTTGATACCAGCCGTAATAAATATCTGGCAATAAAAAATTATCATAAAACTAGCAGTGAACATGATAATACCGATATTAACTGGATAAAAGAAATATTTCAGGAAGACGGATTTTTGAACAGGGAATTCAAAAGTTCAGCGGCTATTTATGCTCATTGTGGTTCCACATTGATTCCTGACCCCTTATTTAAGAAAGAGAATCTGAAAGATTATTACAATTTTAACTTAAATCAGGAAGAATCAGAAAATGTTCTTTTTAATAAAATAAGGCGCATGGATGCCTGGTGTGTTTACGCAGTACCTTCGGGTCTTATAAAACTTCTTGAGGACAAGTTCCCCGGAATTAATATATTTCACCATAGCATTCCTTTTATTCACACTATTTTACAGGATAAAAATACAAACAAAGACGAATACACTGTTTTTATAAACCTGCATGGCAGCTTTTTTGATATTGCAGTTACAAAAAAAGGTTCACTCATTCACTACAATTGCTTCCCTTACAAACATGTAAATGATCTGCTATATTTTATACTTCATGTTTTTGAGCAAATGAAGTTACCCCCGGAGGTTACAAAAGTCTTTCTTTCAGGAAAAGTAACACGTCAGTCCAGTTTTTATGAAAACCTCAGAAGGTACGTAAAAAAGCTGGAATTTACCAGGCGGAATCCACTGTTTAAATACAGTTACACCTTTGAAAAGCTTCCGGAACAATCATTCAGTAATCTTTTAAACCTCTATCATTGCGTATCATAAGTGGCACACACAAGGGCCGGCATCTCTATCCTCCGAAAAATTTCAGGGCACGACCAACCACTGATACGGCCAAAGAAAGTCTGTTTAACATTCTGGTTAATTATTATGATTTGGAAAAAGTCAAAGTATTGGACCTTTTTTCCGGTACCGGAGGTATAGGGTTTGAATTTGTTTCCCGGGGTTGTATTGAAGCACACCTGGTTGAAAAAAACAGAAAACATATCAGTTTTATTGAAAAAACAATCTCTGAATTTAAATTTGAACAAATAAAGGTTTTTCATACTGATGCATTCAGGGCCATACGAAATACACCTGACCGATATGACCTGATTTTTGCAGATCCTCCATATGATATGCCGGGGACAGAAAAACTACCGGATATGATTTTTGAATACAGCTTACTGAAAGAAAACGGAAGGTTTATACTGGAACATTCTTCAAAACAGAATTTCTCAGTACATCCTCATTTTATCGAACACCGCAAATATGGCAATGTACAATTTAGTTTTTTTGAATGATTGCTGTTTTTTTCAAATTTTTCAACTTTTATCTTTTGGAAATCTAAAAATTAGATTAATTTTGCAGCACTAATTTTATAGCACATTTAATTTAGTGAAAAAACGGTCATTTTTTTATGGCCACATGTTCTTTTCATAGTAGTTATTAGTTTCGGTCATGTAGTTCAGTCCCGATTTTGTCAGAATCTCTGATTCATTACAAAATCGAGGATCCTCGGAAAGCTAAGAAATCAAAGATTTCAAGGTTTTCGGGATTGGTTAGAATGCCGGCCGGGTACGTTCTTTTAATGGTAGTATATAGTTTCGGTCATGTAGTTCAGTTGGTTAGAATGCCGGCCTGTCACGCCGGAGGTCGCGAGTTCGAGTCTCGTCGTGACCGCTGAAACAGTAAAAAAGCCCCGGATTTAAAAATCCGGGGCTTTTTTACTTGATCACCGTGCTACATCATTCCATATCAACTAATAAATTCCCTTAAATCCGATTCCATGATATCTTTCAATTCATGGAAATTTTCTTTTTTTGTTTCTACAAACACAAATCCGAAAGCATTGTATTTTTTATAATCCAGCTTCCGGAGTTCTATCGGATTTTCAAACCGGGTGAGAAGCAGATCATAGTCAAAAGAACTGATTTCATCCACACCCACACCCGTTGAATTATCCAGTACTATTATACTGTAAATCTTTCCCTCCTTATCTTTCAATACTTCTTCCCAATCAGGACTTTTTTGATAAAAAAAGTATTCATAGGAGTTAATACCATAGGAGAACCAGGTTATATCAGCTGTAGTACAGAAACCTCCAAAACGCAAAGGATTAATCTCCACCGGAACAATATTACTTAAAGCATCCCTCCTGATCTCTACATGTACCGGAAAATTTCTAACACCCGCAAGCTTACCAATCTCAGCCAGGAATTCCGTAAACTGTCCCATATTCTTCTCAATGATTTCCCCCGAACTCATATAAACCCGGTCACTCACATCTCCCGCAGAAGAAAAAATATGTTTAAAAATATTCAGTACCACCGGTTTTCCACTGGAATTGTAATAAGCATCTATTGCGAATTCCTCCCCCTCAATTACCTCTTCAATAATAAACACGGAAGTTTCAACCACCCCGGCCGGATAAACCCCTTTTATCCTGGCCATTTCAGAACGAATGGATGTTTTTGTATTCTCCCAGTCATTCCGGTTCATTACCATATATACTCCCACACTGAAAAAACCAAGGGATGGTTTTATGACAAAAGGTAAGGGAAGCAGGTTTATATCAAGTTCATCCAGTTCATTCACATACACCTCTTTAAAATAAAAATCCCGGAACAGGGGTTTTATCATCTTCCTAAATTGCACCTTATCTTTAAACAGGTTGACCTTTTCAGGTAGCCCGGTGTAATCCAAATGTTCTGCCATCCATCCAATTGAATTTTCTGAGTTTGTATAAATTAAAAGTGAGTTACCATTACCAGCCACTTTTACAGCTTCTTCTTCTGAAAACAGTTTGTAATCATCTCTGAATCCAAGATCTTTGGCAGTTTCAGTCTGCACAACCGGAAAATTATTTTTTTTTATGGTTTCTTTAAAAAAATCCGAAACATAGGGTCTGTCTACAAATATCATTTCCATATAATAAATCGACTGATTATAATTGGACTACATGGCATAAACAATCTATCAGATACTGTCCGTAATCATTATCCTATGGGCAATACGTTCACCCAGTTTAACAGTGGTCTCAAGTTTCTTTTTGGAATTCAGAACGAGATCCTCATCAATTCTGATCTTTCCATTTTCGAAAATGAGAATAACCGTAGAACCACCGAACTTAAAATACCCCTTTTCTTCTCCTTTTACAGCCACATTTCCATCATATGTCTGAATGATACTACCAACCATGGTTGCTCCGACTTCTGCCATAATTACCTTACCAAAATTTTTTGTGGATATCTCCACATATTCTCTTTTATTAAGCAAAAATACTTCTGTAATTTTTCTCAGAGCAATAGGGGAAACCGAAAAATAGTCACCTTTCACTTTGGTAAGAGAAGATATGCTCCCATTTACCGGAAAATGAAAACGGTGATAATCCGGTGGGGCAAGCCTAATAATTAAAAGACTTCCATCCAGATATTTTTTCGCAAGGCTACTGTCATTTAAAAAACTAAAAATATCAAACCGATGTCCCTTTACCAGAAAGTCCTGATTACCTATATTTTCAAGTACAAGAATTTTCCCATCATCGGGAGAAATTACCACATTCTCATCCATATTGATTTTCCGGGCATCAGGCTTAAGCTTTCTTGTAAAAAAATCATTGAAAGAATCAAACTGCTGCTTTTGAGCAATCTCCAGATCAATGTTATACTTCTTAATGAAAGAATCTATTTTCCCCGCTGAATGTGGAGCATCCATCATCCGGCCATAAATACCCGAAACAAACTTTCTTTTTACCAATGAGTGAAGGCTTAGTTCTCCTATTGGGTTATTATATAACCAAATAAGCCATTTCTCACCTTCCACTTTCTCTGTTTTCAATTCACCAGTCTCCCTTTCGATGTAATTTACCGGAGGATTTTGGGGTAGAGGATAAATGGCCAGCCCAAAAAGAACAATAAATAATGAGATGGTTATATTACGGGCTTTCTTCTTCATCGATTTTATATTAGGATTTGTTGAAAAACACAAAATCAACTAAATATTAATACATTGTATAGAGTATAGAATGTTGTTGTTTAAAGTGCAAGCCTTTTTATAAAATGAACAAAATATGTTTGCATTTTTTTGTTATTATCATTCAAACGGTTTGATCCTCGTCAAGCATTGCCTGAAATATTTTATAAGCAAGAGCCAGGGCCACAGAGCCAACAAACAAACCCACCGGTCCACCCAGAATCATTCCTCCGATTGCACCAAGCAAAATAACCAGCATGGGAATATCTACTCCTTTCCCTAATAAAAGAGGTTTTAAGAAAGTATCTGCAGCCGCCCAAAAAATGCTCCAGATGGTAAAAATAATTGCAGGTGTAGTATTTGCAAAGCTAAAAACATATATTATTACCGGTATCATTACAAGCATAGGAGGCAACTGAATAATAGCTACAATCAAAATAATCACCGAAACAATTCCGGCTGCCGGTAAATCAATCATGAACATTCCAATACTTAAGAAAACTGTTTGAATAACTGCAATACCCAATACGCCCTGAACCACACTACGAATAGTTGCTATGGACAAATCTGCAAATTCATTCCCTTTTTCTCCTATCAACAAATGAAATACCCGGTCAGCTGTTTTCTTACCCGGTTCTGCAATCAGCATGAATGCCCCTCCTATGATCAGGGAAATTATAAATGCAAGAATTCCACCAGCTAAACCTGTAACCATATGGGAAAGTTTAGGAATAAGTTCTTTTATCTGGGGCTTAAATTTATGAATAAACTGATCTAGATTTTCTGATGCAGAATACCATAAATCGTATGTTGATTTGCCAATCAGAGGCCAATCGGCAACCTTAGCGTTCGGCGGAGGCACCTTAAAGGTACCTTCATCTACTGCAGCTGCAAAATTTCCAATACCCTCAGCCGTTGAACTTGCAAATAAAATAACCGGAAGCAATATTATTAAAACTGCGACCAAGGTAATCAATACCACAGAAAGTTTCTCTCTGTTCCCAAGAAGCCTGGAAAATTTTTTATGCAGGGGAAATATCCCGACTGCAAAAATAATTCCCCACAAAACCAGTCCTAAAAATGGCTTAAGAATCAAATAACTGAAAATAAAGACCAATGCAATAAAGCTAATTCTCAAGGTTGCTCTTATTGCCCTGGACATATAAACCTCTTCCTGTTTTTTTTCATTCAAATCACTCATGATTAAAATTTTTAAGATTTATAAAAATACAGATATATGTTAAAAGTCGTAATTAATAAAACATAAAAATCAAACTATTCTTGCTGATTTACCTTAAGTTCTTCCAGATACAATCTTTCATCTTCCGGTGAAAGCCACCCACCACCTAATGCCTTGTAAAGATATATATATGAATTTATTAAGTTTAACTCATTCGCTAAAAGATCCAGTTGAGCAGAAAATGATTGTCGTTGCTGCTCCAATACTTCAAGGTATGTAGTTGTCCCTTCCTCATATCTGATTCCTGCCAGTGTTTCTGAAAGTATGGCTGTTTTAGTCCTTGATCTTTGTGCAATCAATTCTTCTTTATATGTTTCAATGCTAACAAGCGCATCCGCAACATCCTTAAATGATTGGTTTGCAATATTCTCATATTGTAATAAAGCGGCCTGTGCATTTGCTTTAGCAATTTCAACCCTTCTTTTATTTTTACCAAATTGAAATACCGGCCCAAATACGCTGGCTCCTGCAGACCATGCAAGCCCGTAGGAAGATAAGCTGAGAAGCTCATTACTGGCAACTCCCAGCAAACCCGTCAGGCTGATGGAAGGCCACCTCATGGCTTCAGCAACACCTATTTGTGCATTTTGTTCTTCATAAAGAGCTTCAGCTTGTTTTACATCGGGCCTCCTTTCCAGGATTTCAGAAGGAATCCCGACAGGAATATCCAGATTATATTCCAGTTCAGAAAAGGAAACATCTCTTTTAATTTCCATGGGATACCTTCCCAGCAAAATATTTAAAGCATTTTCATTTAATGCAATTAACCGTTTATAAGTGGGAACTGCAGCTGCTGCAAGATCACGCTGAATCTGAGCCTGATTCAAATCCATTAAAGCAATAAGGCCCCCCTCATGCTTATCTTTCATAATAATCAATCCACTGTCTCTGGAAGAAAGCGTCTTCATTGAAATCTGATACTGGTTATAACTTGCCAAAATAGTATAATATGTACTCGCAACCGCTGAAATCAAGGATAGTTGAATCGTTTGTTTTGCATAGGTGGTAGCCAGGAATCCTGCTCTTGCTGCCTCGTTCATTCGTCTGTATTTTCCCCAAAATCCAATTTCCCAGGATAGTTCAGGATAAGCGTTAAATGTCCCGGAACTATTTCCATTCGAACCTGACACTGCTACTCCATATCTGAAGGCAGGCCATTGATCAGCCTTTGTAAAACCAATATTTGCTTTAGCAGCTTCAATACGTTGGGCAGCAATTAAAACATCTTTATTTTCAGCTAAGGCAATCCTTATTAAAGAATCCAGTTCAGGTTCTCCCAGAATTTCCCACCATCTCAGATTCATCATCAGAGAATCACTTTCACCAAAATCAAAACGGAAATGCTCAGGGCTTTCATATGCCGGTTTTTGAAAATCAGGTCCCAGCATACATCCTGAAAAACTTATAATTACCAGAAAAATAAAAAATCTGAAGGTATGTTTCATTATTCAATTTCTTAACTCAATTTCGGAGCTATCTTCTTACTTAATCTGCTTGCTTTTCGATCCTTTCTGTTGTTTTTGAAGTATTCTATCAAACCAAATGCAAATACAATATAGATCACAGCCGTTAATATCTGTAAAACCCGAATCCAGACACTTGCACCGGCATCTTCAGTTCCAGTGGTAGATTTTCCAATAATCAACAGGAACGTTGAAAAAGCCATCCCATAGAGCGGTGCTACCGGTTTCGAAGAGAACAAATTAATGGACACCACTAAGCCTGTCAGGAAAACTAAAAGTCCCAGGAAATAAAATTCCGGTACTATTACAAGCCACTCATAAACAACAATTGAGGCAATACCTCCCATCAGGTTTCCAGCAATCAGTATCTTACCTGCCTTAAAATCCTTAGCAAACCCGGGTTGCATGGATAAGATGGCAATAAAGATCAGAACCAAAGCAGATCCTGTCCATTGAAAAAAGAAGAAAAAAAGGACAACCGGAAAAACAACGATAAGCCTTTCCAGTGCCAGTTGTAACTTCTCTCTGTCGGAATTACCCGGGGCTTCCATCTTTGTTATTTCAGGAATATTTTCTGTTTGTTCAGATGCAGGATCAGGCAATAATGCAAAAACAATCCAGACAATAAGCAGTGAAACAGCTGAATTAAAAATCAGGCTTATTGTAATAAAATAAGCAATTTTCATAGATTGTAATCCAAGTAGCGGTATCAGAAGAAAAGAAACCAGCAACCATGTTTTAGGCACAGGCTTGATCTTCTCAGTAAAGAATAAATAAAAAAATAAAAGCGCCAGCAGAGGGAGGTAAATTAACATATAGTCTAAGAAAAAAATGCAAAAAATCAAACTGATTATACTTGCAAAAGCGATCTGGCCCACAAATAAAACTCCCCCCTGAAAGGTTGGTCTTTTTGCACCCGGAGCAAGGAAACCAAGTAACAAAACAGGAACAAGAAATGACATTTCCCAGGCAAACCCAAAGGCAATAAGGGCTGCCAGGCTTGCACCAAGAGCATATCTGAAAGACGATATTTCCCTCTTATCAAACCACCTTAACCTCCATATCTGCATAATCTTACCTGACATAAGACAGCCAACTGTTTACCCATATCTGGAATCTTCCAATGGTATTTAAAAAAGTTCGATCTCCTGTATAGACCACAACATCGGCCTGTCCTCCGGCCCTGCACAGCTTCCTCGCATCTTCATCATTCAATGTAATACTGACCGGAAATCTTTGCGGGTCACGCAGCCAGGAACCGGAACTACTTATTTCGGGGAGTCCCCCTCTGTTCACCGGATTCCCCGAACTCACCCCGTAGCCAATGCTTCGAACGGTCCCACTAAATATCATACCCGGAGCAACATCGAGTATAAAATCAACTTTGTTTCCTGGTTTCATGTTTGTAATATTATTTTCCCTGTAATCAGCCTGAATCCAGATATCATGTTTGGTAACCAGGGTAGCCAGTGGTTGCCCTGCCTGACAATAATAGCCTAGATCAATATTAAAACTTTCTATATAACCTGAACCGGGAGCATATAAGTTGGTAAAAGACAGATCAAGCTGGGCCTGTTCAAGCTCTGAGACAGCCAACTTGAGCTGTGGGTTTTCCGGTCCTACAATTCCCAACTGCTTTTTTGTCTTTTCAAGATTGGCTTCAGCAGAGGAAAGTTTTTCTATGGCCTGATTCAGAGAAGTTTCAACACGGTCAAGGTCAGCCTGGGATACGGCACCAGGGTTTTTCTTAATGATCCGCTGAGTCCTGTCATAATTACGTTGTGCACGATCCAGCTGGGCTCTGGCCACCCCAACACTACTGGCTGCAGATTTTACCGAAGCACCCTGGGCACCCATTTGCTGAGCTACATTCTCAACATTAGCTTCTGCTTTTTGAACTGCCAGCTCGTAGGGTCTCTTATCTATCTCAAAAAGCAACTGGTTCCAGGAAACAACACTGTGCAACTTCACATTTACTTCAGTGAGATAACCTGATACGCGGGGAACAATAGGGATCACTAGCTCAGTTACCCTGGCCTGATCAGTGTAGGGAGTATAACGATCTGCATACAAATACCAGACAAAAATAGCAATAACCAAAAGAAATACGAACCTGGTTATCCAGGTAACCGGGCCCTTTCTTCCGGAACTCTTTTTCTCTTTTACTTCTTCAGTATCCACATTCGTTTCCCGGGATTCAATATTCTTCTCCTCCTGAGAATCATTTGTTTTTTGCAGTTCAGCCATACAAAAATCATATTATCAGATTAAAAAAGATGCCTAAATTTTAATTTCAACAAATATACCTATTTTAATAAGCCTTTTCTTTTTCACAGAAATATTTTTAGAAAATGTAAAGACCGTTCTGAAATCTTAACCCAATTAAACTAAAATTGTCAAAAAATACAGATTAAAAAACAAATAATATAAACGAATAATCCTCCAGCTATTAATTTTACATGACAAATCTGTATTTTTACCCGATAAACTAAAATCAAATACTATGTTTAAACAATTGAAATATCTCTTAATGAAGCAATATGCAGTTCTTCTTCTTTCAGGTTTACTCTTCTTTTTTAATCTGCAACTTATTTACAGCCAACAGGCAGGGGAAATCGATTTTAAGAAACTGGATAAATACATTGAAAATGCTTACAAAAGCTGGGAGATTCCGGGAATGTCAATTGCAATTGTAAAAGATGATAAGATTGTTTTTTCAAAAGGATATGGTGTCCGTAACATTGAAACCGGTGAACCCGTTGATACCAATACACTTTTTGGCATTGCCTCCAACACCAAAGCAATGACCTCGGCTGCACTGGCCATGCTGGTGGATGAAGGAAAAATTTCATGGGATGATAAAGTTCAGGAATACCTGCCATGGTTTCAACTTTACAATCCTTACGTTTCAGCAGAGATGACCGTACGTGATCTTTTGTGCCACCGCTCCGGACTGAAAACTTTCAGCGGAGACCTGATCTGGTACGGAAGTATTTATGACCGGGATGAAATCATCCGGAGAGCCCGTTATTTAAAGCCTACCTATGGATTCAGGGCGGGATATGGGTACTCCAACATAATGTTCCTGACGGCTGGACAGATTGTTGAACAGGTAACAGACACTACCTGGGATGATTTCATAAAGAAAAGGATTTTTGATCCGCTAGGAATGAAATATACCAATACTTCAATCAGAAAATTTAAAAACAACAGCAACATCGTCATGGGACATGTGAAAGAAGATAGCATCCATGTTCCCATTCCCTGGGTAAACTGGGACAATATCGCTCCGGCAGGTGCAGTAAACTCAAATGTTTCCGATATGAGTAAATGGATCATCCTTCAATTGAATAAAGGAACCCTGAACGGCCGGGAATATTTTTCTGCCGGTGCTTCCAATGAAATGTGGACGGTGCAAAACCCCTTTAAAGTTTCAGATGCTTCCCTGAAAATATGGCCTTCCAAACATTTCAGCGGATACGGACTGGGCTGGAGCCTGTATGATTATCATGGGCGTAAAGTCGTAACCCATGGGGGTGGTCTTGACGGACAAATATCCAGGGTAGCCCTGGTTCCTGAAGAAAACTTTGGTCTGGTGATACTTACAAACAGTATTAACAATCTTCCCTCCTACCTCGCTTATGAAATTATGGACAGGTATTTTGGCACGGAAGAAAAAGACTGGAGTACATGGGGTCTCAAACGCTCACAGTTGTATGAGAAAAGAAAACAGGAAAAAGAACTGGCTGAAGAAGAAAACAGGATAAAAAACACTTCTCCTGCCCTGCAGTTAAATGAATTTACCGGCATATACGGTGGCAAACTTTATGGTGATGCCAATGTTACAGTGGAAGACGGGAAGCTGTTTGTTCATTTCATTCCCACTCCTGATTTTATCGGAGAACTCACTCACTGGCAATACAATACTTTCCGGATAAAACTTATAAATACTCCCGGACTTCCTGCAGGGAAGGTTCAGTTTCTTTTGGATGAAAATGGAAATGTGAATGAAATGAAAGTGAAAATTCCCAATCCTGATTTTGATTTTACAGAGTTGAAGTTTCTTAAAAAAGAGTAAATCAAGATTTCAACCTGCCTAAGATTGAAAAAAATTTAATTTTAAATAAACAAATGATCAGTACTCAATCCGGCACTATTCAATAATGAAATACTGAGGTTCCACAATGCTTTTTGCACATTTTTGTCAGAAGATATTTTAGCCGGTTCCGTTATACGATCATCCTGAAAATATTTTCCGGAGAACCTTTCCGAAAGTGGTGATTCAATAAGAAAAACTTCTCTTTTTGCACCTTCTTCAACAGGAGAACCAATCGGCCCCCAGGTTTCACGAAGCATCTTTGTGTTGATTACGCCAGGGTGCATACAATTTACCGTAATCTCAGTGCCTGAAAGGAGTTTGCTCAGCCATTTTGTAAAAAGGATATTGCAAAGTTTTGAATGGGAATATGTGTTTACACTTTCAAAGTGTGCCCGATCAAACAATTTATCCAGGTCAATGCTACGGGAATGAACCATTGAAGAAAGGTTAATGATCTTTGTCCTTCCACCCTTTCTCAGCATAGGAATCAACCTGCCTGTGAGATAAAAATGCGCCAGGTGATTTACTGCAAAAGTTGTCTCAATGCCATCGTTTGTGCGTTGATAAGACTTCATAATTACCCCGGCATTGTTCAATAATACATCCAGTTTACCCTCATTCCTGAGTATGACATCTGACATCACTTCAAGTTCTTTAAGTGAAGAAAAATCAGCAACATAACCCGCAACACTGCCGGTACTTTTCTGTTTTTTAATTTCATTCACTACCCGGTCCACCTTTCCCGGGTCACGGCCATGAATCAGAATCCTGTACCCTTTGGCGGCAAGCTGAAATGCAGTTATCCTGCCAATGCCATCCGTAGCACCTGTTATCAAAACAGACTTTTGCATATTTAAATTCATTTTAAAATGGTAAAGATGTATCTTTCGCAAATAAAATCACAAAAAATGAACACTCAAAATAAGGTTTTTTTTCAACTAAACCGAATACGGTTTATAAATTTTCTGTTTATTATAATTATATTTTTTTCTTCCTGTTCAACAGATAAGAGTTCCAATAATGATTTTAATAAAGAAGAATACAAACAATGGAAGGCAAACCGGATCAATTATATGAAAAGTCATGAAGGTTGGCTGAACCTGGCCGGCCTGTTCTGGCTGGAAGAAGGAAAAAATACGATAGGAAGTTCTCCGGAAAATACAATCCGTTTCCCGGAAGGTTCCCCGTCGTTTATCGGAACATTCATATTGCAGGATTCTTTAGTAAGCTTTGAAGCAAATCCGGAAGTTGAGGTTTTCAGTAATAAAAAAAGAGTACGGGAAACTCTTATGGAACCGGATGTTACCATGCATCCAACCACTTTATCCTGGGATTCACTTGAATGGTTTATCATTAAGCGTAGTGATAAATACGGCATCCGTTTAAGGGACTTCAACCGGAAAGAAATTAATGAGTTGGACTCCATCCCCTGCTTCCCTCCCGGGCCAAAATGGAAAGTTAAGGCAAGCCTGACCGTGCCTTTAGAAGAGCTAACACTGATGTTGCCAAATGTTCTCGGACAGGCAAGCGAACAGAACGTTCCGGGCATTCTTAAATTCACTATTGATGGTAAAGCCCTGCAACTCTATCCTTTAGGCACGAAGGAAGAATTGTGGGTAATTTTTGGTGACGAGTCTTCCGGGGATCAGACCTATGGCGGTGGCCGGTTTCTGGAAATTGCCCCTCCGGATAAAGATGGAAATTACATCCTTGATTTTAACAAGGCCTATAATCCGCCCTGTGCTTTTACCGAATTTGCAACCTGTCCGCTTCCGCCCAAGGAAAATGTACTGGATATAGCCATTTTGGCCGGGGAAAAGAATATCCCGCATGACTGGCATTGATTATTCCAGAATTTTTAAATTTCTGAGAATTTAAATCCTAAAGTAAATCTGCTTTGAAAGAGCTGCCATATTGCCGGTTACGGCAAAAAAATAATGAATAAATAATTTTTATTTTGCAAATCTTCCATCGTCTTTTGAGGTCGGGAGTTTATGTACATTTTTTTCAAGCCAGCCTGTTTTTTCTACCTTTCTAATATCAAAGTCAGGAACATATGGTTTTATATCCAATAGAGGTGTACCGTCAATTATATCCGGATTTAGAATATAAAGAATATTTCCTTCAATCCTGGTAAGTTGCACAATTGAAATGCCGATTTTGTTTGGCCGGGTTGGGGCCCTTGTTGCAAAAACCCCATGGCCTTCCGTATCCATATACGGCTTCACAATTAAACCCGTTTGTTTAGACAAATGGAAATAATAGATCAATATGATATGCGAAAATCCACTCAGGCCTTTCAGTCCATCTGCAAATTCCTTTTTCACCTCAACTGAACCTTCTTCGCTTATTGAAGCCGTAGGTTGAATGGGAGTTCCCTTTGGTTCTTTAAAAGGAGTATGAATGATGCCTATTGGTTTGTAATGAATTTCATCCATTTATTTGATCAATTAATTATCAATTCTGAAAAATATTTTAACATTCATAAGAAGGTTAAAACTGTTTTATTTATTCAAAAATCAGGATTTTCATATCATAGCCTATAAAAACCCCCACTGAAAATTCACTTATCTCCAGTCATAAAATCCCACAAAGATGAGGCCTTTGCCAGCAGATAAGATTTATCCTGCGGCAAAACAAAGCCCTGTTCGATCAGCATATCCGCTTCCCTTCCCACTTTTTGGATATAATCTGACTTTTGGGGATACAAACTTAAAATTGCCGGCCTTGGATCCTTATTCTTTCGTTTTTCCTCTTCCGTCAAAGGAAACGGAATAAAAGTTCCCAAAAAATCAGTAAGCTGATCACTTCCACCTTTAAAGCCTGTGCGCAGATTCCAGGGGAAATAGGTTGCCAATGGAACACGAAGTTCTATATTCCGGATTCCTGCCAGTTCATTTCCATTTGAATCAAGCTGACAAACCAGGGAAGGAAAAGGCCGGCCCAAAACCGGGGGTTGTTTTGTAATTATTCCTTCTGCCCATTTTTCACCGTAATCCACTCTGTAGGCCACATGATTATTATGTGGAACCAGTAAACCCGGAATATCCGGGAATTTCACCTTATCCAACCAGACCAGTGTCTCATCAGAGATAGAAGGTTTCACAGAAATTTGCGGCAATTTCCCTTCTGCAGTCCATTTAATCAGGCTGACAAGCAAAGCCCTGTAATTTACGCTGTAATTTAACGGGCTCCCTCTGTATATAGGCACTTTACCAGGTGTATGTTCTATTTTTGCTGGCAAACGTCCGACAAAATGCTGTCCGGAAGCGAGATGAAACACCCTTTCATTGGGGAGCAGATTTACATCACTTTCACCCTCTGTATCTGTATGGATCAGGGAGGCAGCCCTCCCCCAGTATTCATATCCGGTATTTACATAAAATATTTTGGGTAAATGTTGAGAGACAAACATATGCAGGTATAAGCCATCCGCAACTCCGGTTTCATGATCCACTTCATTCCCACCGGTAAAAGGAAAAATATCAGTAGGATAAAAAAAAGCAGAATATGCATGGGCATCCCGGGATGGCTGGGCAAAACGATGATTAAAACTCCCCCTTCCTGCACCTGCAGTAATGATCAGCATTCCATCATACACCTTCCGGCCTTCCTCATCGGTATTAAAACCCTGGTAAATAAAATGCCTGAGAAACCTGCCGGTTTGAGAAACCCCGGCGGCCAGCCCCTGCCGCACCGGAAAGACCGAAGACTTATCATATTTTGCATAAGAGAGAACATCTCTGATGACTGCCAGGCCAAGTCCCACTACCGGAGGATCTTTTGCCTGGTAAACCAGTTCATAGATCTTACCCTCTTCAAAACCATCCCGCATATAAATATAAGTACTTGATTTCTTTACCTTTCCATCCCGTTCAATAGCAAATGACCATTTGCTACGGGGTACAATTCTCCGTACATCTTCCCGTCCATCACGTACGGTCAAAACATTTATTTTATTTTTTGGCTGATATACCGGATAGGATATTTGTCTCCGATGCCCCAGTTTCAGATTTTTAACCGTCTTATCCACAGTCCAGTCACTCCTTACCAATCCTGTAACCTGAGATCCGTCAGTATTTACAGCATATGGAACTTCCAGCCTGAGCAGACTGGGATCTGCAGGTACATCAAACTCCCAACCCACCCAGATCACGGTTAAACCCAATTGCATCAGCAGCCCGTCACCAGTTGAGCCAGGATTTCCGGGATCAAGTTTACCGGTTTCGGCCCGGTTAAAATAACGCATGGAAAATTTACCGCCCCTGTTGCTCACTTCCACCAGGGCAAGACCTCTTCGTTTCAAGGGATCAGCAGGTTGTAAAACTTCAAAATCAGCCCGTGCTTCAACTTTTCCGTTATCATTCAGCGGAGCAAGCGGTAAATCAACGATTCCGGAATTGTACTTATTCTCCCTGTCAAATTCAAAAACTATTTCACCACTTATCCATTCATAAGACCCGTATTTGCCAAATGACTTACCATCCAGTACTTTTTCTCTTTTGTGGATTTTAACAGATGATACCCGTGCCGTTAAAGGAACAGCCCCGATATAAAAAAGTAATAACAGCAAATAAACCGCTCGTTTAATCATTTTTGATTGCTCTAAGCATGTGCTCAACATTGCTATTGAACAATTTGATGTCGATATCGCCAATACATCCGAAAACCTTATTTTGAACTCTTCTCATCAATATGCTTCCATTGTAAGGATCTTCAATCCACACAGACCCATCATCTGTGACTTTGCTTGATTTTGCTCTTGAAATCAGATCATTCACATTTTTTTCAGCTTCTTCGGGTGTTCCAGGGATTAGTACAAACATTTTATATGATTTGTCGCCATTCCTGTAACTTACTGTGAATACCTCATTTAAAAAGCTGTATCCCAAAAAACTGGAAGCAATAAAACTTTCAGAATTCAAAATTTTTCCTTCTTCAGGAAACGAGCTAAGTACCTCAGGCCGGGTATTTTCACCTTTCAGACTCTTTTCCATGGATGTAGCCAGCTTCAAAAGCTCCTTTCCGGTTTCTTCATCATCATTGTAAGTACTGACCTTCACATACCAGGGTCCTTTGACAAAATTCACAAGAGAATTCTCAGCATAACCCTGAACCCCAAGCTTAATAAAATGGTAATCCGGCCCGCGTTCCAGCGCGTACATTCCAAAGGCATACACATTATCTTTATGGTGATAGACTTCTACCTTTATTGTTGTTTCTCCTTTTACATACTCGGCAATATGCAAATCAGTAAAACCGTAATTCAGATAAGCATCAGCGCCACCATTTATGTAATCCCACAGATCATCCGGTACATAAACCGGATATTCCTGTACAATCTTATAACCTTTCATCTCAGGGAAGCTAACATTTGGTTCCGGGGGATAAGCCATAGCATGAATGTAAAAAACAGCTATCCAAAAGATGGCCAAAGTAACTTTTACCAACCCTCGATTTTTCATAAACGTATTTTTTTGATTATCAGGCAATAAATTCAGCCGGAACATCCAGCAGACGACTTACATCTTTAATTTTCTCCGCCACAGAGAAATTCTTCACACAACTAACTGTACATTCATCGCAGTGGCTGCAAACATCACCCGGCAACTCAAGTGAAACGAGCAAATCCTGTCCCTTTTTCAATTCCCTGTAGCCATAGGTGTACATATAGGCACGCATCAGTTCCGGAACAGGAAGCCCTTTTCTGCACTGAGGAACACAAGCACTGCAGGCATTACAATACATTCCCTGCTCAGATCTGGCAGCTATAAGATCTTCCTTCTCATCGGAACTCATTTTTATATCGGTAAGTACTGCTGCACAATCATCCAGCTGCTCAAAATTTGTAAAACCGGGAATCAGAGTGTGCACGTTTGGGTTCTGTAAAGCCCATTTCAAGGCAGCCTGTGCATTTACCGGTTTTTGTTTTTCCTTGTCAAGGTAACCCCCGGCAAGATTTTTCATTCCAACAATGCCCAGACCGGCTTTTGTAGCTTTCTCCAGCATTTTATCCATTTCCGGTATATGGTCCTGTTTAAAATTATAGGCTGTTAACACCACTTCATAAACTCCGCTGTCTATAGCAGCCTGTATGATCTCCGGCTCATTTTTATGCGTTGAAATTCCCAGGTGCTTTGCCCTGCCGGATGCTTTGATTTTCTTCATGGCATTCAATACGGGCTCATACAATGCTGCTTCCCTTTTGCTAACCGCATGATGATACAGAATATCTACATATTCAATTCCCAGCCGGTCCATACTTTCATCAAACTTTTTAAGAAAGTCCTCTTCTGTTGTTTTATCGGTATAAAGTCCGGTTTTCCTGTTTCCTCCCCCGGGTTTCACCTTGGTGGAGATCACATATGAATCACGGGGATAATCTTTCAATACTTTTCCCAGCATTTCTTCATTCCTACCCTGCTGGTAACTGTTTGCCGTATCCAAATGCACCATTCCTTTTGCAAGTGCAGCTTTTACAATATTCGGATTATCGGCGCGCATCACACCCATGCTAATTACCGGTAATTTAATGCCTGTTTTTCCCAGTTTCCGGTAAATGATATTTGTTTTATCATTTTTTGGCATGATTGAGGAGCTCATTCCGGATTTAATTCCGGTGGCTCCGGCCACTACTCCGGTAGCACCCAGCACAGATGATACCAGAAATTTTCTTCTGTTAAATAGATTCTCTGTTTTTCCCATAATGACCTACCTTTCTGAATTAATTTATAATGTTTTACCTTTTAATTTCTCACAAAATAAGAAGGATGTTAATTAGAATCAAACTAAATTTCAGAATGATACCATAGAAAGTTAAAACTGGTCGTAGATTTTTCTGTTCTACTTAGGTATTTAAAGAAATACAAAATACGAAACCAAAAAATACAAAAATTAATTTATCTTTTTGACTTTCTGAAATTTAGTGGAGGCATCCACCATTTTTATCCAGCTTACCTGTTTACTGTTTTCGAGCGATTCGTAAACCAAACCATTTTCATCCTTAACGATCAAACAGACACCCAGGTCATATCTCAGGGACTCAACCATGTCCCCGGCGGAAAGGGGTTCTCCATTCAGGTCAAGCATCTTTAATTCATCTTTTTTCTTCCCGGAAAAACGAAACATAAGCTTTACAGATTAAAACCTGAAATTACAAAAAGGATTCCGGATTAAAAAGGATATTTAGATTTATTCCCTGCAGGGCCCTTTTCAATTATTCCACCCATTCACCCAGAAACAAATTGGTTTCACTTGTACCACCGTTATTCCGGTTGGAGGAGAAAACAATCCATTTCCCATTATTGGAAAAAACCGGAAAAGCATCAAAAACCCCATCATAAGTGATTCGTTCTAATCCGGTACCATCAATATTGATCATATACAAATTAAAAGGAAAACCTTTTTCGGAAGCATGGTTGCTGGAAAAGAGTATTTTTTTACCGGAAGGATGAAAAAAGGGACTCCAGTTTGCCCCACCCAGGTTTGTAATCCTTTTTAAATTACTGCCGTCCACATTGCAAATATAAAGTTCCATTTCAGTAGGCATAACCAGTCCTTCATTTAAAAGATCCTTGTATATTTTGATATCTTCTTCTGTTTCCGGCCTGGAAGCCCTGAAGATCAGCTTCTGCCCGTCAGGCGAAAAAAATGCTCCACCATCATAACCCAGATCAAAAGTAACCTGTTTTACACCGGTTCCATCCAGGTTCATAGTAAATAATTCAAGGTCGCCTGTGCGCATTGATGTAAAAACAATTTTATCTCCCCTGGGTGATACCGTTGCTTCTGCATCGTAACCATCTGTGTTCGTCAGCTGATTGACCAGATTTCCTTTAAGGTCGGCAACAAAGATATCAAACCCTGAATATACGGGCCATACATATTTTCCATCTGCCCGTTTTTCAGGAACAGCAGGACAGGATTTATCAGCAAGGTGTGTAGATGCATACAGAATAGTTGTATCACCAGGTAAAAAATAGGAACAGGTAGTTCTTCCATCTCCTGTACTGATAAGCTGAGGAATGTGTTTCTTTGCTTTAGGGTTTTTCCTGTCAATCATGTAGATCTGATCACATTTTGTACCCCAGTCAGGATTTGTAGCCTGAAAAACCAGTGACCGGTCATCAAAACTCCAGTATGCCTCTGCATTATCACCCCCAAATGTAATTTGCCTCAGATTTTTTAAATGCTTTTCATTTTTGTAATGTACAGTTTGATTTTTAGTAGCCCCTGAAGTAGCATCTGTATTGCCAGAGGCACTTTTAGATGATTTCCTCATTGCCCTGTTACAGGCAAAAGTCAACAATAATAAGCTAAACAGAAGAAAAAAGACTTTTTTCATAGTACCCGGATGATTAATATTTATCTCTTTCCACAAAGATACATTTTTTGTATGCAGTTCACTATTCAACAAAAATGAATCCGGCTGTAATTCAGAGGAAGGCTAAATAAGACAAAGATAAACTTATCGATCAATATCCATATAAAGCTGTGACATTATGTATTTTACAGACATAAGAAAGAAAACACACTAAATACGGTCTAAACAGATATTAAAAACGCAGTACTCCTTTTAATTTTTTATAACCGGACTTGCTGACAGGGACAACCTCTTTATTGATCAGAAATAACTTATACGATTCCTTTTCATATCTTTCCAGTCTGGAAATCTGATCTATCCGGACAATATAAGAACGATGTACCCGTACAAAATTAAGCGGATCAAGATTCTCTTCATAATATTTCAGCCGCCTTGATTTTAAGAATCTGCCCTCTTCGGTATAGATCATTACATAATCATCCTGTGATTCAAAATAAGTAATCTGCCGGGTGGGGATGATCTTTATATTGTTCCTTTCCTTAACAACCACTCTTTTAAGATATCCGTCATCCAATTCAACAGCAGGCTTCAGTTCTGAAACGGATTTTGTTTCTCCATTTTCTATCCGGAAGCTGGCTCTGTCCACTGCCTGTTTAAACCGTTCTTTTGAAAAAGGTTTAAGTAAGTAATCCACTGCATTCATTTCAAAAGCCCGGATAGCATATTCGTTATAGGCTGTAGTAAAAATAATTGCTGGCTCATAATCCAGCAACTCAAGCATCTCCAACCCGTTAATTTTCGGAATCCGGATATCCAGAAAAATAAGGTCCGGCTTTTTCTCATTTATGGCGCGAATTCCTGTGAAGCCATCTGCATATTCACCCATCAGCCGAATTTCAGGAAAACCCTTCAGGTAATGCCTGAGGAGTTCCCCTGCCAGTTGCTCATCTTCCACTATCATTGCACTTATTTCCTTCATTAAACATCGCTTTTAAGTATTTAATCATTTTTCAGTTCCACCGGAATTTTAATCCGAACCTCAAAAATACTATCCTTTTTGATAATTTCCATAAGGTCAGCCCTGTTGTAGATGTTATACAACCGCTTTTTAACATTATCAAGCCCGGTACCTGTATTTACTCTTTCTTCTTCTGCAGGTACGAAGTTATTCCGTATCTTCATTTCCAGAAAAGCAGATTCAATCCGACACCTGAACTCCAACTTCACACTTTCTGTGCTGTCATGTACACCATGCTTGATCACATTTTCAAACAAAGGTTGCAGGATCATATCCGGGACTTTCTGTTTCATGCATGATTGATCTGTTTTTTCAATAAATTCAAGTCTGTTTCCAAACCTGACTTTCTCAATTTCCATATACAGACGGACATTTCCCAATTCCTCCTCTAAACTACATTCATGACCTTTTCCCGCTTTCAATGAATAGCGAAGATAATCTGATAATTTCAGGATCATTTCATGGGCTTTTTCCGGTGAAGAAAGAGTAAGAGAGCTAATTGAATTCAGGCTGTTAAATAGGAAATGCGGATTCAGTTTATACTTTAACAAGTTCAATTCTGCTTCTTTGGCCAGTGATCTTAATTCTGATTCTGCCAGCCTTTTCTCTTCATAGCCTGTAAGATAAATAATAAGATAGTATATCAGGATAAGGATGAGGAATAAAACAACCCCGGCAATGATTTTCAATGGGAACGATTGTTGAATATAAGCGATAGCCTCATCCTCTTTGGCAAAAATCACCATGGACAGGATTCTCCCGAGAAATACCCAAAGTCCTACTGTTACGATTCCTAATCCGGATAAATTCAGAAAATTTGAAGAATAACCGTTTGAAGAGTGTAAAATAAAATCAAGCGGATACCAGAGGCCGATTCCCAAAATGGCAAATAATATAATATTTATCAGGGTATCAGAAGCAACAATCCCCACCGGCATTTGATAAAAACCAATAAGTATTCCCGTAATCAGTGCGAAAAAAATAACCCAGCCGGAGATATAAAACAATAAAAACTGTTGCCTTTTCAGGAAAGGATGTTCCATTGGAAAAAATTATTTTACAAATAGTTGATTTCGCCTCCGCCAAAAATAGCCACTCCTTTGATCACCAGTTTTTTTGCAGGATTATGCATAATATGCGGATCAACTATTCTTTTATCAGAGAACCCTCCAAAAATAGCCGTAACTTCCAGATGAATATCCCAGTCGCGGGGTACCATAATTTTTGCGCCTCCAAACAAAGCCACTACATCAATTACACTGATCCCATTTGCTAACCGGGCCTGGGTAAGATCCAGATTTGAACCACCAAAAATGGTTGTTATCTTCCCCCCCTTAAAATTTCTTGAGGTTATTATTTTCTGCCCTCCCCCAAAAACAGCCACCTCATCTATAAAATCCTGTTCGGAAAAAACCTCATCAACATTCGCAAAGGCACCTCTTTTATTTCGGAAAATAAACATAAGTCCCACCAGAATAATTAATGAAGGCCAGAATACTTTATGCAGATAAAAAACATCATCAAAATAATCCAGCGCCATAAAGAATCCACCTATCAGAACAAGTATGATGCCCGGACCCTTATTCGGCCGGGTAGCAAAAAGAATAATTCCAATTACAATCAGCAGCATCTCCCAGGACCATATCCAAGGCGCAAAATGAGCAGGAATCCAGTTGAGATTTATTGACATTATTACAAGACCAAGTACAATTAAAATCAGACCAAGTACATGCCGGCTGTTTCTGTTTTTTGTATTCATCATTCTGAATTTTTAAAAATTAATTTCTTTCCGATTCATTTTTGTGGTAATAGTTCCTAGAACCAATTGAGGTTCTTCCACCTGTTTTTAATAAAAAGACAATTCCTGCAAAAATCAGTAACCCGGGAAGAATGAAGTGATGGAAACCATGCAGGAAAAAGAAGTGATCTCTGGCGAGAAAAAAGCCACCGATAAACATCAGGATCAAGCCTGATTCCTTGTTCGGTTTTGATACGACAATATATAAACCAATGGCGATCAATAACATTTTCCAGGAAAAAAGCCAGGACCGTATCTCAAAGGGAATCCATCCAAGGTTAAGTCCCAATAAAACAACTCCTACAATAATTAATAGAAGACCAAGCCCCGTTCTGTCCCGCTGTTTGTATTCCTGTCTGAATTCTTTCATTTTTTAAAAGTTTAATTTCAATAGATTACATTTACTTACAATACCGGTTTCAAAGATAAGGGAAGCCCGGAAATGTTTATCATTAATTTCGGTGAATGGCTGAAAAAAAACGGTAAACGGACATTAAGTATAAATTCCTTCCTCCGACACTTGCCTGTTTCGAAAATTTTTATTATCTTTATGTGTTTCGCCTTTAACATTATTTACCTGAAATTAAAACAGGAAAGCTGGTACGGTTCCAGGTCTTGCCTGTTTGAAGTAAGAATCCGGAGTAAATTAACAACAACATTTTATGTGGTAAAAGCATAAGTATTTTATCCCTTACAAGAAAGAAATTTCATAAATTTATGTTTCGCACTGAACCAAGTAAACGGCTGAATGAAGAATGTAGAAAGACGATTGATATTTTCTTTAATGCGAATCCTGAATTTGGAAATATTTTCCTTTATTCCAATAATGAAAGAGAACTCTTTTATTCACTGAGGAAAGCCACGCTCCAAATAATTAAAGAAAATCCCTCAGCTTTGGAATACTATCGCGGAGGCCATGGTTACAACAAATTAAGATGGAAAGATTTTGCCGCCATTCGTATTCTGGACTATATGGATCATGCAGGAGAAGGCTTTAATGACATGAATCTCCGTGGAAAGCAAATTATCAGCAACCCCCTCAGGACGTTCTGGAAAGCGATCCGGACAAATTCAGGTGAACAGTCTGTTGACTTTTACAAAGACATGTTTCATTTATTCAGGCAGTTAAAAGGCAAAGAATACCGAAAACATCCTGACCTTGGCAAAATTAATTACTGGATGTACCGTTTCCCAAACGGAACTGATAAGGACATTATTTCAGTAAGAAAAAAGAACCGGGAGCGTATATTAAAAAAGATCATCTCAAAAATTGATTCCGGAGAAATCATAAGTCACAGGTATTGTTTTGAAAAAGGACATACGGAGGATGATAAATTCAAAATTGCACTTAAATGGTGGCAGGACTACTCTTTCCATCTTCGCATGGCTATCAGGTCAGTAAAAGAACTAAATTATTTTCTGGATTATACCCTGAAAAAAGAGGAACTGGCAACATTGCATGAAGCCGAGAATTCCGGCATTCCGGTTTTTATAAATCCGTATTACCTTTCCCTGCTGAATATTGAAGATATCTCAAACGGAAGGAAAACGGATATTACTCTCAGGGATTATATATTTGCGAACAATGATCTGAATTTTGAATTCGGACATATCGTAGCCTGGGAAAAAGAAGATCAGGTACAACCCAATAAGCCCAATGTGGCAGGGTGGGTTATGCCGGATGGAAAAGGTTTGCACCGGAGATACCCTGAAGTTGCTATTTTTATTCCGGAAACAATGGGTCGTTCCTGTGGCGGGCTTTGTGTATCCTGCCAGAGAATGTATGATTTCCAGTCAGGACATTTAAACTTCAATCTGGAAAAATTAAAACCGGAAAGTACCTGGAAGGATGATCTGAAATCGGTAATGAAATATTTTAGAAATGATTCTCAGCTCAGGGATATTCTGGTTACAGGTGGAGATGCATTTATGAGTTCGGACAGGGCAATCAAAACCATTCTGGATTATATTTATGAAATGGCAGTCCAAAAGATCAGGGATAACCGGAACAGACCGGATGGAATGAAATATGCCGAAATGATTCGCATCCGGTTCGGAACCAGGCTCCCTGCCTATCTTCCCCAAAGATTTACACCTGAACTTATTCAGATTCTCGAAAACTTTAAAGAAAAAGCTTCTGCCATTGGAATGAAGCAATTTATTATTCAAACCCACTTCGTGTCAAGTCTGGAAGTTACTCCAGAAGCCAGTGTGGCTATTCAAAAACTGATTTCTGCCGGTTGGATGGTAACGAATCAGGTTGTATTTACTGCAGCTGCTTCAAGAAGAGGGCATACCATAAAACTCAGGAAATCTTTAAATGATATCGGAGTGCTTCCCTACTATAATTTTCAGGTGAAAGGCCACCGGGAAAACAAGCATAATTTCACACCCATTGCCCGTTCTATCCAGGAACAGCAGGAAGAAAAAATATACGGTTCGGTTTCAGTTAATATACTTCCCGAAATAAAAAAATTATCCTGTCAACCCGGTCTCATGACCCGGAACATTAACCTGATCAGAAAAAAACACGGACTTCCTTTCCTGGCTACCGACAAGAATGTTATGAATATCCCAGGAGTGGGTAAGAGTCTATCATTCAGAGTAATAGGATTGACGGATGATGGCAGAAGAATCCTTGCTTTTGAACATGATCCATCCAGAAATCACAGCCCCATTATCAAAAAGATGGATAAAGTTATCATAATTGAATCTAAATCCGTTTACGAATACCTTCAGCAATTAAAAAAAATGGGCGAAGACTTAAAGGAATATGATACTATCTACGGGTATTCGATAGGCGAAAGCGAAGACCGGATACCGATATTTGAATACCCGGAGTATAATTTTATTGTAAGCCCGGTTCTCACCAACCTTAAAATCAGCAATCCTGATTCAATACTTTTATCCACAAAACTATGAAAACCATAGGCATGCTTGGAGGTATGAGCTGGGAGTCCACCCTGGAGTACTACCGTTTACTTAATCAATTTTCAAAAGCCGGAACCAATGAAAATCGTTCCTGCCCATGCATAATTTATTCTTTCGACTTTCAGATCATACAAGAGCTACAACAAAAGAATGACTGGAACGGATTGTCAGATCTTTTGGCAGATGCTGCACAGAAGCTGGAAAATGCCGGAGCCGACCTGCTTATCATCTGCACAAATACAATGCACAAAGTTGCAGAAAATATACAGACTAATATAAAAATCCCCCTAATCCACATTACAGATGCAGTGGCCGGAGAGATTAAAAGCAAAAAAATCAGTAAAGCAGGCTTACTGGGCACAAAATTCACGATGGAAGAAGACTTTTATAAGAAAAAGCTAGTGGATGACCATCAGATTGAATGTATTATTCCTTCCGGGGATGAGCGAAATTTCATTCATGATGTTATTTATACAGAGCTGGTTAAAGGCATTTTCAAAAAAGAATCAAGGCAACAATTCCTGAATATCATCAGGGGTCTTAAAGAAAGAGGTGCTGAAGGCATTATCCTTGGTTGTACGGAAATCCCCTTGCTGGTCAGGCAAAAGGACTGTAATATTCCTCTCTTTGATACAACAAGCATCCATGCTACTGCTGCATTTAAAAAGGCTAAAATATAATCTCCATAATAGCGTTTTCAATATTAAGTTGTAAATTAGCGCTTACAAAATATTCCAATTTGTGTGAAGCGGCAACTTTGATATGCACTAAAATAAAAGAAAGCTTTAACTATTAATTTGCATTCATGGAGAAAATACCTACACGGGAAGAGGCCTGGATTCTTTTCAGAAAATACAATCAATCTGAAAGTCTTACAAAGCATGCCCTGGCTGTTGAAGGGGTTATGAGATATATGGCACGAAAATTCAATGAAGATGAAGAAAAGTGGGGAATAATTGGTTTGGTTCATGATCTGGATTATGAAAAATATCCGGACAAGCACTGTGCAAAAACCAAAGAAATCCTGGAAAAGGAAAACTGGCCGGAAGATTATATCAGGGCGGTAATGAGTCATGGTTTTGGTATTGTTACCGATGTAAAACCGGAAACTCAGCTTGAGAAAGTGCTTTTTACCATTGATGAACTGACCGGACTGGTAACTACATCTGCACTGGTCAGGCCCTCAAAAAGTGTACTGGATATGAAAGTTAAATCGGTAAGGAAAAAATGGAAAGACAAAAGATTTGCAGCAGGTGTAAACCGGGAGGTTATTGAGCAGGGAGCCGAGATGCTGAATATGGAACTATCCGGAATTATTCAGGACACCATTATGGGCATGAGGGAAGTAGCTGAAGAAATAGGCTTAAAAGGCAGTCCTGAACAAAATTAATCATGCGTACTTTTGTAATCGGAGATATTCACGGAGCTTATAAGGCTTTTAAACAATGCCTGAAAAAAGCAGAGTTCAATTTTGAAAAAGACAAGCTTATCTGCCTTGGTGACGTTTGTGACCGCGGACCGGAAGTTAACAAAGTTTTCGACCTGCTATTGGAAATAAAGAATCTTATCTATATTTTAGGAAATCATGACTATTTGGCGCTGGAATGGTACAGAACCGGGAAAATTTCTAAAATCTGGAAAGATCAGGGTGCAGCAACCACCCTGAAGGCCTACCCAAAAGGTATGCCCGGCAAGCATATTAAGCTCTTACAAGATGCCAGCCTTTATTACCTGCAAAAAAGGAAATTGTTTGTTCATGGAGGAATTAACATAAATCTTCCTTTGAAAAAACAGGATCTCAGTCACTTGCTTTGGGACCGGAGTCTTGCCTACAATGCCATCCAAAGAAAATCGAAACAGAAAGAGGTTCAGATCACAAGGTATAAGGAGATTTATGTTGGCCACACTCCTACCCTGAACTTCGGCTCTAAAAAGCCCATCCATGCCTGTGAAGTATGGTTAATGGATACGGGTGCAGGCTGGGGTGGAAAATTAAGTATGATGGATGTTAAAACAAAGGAGATTTTCCGGAGCAAGAGGGCTGACAAACTTTATCCCGGAAAATATTCTTAAACTATCGGTTGATAAGAAAATTCAAAAAACTGAAATAAAGTGAGCAAATACAGAAGTCTTTTTTTGATCATTACTGTATTATCAGGAATAGTATTTTCCTGCTCCACTGACCCGGCGGATCTGGCAAAACGGTATCCTGAGACCTATAACACCCACAAAGTTGAAGAAATAGTTTCATTGTATGCCGATGATGCAGTTTTCGAAGTTGCCGGGAACTTTTCTCTTTTTGGGAAAGACCAGATACGCAATATTACAAAGTACGATAGTGTAATGAATATTCACATGACAATTAGTAACATTATCACTCGTGGAGATACGGTAGTATGTAATTTAACTGAAACAAATGACTGGTTAAAAACTGCAGAAATTGGTGAAGCTTTTTATACGGTAAAATTTATTTTTCATGATGGATTAATAAAACATCTTCAGGCCAATACCATGCCGGAGACACAGCAAGCATTTAGTCAGGTCCTTTCACCACTGATGGAATGGGCAGCTGAAAATAATGAAAAAACGATCACAGAAATGATGCCCGATGGTAAATTTATTTACAGTGCTGAAAATGCCGAAAAAAACCTGGCTCTTTTGCGCTCATGGAAAAGCAGCCTGAAAAAATAACAGACGCAGTTATCTTAATAATCCCCTGCGCCTTAATAAGGGTTCTGTTCCCGGTTCTGAACCTCTGAAGTTCACATACAAAACCATAGGATCTTCGGTATCTCCTTTTTCAAGAATGTTCTTCCGGAAAGCCGTTGCTGTTTTTTTATCAAAAATATCACCGGTTTCTTTAAAGGCCTCAAAGGCATCTGCATCCAGTACCTCAGCCCAGATATATCCATAGTAACCTGCAGAATATCCACCTGAAAAAATATGATTAAAATAGGTACTCCTGTATCGTACTACAATTTCAGGTATCAGCCCGATATTATCCATGGATTTTTTCTCAAAACCGTTTACATCAAATTCCTGTGGTTTCTTTACCGTATGCCAGTCCATATCCAGGAAAGAGGCAGAAAGATACTCAACAGTTACAAAACCCTGGTTAAAATGACTACTGTTCACAAGCTTTTTAATCAATTCATCAGGAATTGTTTCTCCGGTTTTATAATGTTTTGCATACAATTTAATATTCTCAGGAGCGGAGGCCCAGTTTTCCATTATTTGTGAAGGCAGCTCAACAAAATCCCTGGAAACGTTTGTACCAGAAACTCCTGCATAAGTACAATTGGATAACAGACCGTGTAAAGCATGTCCGAACTCATGGTACATGGTACTGACCTCTTCAAAGCTCAGGAGTGCCGGTTCATCTCCTGATGGTTTGGTAAAGTTAAATACAGTAGTGATTACCGGATACACTTTTTGCCCGTCCTTAACATACTGTTCACGGTAGTTATTCATCCATGCTCCCCCTCTCTTGCTTTCCCGTGGATAAAAATCCATGTAAAGGATGCCCACGTGCGATCCGTCAGACTCTTTTACCTCAAAAGCCATTGCATCCGGGTGAGGTATTGGGATATTATCCAATGCAACAAACTGCAAACCGTACAATTTATTTACAACTGAGAACAAACCTTTTCTAACATTTCCAATCTCAAAATAGGGTCTCAGCTCAGCTTCATCCAGATCATATTTTTGTTTCCTTAGTTTTTCGGCATAATACCACCAGTCCCATGGCATTAATTTAAAATCTCCACCTTCATTTTTGATCATCTTTTGTAAATCAGCAGCCTCTTTCTTAGCAACCGGAAGCGCGGCATTCATTACTTTATTAAGCAAGTCATATACATTCTGAGGATTTTTGGCCATATTTTCTTCCAGAATAAAATCCGCATGGGTTTTATAGCCCATCAGATTTGCTTTCTCAACCCTCAGGGAAACAATGTCAGAAACATTCTTTTTATTATCAAGCTCGTCATTATGATCTCCCTTATTGATGTATGCCTTGAAAATCTTTTCTCTGAGAGCTCTGTTATCTGCGTATTGCAAAAACGGAATCATACTGGGTTTTTGGATTGTAAAAACCCACTTCCCGTCATCACCTGTATTTTTAGCAGTCTCTGCAGCCATGGCAATAACTGATGACGGAAGGCCCTTAAGATCCTCTTTTTTATCAATCACCAAATTAAACTTATTGGTTTCAGACAATACATTTTCACCAAATTTTAATGAAAGAAGAGAAAGCTTTTCATTGATTTTCCGTAATTTATCTTTCTCATCATCTGATAAATTGGCACCTCCGCGAACAAAGTCTTTATAAGTTTTGTCCAATAATCTTTCTTGTTCCGTATTCAGGTTCAGTTCTTCCTTCCGGTCATTTACCGACTTTATCCTTTTAAATAATTCAGCATTCAATAAGATGTTATCACTGTGGGCAGAAACCAAAGGAGAAACCTCCCTGGCGATCTTTTGCATTTCCGGGTTGGTATTCACCGACATCTGATTGTAAAAGACTGAAGAAACTTTTGTCAGTAATTCGCCACTTTCGTCCAGGGCAAGAATGGTGTTTTCAAAATCCGGTTCCTTGCTATCTGAAACTATCGCCTCAATTTCTTTTTCATGTTGTGCAATACCTTCCTTAAAGGCCGGGAGATAATGTTCCTGCTTAATCTGATCAAAGGGAGGAACCTGAAAAGGCGTCTGATAAACACTGTAAAAAGGATTTTTCTCGTCCATCTGATTATTATTATTTGTGTTACAAGAGGTTAGCCAAATTATAGCTAACAGGAAAACAATTAATTTTTTCATGGCTAAAAAGGTTTAGGTTTTAATTTTGTTACTACTGGCAAATATATAAGAAAGGCTGTTCTTTTCCATAAAATACTTAAATATTTTATTAAAATAAACAACAATGAAAATCAAGTAAACAAAAGCATATTTTGTATCTGAAAACTCCTGGAATTTTAATGCAAAAATTACTGATAAGTAAATTAACATCAAACAAAGTTGGAAATTATCTAATTTTTCATGAATTTAGCAGACAAACTTATCTTAAATAATACAGTTATGAACAAAAGGAACTTTTTAAAAACTACGTTGTTGGTGGCATCGGGAGCTGTCATTTCAAAATCAGCATTTGCTACATCAAAAGGTAACATTTCTTTTCCGGGAGTAATTTACACTTCAAAAGATCCGGGTAAATGGTCTGAAAAGGTTGGCGGACATGCTCCTAAGGTTACGATCAAAGGTCAGGAAGTGACGCTTAATACAGATCACATTATGAGTACCAAACATTATATTGTAAGGCACACACTCGTATCCGATTCAGGTGAGGTAATCGGTGAAAAAACATTTTACCCTGAAGATGAGGCCGCAATTTCAACTTTTAAGCTACCGGAAAAACATAGTGGAAGATTTTTTGCTACCAGTTTTTGCAACAAACATGATTTCTGGGTTACAGAATTTGTAATATAAATTCTTCGTACTGGCCAGGATTTATTTCCCGGCTTATTGAAACCCAAACATCAGATGGAAGATAATTACGCGAAACACTACTCGGAAAAATCATTCTGGGATAAGATAAAAAAATACGCAAAGCAAATTGGAAATAAGACCCTTCACAGTGCACTGATTTTGTATTACGTGGGTGTTGACAAACAAACACCCTCATGGGCCAAAGGGGTGATCCTTGCCAGTCTTGGGTATCTTATTTTTCCTTTTGATGCCATCCCCGACATCACACCTTTTGCTGGTTATGCCGATGATGCCGGAGCCATTGCTTCGGCCCTGGCTGCAATTGCAGGGAGCATTACAAATGAGCATAAAAGCAAAGCCGATCAGAAAATTGTGGAATGGTTTGAGGATTCCGTGGTTTAGCAAGGATTTTAAATTGATAAAACAGGTTAAGACAATTCCTTTCCGACTTTCTCCAGTAATTGTTTGGTTGCTCTAATGCCCTCATCTTCTGACAAACCACTTCCTTCGTATTCTATACCTATAAAACTCCTGTAGCCGGAGTCTTTCACAATTTTTAGCATTTTATAAAAATTCGTATGGATCTCTGCTCCTGCATCATTAAAATCATGAGACTTTGCGCTTACTCCTTTAGCAAAGGGCATAAGCTCCTTTACACCTTTGTAGCGGTCATACTCCTCGGTTTTGCTGATTCTAAAATTGCCAAAATCCGGAAGGGTGCCACAATTATCCATACCAACCCTCTGAATAACAGAACTCAGCCACTGTCCATTTGAAGAAATTCCTCCATGATTTTCCACAATTACGTTTATTTCTTTCCCGGCTGCATACTTTGCAAGATCACCCAGCCCTTTCACCGCAGCATCAGCAACTTCATCCGGAGATCCTTTTCCGCGGGCATTTACCCGAATGGAATGGCATCCCAGGTATTTTGCTGAATCAACCCATCGGAAATGGTTTTCAACTGCCGTTGTTCTTTTTTTATGGTTTAACTCACCCAGGTTACCTTCCGCATCAACCATGATAAGTACATTTCTGACCCCCAGTTCATTCGTACGACTTTTCAACTCTTCCAGATACTCTTTTTCCGTATTCTCAAAAAAAGTGCTTACGTACTCAACGGCATGGATATCAAAATTTTTCAGGGCATATTCAGGAAATCTCATATTTGTCAGATCTCCTGATCTAAGCATCCTGTGAAGGGACCATTCCGCCAGGGAAATCTTAAAGAACAATTCACCTTGCAAATTACGGGCATTCAACAGTGATGGCAAAAAGAGCAGACCTGAACCTGCCAGACCTGCTCTTTTAATAAAATCTCTACGATTAAAATTCATTAAAAATAATTTACAGTTAAAACCTCAGAAAAAATTTCTAAAGCTCTTTGATTTTAATGTCCCTGTACCATACATCATCGCCATGATCCTGCAGTCCGACATAACCTTTCGGGGAAACATCTGCCCAGTCAGGATTCAGCTTTGGGAATTTACTTCCTGCCACAAGTTTATTCCATTCAGGTGTCCATAGATGGTATTCCAAAACGGTTTTACCATTCATTTTGTGCACGACTGTTCCCTTATAGACAATTATTTCAACTGAATTCCACTCACCAGCCGGTTTCGCATTTTGCGGATTTGCAGGAATCAGGTCATAAAGTGATCCCGCCTGCCGGTTCCCGTCCTTTCCCAGTTTTGCATCCGGATGCCTTTCATTATCCAATACCTGCATTTCCGGTGCTGTTTCATAAATATGGTCCATGGTTTCCTGCCCCAGATAAAAGATCCCTGAATTTCCACCTTCTGAAATTTTCCATTCCAGCTTCAGGTCAAAGTTCTGAAATTCTTTATTATAAATAATATCACCGCCTTCTTTGCTGCCTGCTTCACCCCGGCCGGAACCAATACAATGCAGTGTTCCGTCAACAACCTGCCATCCGTTTGGAAAATGATCTTTCTTATAGCCTCTCCATCCATCGGATGTTTTGCCATCAAACAGTAATTCCCAACCTTCATCCTTTTCCTTTTTGGTTAAAGCATTTACAGGTTCATTTTTTTTATTACCTGCAAGTTTTGAAGTTGATTTACAACCCGGAAGTACAGGTAATACCAATAAACTAAGAACGATAATTAAACTTTTTGTTTTCATATACTACATTTTATTAATTCAACTCATAAATAATTATTTCGGCATCTCCGGTAATGACCATCCATCTCTATAATTATGTTTGATCAAGCCTGCAGCAAAATCTTTTGCAGGCACAGGATCTGTCCAGTCCTTATGGAAAGTGGGGTGACCATCATGGATACTAAAATTATCTTTCTTGATAATTTTAATCTCATCTTTGTCGTTAATATTGGTAAATGTCATATTCTGACCATCCCAATCCAATTGTTTATTCAAGGTTTGCAGGCGAACAGCGAGAACTCCCATAACCACCATTTCATTGAATGGTCCGGCCTCTTTAAAAGGAGAAGCTGTTTCTACACGGTTTTCCGGGCTTTCCTTACATGCTCTTATCCAGTCCTGCTCATGAGATGTTTTGACTCTCCTTCTGAATTTTGGAGCATCGGGTACTCTTCCTGATAATAACCATGGATCTTTCCCATAGCATCCACAGATAAGTTTATCTTTTGTTCCATGGAAAATTACACCGCCACCAGCATTATTCATTTCTTTTCCGTCAGGCCAGCCATCGGGTTTGTTTGGTTTCAGTCCTCCATCATACCAGGTAACTTCAACCTGTGGCAGTTTCATTTTCATTTTCTTTGCCGGTTTTCGTTGTGGAAAAGTTAGCGTAACCATTTCAGCATTTGGAGCCGAATCACTCAATAACATTGTGGAGCTTCCTTGTGCTTTAACGGGATAACCCAGATCCAGACCCACAAATACAGGATGCAAAATATGGCATGCCATATCACCCAGTGCACCCGTTCCAAAGTCCCACCAGCCACGCCAGTTCCAGGGTGTGTAAATTGCATTATAAGGGCGCATGGGGGCAGGTCCTATGAAGAGGTTCCAGTCCAGTGTTTCCGGAACATTCATTGCATCAGGGCGTGGAAGTCCCTGGGGCCAGATGGGTCGGTCTGTAAAAGCCTCTACCCGGGTAACCTCACCAATTTCATTATTAGCCATCCATTCGGTTGTAAGGTTCACACCCTCACCTGAAGAACCCTGATTTCCCATCTGGGTGGCTACTTTATATTTTTCCGCCAGTTTTGTGAGCAAACGTGATTCATAGACCGTATGAGTTAAAGGTTTCTGTACATAAACATGCTTTCCCATGGTAATTGCATGCGCAGCAACAATGGCATGTGTATGGTCAGCAGTAGCTACCACCACAGCATCAATTGATTTCCCAATTTCATCATACATTTTTCTGAAATCCCTGAATTTCTGAGCTTTCGGAAAATGCTTAAAAACCCGGTCAGCATATTTCCAGTCAACATCACAAAGACCAACAATATTTTCGGTCTCCATTTTCTTAAGGTTGCTGAAACCCATACCTCCGATTCCGACACCTGCAATATTCAGTTTATCACTTGGGGCTTTATGACCTAAACCACTTACCACAAATGATGGTAAAATTGTAAAACCTGCCGTAGCAGCCATGGTTTTACCTACGAAACTCCGACGGGAGATTTCTTTTTCTTTCTTAATTTTGCCCATAATACAATATTTTAATTAGGTTAAAAATGTTTACTTTCCAATTAAACCGAACTCCAAATTTATAATTTTTTCTTAACATTTATTTAAGAAGTAACAATTAATTGAGGTTGTGGACAAAATTTCTATTAAAACTTTCAGATTTTCACAAATGATAGAAACCTTCCGTAGTATTTCATAATAATTGTAACTTTATCGGATTAGTTATGCAGCATTTTTTTCAATAAATATTCAAACAAACGTAAAATCTTTATAAAAAATGGACATAAACAGAAAACTCAGAATGGGAATGATCGGAGGATCAGAAGGTGCATTTATCGGAGATATCCATAGGAAAGCTGCCATTATGGACAGCCAGATTGAACTGATTTGTGGTGCTTTTAGTAGTTCACCTCAGCGATCTGAAGAAACCGGGCGTATACTTCACCTCCCGAAAAAAAGGGTTTATGACAGCTACCAGGAAATGATCATTGGAGAAAAAAACCTTCCTAAGGACGAAAGAATGGATTTTGTTACGATTGTAACTCCAAACAACCAGCATTTCCCACAGGCCAAATTTGCACTTGAAAATGGTTTTCATGTGGTTTGTGATAAACCCATGACAGCCAATCTGGGTGAAGCCATGGAACTGGGAAGTCTTGTTAAAGAAACCGGCCTGATTTTTATGTTAACTCATAATTACACCGGATACCCCATGGTAAAACAGGCCGGTGAAATGGCCCGGGGAGGAGCTCTGGGAGAATTAAGAAAAGTTGTGGTTGAATATCCGCAAGGCTGGCTGGCAACCCTGATGGAACGAACCGGTCATAAACAGGCAGCCTGGAGATCTGATCCTGAAATAACCGGTAATGTACTTACCATGGGAGACGTAGGAACACATGCTGAAAACCTGATTGAATATATTACCGGACTCGAAGTTTCTGAAGTCAATGCCGAATTAAGCACCCTGGTAAAAGGGCGAAAAATGGATGACGATGACAATATTTTATTGCGTTTCAGTAACGGGGCCAGGGGTGCATTCATAGCCAGCCAGGTGAGTACAGGGGAAGAAAATAACCTGAAAATAAAAGTGTATGGAGAAAAGGGAGGACTGGAATGGGCACAAATGGAACCCAACTCCCTGACAGTAAGATGGACAGACAAACCCTTGCAGATCCTCCGGGCCGGAAATAACGCTCCCGGTCTTTCAGAAATTGCAAAAAGAAACTGCCGACTTCCGGCAGGCCATCCGGAGGGTTTTATTGAGGCTTTTGCAAATATTTATCTTGAGTTTGCCCGGGCCGTTACAAATCATATTGAAGGAAAAAATTCAGAAACCGGAAGTTACGACTTTCCTGATGTTGCAGATGGTATAAGAGGCATGGCTTTTATTAAGACCGTACTTGAATCAACCAAAAGCAGTAAAAAATGGATTCCCTTTGTAAGCCCTGAATTAGAGAACTGAGCTTGCTTATTGGCCATCAGGCAGGGAAGTATGACTGAGAAATCCTGGAATTATAACAGATTTCTCACCGGCGTACCTAAGGTTCGAAATGACTGGTTAAATATGATCTGTTACAAGAACAAAAGTAATACTTCTTTCAGCATTATTCACCCTCATGAATCAGACAGAAATCAGCGTGTATTTATTTGTTTTTTAGGTGTCTGGGTAATTACCAGGACCAGCCAAAGCCGGTATGGATTACATAATCTATATCAGTAGCACCTTCAACCGGACGATTATCATAGTTAAAAGTTAAACCAAGTTTAAGATAGAAATCATCATCAAAAGGCATCTCATACCTGGCATCAAAACTAAAATCAGCACGCCATCTTCCTGATTCAGTGAAGCTTGGATATGCCAGGAGTTTAGTAAATAAGTTTAAATCTCCAATATCAAACAAGTTCAATTCTGTCCCAAAAAAACCTTCCCAACTTTGTCTATCCGGTGTATCATCCAAGAAATTTTCATTGTTATAGTTCGCACCTCCGGAAAATCCCCAATAGGTACGATTGGTGTGAATTACATACTTCCCCATACCCAGTTTTCCCGTGGTTCTCAGTTGTAACTGTTGCTCTGAACTGGACAGAAAATCAATAGATACAAGCGGATACCAGTCTTTTGGAAGAAAATATTTATAACTAAAACCTCCATCTGACCTGTTGATATCTTCGGTTTCATTTTGTGATGAGTACAAGGTGTTATAAGTTCCATCCAAATTCCATCGCTTTGCTGTGTAGCCCAGGTTACTTCGCACTGAAAACTGCCTGAAATTATTGGCTTTGGTCAAATCCAGGCCAACATCAAAAGAAAAATACAACTGACTCCAAAATCCCTTATCCCTATCGTCAAGAAATACAATATCCTCAAAAATAGTTTCTATTTGTTTTCCATCATCAGTGTAAATGATAATTCTTTCTGGTTCCGACATTCCAAGTGTACCATTGTACCGGCTTCCATTACTCAATGTTATCAGAAAGTAGGTCTTAGTATAGATTTCACTTATACCATCCCACTCAATTTTAAAATCACTGTCACTATAAGGCGTTTCTACCGTAACAACACCGCGGTCCATGGTTTTCACCTCCCCTACCATATACGTTCCGGACTTGAATATCAGGGAATCGGGTTGAGCATAAATTACTACAGTGGCAAGCAAAAGTGTAAGTATCAGGGTAATTTTCTTCATGACAATATTGAACATTCAGGTTAAAGTTTAGCTAAAAAACAGTGTTAAAACAATCTGTAAAACACTGTAATTTAGAATGTATAAAAATAGAGATAATAAATATTATCTGCAAATTTGTAGTAATTTTATATTATGTAAAAAAGGCTTTTTAAAATAATAAGTACGAAATCTGCTTTGAATTTTCCCATCGGAATTTATTTATTTTTTATCATTTGTATTTTGTAATTCCTTTCCAAATAATACACAAATATTAGAAATAAGAACCTAAAGTAACCTGATCGCCGCCCCTAGTGCATCCAGCCCAATGGACTGACAAACCCCGAATTTATTCTGCTCTTTCATTTTTGAAATATCCCACTTCACAACATCATCTGCAAGACCCCAGAGTTTCCTGAACTGCTCAATATACAATTTATCATTTTCCATTGTGGTAAACTCAGGTTGAAACTGATTATTTAGCACATCCCTCGTTTCCCAGATTGCTTCAGCTGTGGCTTTTATATGCTCACGCATATCCGGTCCGGGTAAAGATTTTGCTTCCAAAACGCCAAGATAGCGCATCATGATGCCCCGGCCTGCCAGATAATCATTACCATGCCTTGGTCCGAAACCTGACTTGCAGGGAGCTTCTCTGATAATACCATCTGTATCACTGACCAATGCAGTTTTGATTCCATTGACAATCAGGGAAATATACCGGTGAATTTTCTTTTCAAAAACTACAGGATCAAAATCCGGGTCCATGTCGTTTTTGCCCATCCATTCGGTCAGCTCCTTCCGCACTGCCAGCATATCGGTAAGTGCTGCCAGCAGCATTCCCTGATCACCTGTCCATACCCAGCCCTCTGCCCACGGAGGATGAGTTTTATCCATATAATCAGAACCTTCAAATACAGCCATAGGGCGTTCCTGCACCAATGCCCCGGAAGTTGGTATTTTTTTCAGATATTCATATTTTTCAAGTTCAAACCAGCTATTAAACCAGATCCATTGCCGGTATGCCATATCCAGATACTTTTCATTATCCTTAATATTTTCTGCCAGTGTCAATCGGTAAATCCTGGAAGAAAGCAAAAACAGCAAAACATTGGTAACGGTATTCTTCACCCCTTTACTGACTCCTTTGGCATCACCGTTTCTGCATCCGTGGGGAACGGGTTTTGCATCCGGAGTATTGTCATAGGCAGTATTCTTTTTATATTCCCAGCACAGATCCGTAGAAAGCCGGAGGTATTTATCCGCGAGTTCTGATTCTCCCATCCGTAGCAGATGTCTCCTTGCATTAAGCGCCATCAGGCCCCACCATCCAAAATCATCAGCCCACAGATCACCAGGGTCAAACTGATTGAAAAAAATAAGATTCTCCTCCAGCATCTTCACCACACTTGTTTGCATGGCTTTGATTTCCGGGTCGTCCGGCCACTGATGATGTATAGCATCTACAAAAGTAAGGCAGGCATCAAAGGTATTACCTCTTTTCCAGAAATCATTAAAATTCCAAATCTCAGCAAAGCGCTTAAAAGCAGCAACAGACCAGGTTTTCAGTTCCCTTTCACTTTTATCTTTAAAGATATTTTGGCAGGCGACCATTCCCGTACCACTAACGAGTACAGCAAAGCTACCTGTGGTTTGGATGAATTTACGTCTTCTCATGTATTATCTGATTGAATTATCTACAATGGCAATTTCCTCTTTTTTCAAATCGTAGAGTTGATAAATCATTTGATCGGTTTCTAAAATAAACTCATATAAGTTCCGAAAATTTCCATTCTGTCCAAATTATTTCCACTAAAATACATTTTTTCGGTCAGAATCCACTCCTTTCAATTATGAAATTGTGTATTAAGAAATAAATGGTACCTAATGAATGATTCGGATCACCTTCAAATTGCCGGCTAATGACAGAAGATTTCATGAAGTTATGAATGGGCTGCAATCACTAAACTCCTGCATACTTAATCCAAGTCATCCTGTGGATGTCATAATTAAAAGTGGATAAGTCACTGATGTTGAATTCTTGAATATTATCATATCCACATGACCGGGCAATAACTTTAATCAATGCATTTGACGCTGTAAAAAAAATATGCAGGTACCTGGCAGAAGACTCTATGATCAGCCTGTTTCTAAGATTAACTTTTTGGGTTGCAATACCTACCGGACAATTATTCGTACCACAGGCTCTCACATTTTTACAATCCCGTTTATCTGACCGCTTAATGTTTTCAGTCTGTTTTTAATATCAGAAATTAAATCTGAAGGAAAAGTGTAGTTCTTTTTTTCTATTTTCGCTTTTACTTTTATTTATCTGATTTCAAATAAACATCCATTTGAGGAAAAGGAATAGTAATTCCCGTTTCATTAAATTTGCGATTAATGATTTTCCGGATATCGCTTTTCACCTTTTCAATTCTAAAAATGTTCCGGCTAAAAAAAAGAAGCTGAAAATTCAACGATGAATTCCCAAAATCTGTAAATCTAGCTTCTATTGACTCCTTATCAGATATGGCAGGATGTTCCAGTGCACTTTCCTCAAGAATTTTTACAACAAGATCAACATCACTACCATAAGCTACCCCAACATTAATCCTGAAGCGTGTTTTCCTTGATTGATGGCTCCAGTTAATCACTTTGTCATTAATAATCTTTGAATTTGGAATGATTACTGCAATATCATCGCGGTTTATTCCTTCTGATGTTCTCAACCCTATTTTTTTAAGCATCAAAACATCCCCGTCCACTTCCAGCACATCACCAACTTTTGTTTTGCCCTCAAGCAATAAAATTATTCCCGAAATAAAATCATTAAAGGTCTGCTGCAACCCAAGACCAACACCCACAAGGAGAGCAGCAGATCCGGTCAATAATACGGTAATTTTCAAACCTAAGGTATCAAGAATAATAATTATCGCAATTACCCAGACCGTGTAACTGATTATTTGTATCAAAGAATAAAGATTTCCTTTTTCAATCGTTTTAAATCTTCGTGCATTATTCAATGTTTTCTTAACTAACCATAACAACACTCTGGTTACCAGAATAATTATTAAAATAGTTATTAACTTGTTTACTGTTAATTCATACTCTCCAAAATCAAAAATCCTGTAGTTTAATATTTGTTCCAGGAAATGCCGGCTGTCGTTCATTTCAAATTATTTTTTATTCAATTTTTCAATAATCTCCTCAAGATAATCAATTTGTAATTCCTGAGTTTCCATTTGTCGCTTATTTTGCGAAAGTATCAAATGATCAATTTTTTCATGCAGCAGTTTAATTTCCAATTCTGCTTTCAAGTTGATTTTGTAGTCATTTTCTCCCCTTTTTCTGTCTTTATCTTCCTGCCGGTTTTGACTCATCATAATGATTGGAGCCTGAATGGCTGCAAGTGTGGAAAGAATCAGATTCAGGAGAATAAAAGGATATGGGTCAAATGGTTTAGATACCAATATCCAGACATTTACAGCCATCCATAGAAAAAGAAAAATTGCAAAAGAAAATATAAAATACCAGCTTCCTCCAAACTCGGCCACCTTATCTGCCACTCTTTGTCCAAAGGAAAAACCCTTTTCCAGGTCACTTTCAATATTATCCGAAATTACATCCTTATTTGATATCGCACTTATAACCTCGGTGTCCAATTTATCAAAACTACCTCTCTCCTGCTTAATAAGTCTTTTCAGATGCATTTCCCTGTATTTAGTCACCTCATCTTTAAGGATATAGCAATTTTCAGTAAAATCAGGGTTGTGACTTTTAATTAACTCAAAAATGGATTCACGAATCAGGCTTCCTTTTATATATTCACTTTTATTTATTACCTCACTATTACAAACAATTCTCTTCATATTCAATTCCATGATTATTGGTACTTTAATTCAAATTATTATTACCACTATGATTTTAATGCAAATCAAGAGCTAAACCACTCCGGGGTATTCCTCAATTCATCAAGGGGGCATGCCCCCTTGATGAAGAAGGTGATGAATCCGGTGATGGTCCACTCATCGAGGGGGCATGCCCCCTCGATGTAGCAGCGCCAAATGAGGTGAGGCCGGGAATAGTTCGCCCTATTACAATGTTGCAGCATGCCGGGGCAGACATGGATCTGAGAATTCCGACTTTATTAAAGCATATAGCATGAATAAGGCGGATTAAAAACCCATTTTTTTAATGTAATCCAGGCTTATCTTTATACTCTCCAGTGGCGGATAATCTTTACAGGTATCCTCTTCAACAAAATAATTTTTCATCCCGGCAAGGTTTTTCAGGAAAAAGATCTTTTTAAAATCGATGATTCCGTTCCCTACTTCCGTAAATTCCTGTTTCCCTTTTTCCTTCATGTCTTTCACATGCCAGAGTTCAAACCTGCCCGGGAACTTCTCAAAATATTCCCAGGGTTCAAAGCCTCCCTTTTTGATCCAGTACAAATCCAGCTCCATGCAAACCAGTGAAGGATCTGTATTTTCAAGCAAAACATCGTAAGGAATGACATCATCAATTTTCTCAAATTCAAATGAATGATTGTGATATCCAAACCGGATTCCTTCTCTGTTAAATCTCTCTCCAAATTTATTAAAGCTCTCCGCTCCTCTTTTAAAATCATCAATGGTTTTTGCATGAAACGACGGTTTTACCACATATTTCAAACCGGCTTCCGCCGCATCTCCGGCAGTTCGTTCAAGATTTTCTTCAGTCACACCATTATGACTGCTCAGAAGTTTCATCCCAAAAGACTCCACTGCTTTTCTAAATGCTGCTGGTTTCATTCCGTAAAAAAGGCCATTTGAGTAATTAGCAGCTTCCAGGGCTTCATAGCCAACTGAAGCCACTTTTTCAAGGGTACCCATTACATCCTTATCCATTTCATTTCTGACGGTATAAAGGATCAAACCATAGGGGGCACTTTTTGCCGGTTTAAATGAGCTTAAAGGAAGGACCATACTCCCTGCTGTTAACAGAGAAGTTTTTTTGATAAAATTTCTTCTTGATGACATGGTTGAAAGTTTAAGTTTAGAAATAAATCATTTAATGCTATAGCCGGAATAAAATAAGAAAATAAATTTAGTTATTTTAAATCAATTTTAAAAAACGAACTGAAAAGATTAAAAACCAATATTCAGAATTATATTATTTTTTCATTATCAGCATCCCATTCTGTTCTCCTTCCTTCACGATAAGCAATTGTTCCCATATGGGCTGTGATTGCTTCTTCAAATCCCCTGTCGATGTTACAACTTGTTTTTCCTCCGGACCGGATAGCCTCCAACCACTCCTTAATATGCAAATGAGTAGTATCTACCCTGCGTCCGTTTCTGTATGTATAGAGTAACCCCCTGCCTGCAAAATACTGCTCAGTGGCAGAGGAGACGGCATCCACGTTTTTACGACCCGGAATGTAAGAGTAAATCGGCCGGGAAAGATCTATCACTTTATCTTTTATTTTCTCTGCATACCTGGTAGAGTTCCTATCGGCCATAATGGTAAGACTCTGACCCAGTTCCATGTTTGCATCATGCCCCATGATCACCTTCCCTCTTTTCTTACTGCTGGCCAGTGAGGCGCTGTACAACATACTCAGGTCTTTATCCGGAAACTCAAATACGGTTTGCAAAACATCAGGTACGGTTCGTCCGTCCTTAAAATAATAGATTCCACCTGAGGAAGAGGCATATCTGGGAATTCCCAGGTCAAGTATCTGATTCATAGCATCGTATTCATGTGTCAACAGGTCTCCTGAGAGCCCGGTACTGTAATCCCACCAGCACCTCCACCTGAAAAATCTTTCCAGACTAAAATCATGCCATGGTGCCTGTCCGATAAATTGTTTCCAGTCTATATTTTCAGGGCTGGCATCCGGATGGATAGGATAAACCCAGGCACCATTGGGGGTATTTCTGTTTGTAGTAACTTCAATTAATGAAATATCCCCAAGAAGATTCTTTTGAATGGCCTCTCTTGCCTTAAAATAACTCTCCGTCTGACGTCCCTGGTGGCCCAACTGAAATACAATGTTGTTCTTTTTAACTTCTTCCCTTACCACATAGGTTTCTTCAACCGTCCAGGTCATAGGCTTTTCACAATAAACATGCTTACCGTTCCTTGCAGCCTCAATGGTTATCGGTCCGTGCCAGTGATCGGGGGCTGCGATGATCACCGCATCAATATCGGGTGCAGCCAATAATTCCTTATAAGTTAAATAACGCTTTGCCTTATGTTCCCGTCCGGCTTCCGTGCCTTTCCTTCCCACATTTCCTGCTGCATCCAATGCTCTTTCCGCCCGGATATCAAAAATATCACAAACACCATTTACCTCGATATTCAGATCTTCCTGTTCCAGATATTCGGGATAGCGTTTGTCTGCCGGATTTTTTTCATGCGCTCTCCGGATGGAATCAATCCAGTCGGGATGGACAAAACCGGCTCCTTTCATCAGCTGTGTACCCCTGATACCATAACCAATGATCCCTATCCTTATCTTTTTTCCACCAGAAGAAGCAGAAACTGCATGTTTGGGAGCTCCCTGGTCCATTCCAAGGTCATCCAGAATAGCGGCATTTATATTCCTGTCAAACTTCTTTTTCTTATAATAACCATAGGCAAAAGCCCCAAGCACCGGTACAGTTGCAAGGCTTTTTATTATATCACGACGGGATTTCCCGGGTTTGTTTAATTCATTTTTATCACTTTCCATTGTCATCTTTTATTCTACTTTTAAAATATAGAAAATTTAATTCTCCGTACTTCCAAAAAACAATCGGTCCAGCCCAATGATCCTTCCTGTTGGAAATACATACAATACCGCCAGGGCAATCATTTCAATCAGATTTTTGTTTACCCACAGATACTTACCTTCAGTAGGTGCTGCATAAGTAATCCCCACAAAAGGAGGGTGGGATAAATAATAAAAGACCAAAAGCACAATTCCTGCAATGATGGCCGGTCTGGTTAAAGCGCCCAGAATCAAGCCTAATCCGATGGCTATTAAACCGTAAACATTCAGAAAGTCCACTGTATTCAGCATACCCGGGCTATTGGCCAGTCCCTGGAAAAGACCTGCAAACGGGCCCTTTGAATCCAGTAAGAAACCGATGGAAGACCAGTCCGGATTTGCAAGTTTTGTAAATCCTTCGTATAGAAAATGCCAGCCTATTAATACCCTCAAAGTAACCAGCATCGAAAGCTGCCCTTTGGAATAACTTATTGATTTTGATATACTACTCATAATTTCAGACAGTTAAATTTTAATTTTGAACAGGTGTTAAAAAAAATGCATTAAACAACAACTTGAAAGAAGCTTGTGTAGAAGCCCTAAACTGCGGACTAAAGCCATAAAGTACCAACTGGCCTTTTCCTTTTTTGATCCATACCATTGCACCTTTATCGTAAAGTTTTTCCGGGTGGCTGACATAGCCACTCATCAGCACATTTTCATCCGCATAGTGGCCAATTACCCTGCGATCCATATCAAATATGGGCACAGAAGTAGCAAACACAGGTCTTCCTCTTGAAAAGATTCCAATCTCTGGGGGAAGCCCGAGTGTTAAAGAGTTGTCTTTTACCAGGGAAATTTTCATCAGTGACCCTGCCACATAAAGTCCGTCTTTCTGAAGAGAGGATGAAATATCCCTGAATGGCAGCTGAAATTCCTCTTTTTCTTTTCCCTTTGTAATTTTATGAAGGCCTTCGAACAATGCTGTGGATTGCCCCCAGGATAGAACGAGTCCTCCATCATCAATGTATGTCAACACTTTCTCAAGACCCTTTTTCCCCAACCCTTTCACATATTCAGGAGCATACCGGCTCATACTGTACTGACCATTCCTACCCCATTTCCCTTCCATTAACATGGATTTCGAATCATCCGGAAAGATCAACACATCAAATTTACCTGAGAGGTCGGTGCTTTCAATTTCACCCGGATGTAATACAGTAAACTTAATATGGTATGTATCAAAAATATAACGGGTCCAACCTGCATCCATATCATGGAAATAAGTTTCAACCAGTGCAATTCTGGGGGCATTCACTTCCTCTAACTTCAATTCTTCATTCCCATTATAGAAAACCGGCATAATTTTAATTTCATCCTGAATAATTTTCCAGGTATCCGATGATTTCTTCGAATTCTGAATGACAAAACTTCCTTTGGGCAAAACTTTCCCATCTATTGCAGCATCCGCAGTCAGTCTGGAGACCGGAATCCCCTGCTCCAGTGCGATAAATGCAGCCTTAAAACCAGCATTATCATTTACACTGAACATTGCAGATTTAAAATCTCCGGGATAAGCACCTGCGAGATTTATATCATTTTCAACTTTCTGAATATCCGCTTCCAGCCCTTTATCACGGGTTTCAATTTCATAAGAAGTAACCTGCCTGTGAAGCGGCAGTGACCAGCTGGTAATGTCATAGGGTTTCATCATTTCCCCGCCGGGAGTATAATGCCTGACCGGATATTTTTGTTTTTCCAGAATTTCCTTGATCAATGCCCTGTATGGTTGAGCCAAAGGAACTACAAAATCCCCTGCCAGAAACTGTCTGCCATTTAATAAATAATCAGATTTAAGGGTAAAAACATCAATTCCATGACTTCTGATCAGGTTGATCATATCCACCAATTCACTTTCATCATGCTGTTTCTTTGGTATGACATAATAATAAGGAGCCTTTGTAAGGCCCTTTTGAATTTCCCGCCGGCACATATCATTTCTGAATTTCAGTATCTTTTCCTTATGCAATGAAGCTGTTTTAAGGATGGACATAGTAGAGGTGATTTCATATTCAACTATATCACCCAGCCTCCACCAGCCGCCTTCCCATGGAAGAGGCATATTGATACTTTTCTTATATTCAGACAAGCCTTTCCCTCCAACCGAGAGTTCATTTGGTTCAACATATATGGGAGTTGCTTCCCGGGCGCTCGCACATTCGGTTAAGAAAGCAATTACATTATTCCACAAACAAGTTTCTGTAGAACCCGGCCAGTAATTATCAAATATATAATGTTGCGAAACCCCTGCCAGGCCGGCATTGGTCATATCATTCTGCATATTCTGGCCAAAAATCCCAACCCAGGTCCACAATCCGGCATCAACATTTTCAGCTATGGGGTCGTGGTTCGGCGGAACAAAATACCGGGTACCTGTAGAACCCATCTGATGTTTCTCAACCATTACCTGGGGAAGCCATGTCTGGTTATAAATCCTGGCAATAGCACGGGTATCTTCCTGTGTAAGAATTACAAAGTCACGGTTATTGTCATGCCCCACGTATTTATGATAAACACGGGGCAAAGATGCACCCTCATATTTTGTACCCACGTATTTTTTATAATTATGTACGACCATATCCATCCCGTCAGGATTATGGCTGGGAACCATCATATAAACCACATCTTTTAACCAGCCTGTAAGTTCTGGAGAATCTGCAGTTGCAAGTTTGTAGGCAACCAGTGGTGCAGACTGTGAAGGTCCGACCTCCCCGGAATGCATTGATAAGGTTGCCAGTACAAACACTCTTCCGTCTTTTGCCATTTCTTCTCTTTCTGCATCTGTTAATGAAGGGTTCAAAGCCAGTTCCCTGTTTATCCTGCGCAATGGTTCCAGATTATTTATATTTTTCTCATCTGAAAGGAATGCAATATACATTGGTTTCCCCATGGGGGATTTGCCAATCTCTACCAGTTTCAATCTCGGAGATTCTTCATCCAGTTTTTTCAAATAAGATATAAGCTCCTCATAATCAAACATCTTTCTGTCTGTTCCCGGGGAGAAGCCAAAATAGCTTTCAGGAGTAGTAAAACTGGTTTTCTGAGCAAAAGATTGAAATGAAACTATGAATCCTAAAACAAAAAGAAACAAAAAGGGTTTGCACATTCGTGTTTTCATAATTTTTTTATTATTAAGTTAAATTCAAGTATGGTTTATTTGTTTATACAATTAAAATTCAGCCTGAAATTTTGTAGTTACTTTTTCAGAGTTCTTTAATAAAAATATTTTTCCAGCTCACTTTGATCCCACCGCCGGAATGAATTTGCAAAGCAATAACCCCTACGGCCTGACCAATTTTCTCATCATTAAAATCAACCATCTGCACTCCATTCAGCCAGGTTTTCACATTATCACCCACCACTCTCACTTTCAACTGGTTCCATTCGCCCATTTTCAGAATATTTTCCTTTTCATCCGGAATTTTAACCAGCCATCCCCTGCCATAAGATTCATAAATACCTCCTGTATCATGTCCCGGAGGAGCAACCTCTACCTGCCATCCGGAAATTTTTGTACCATCCAGTGAAGAACGAAAAAATACTCCGCTATTCCCGTTTGCCTCCTGAAGGAATTCGAGCTTCAATTCAAAATCCTTAAATTTCTTCTCTGTGGCAAGGTATCCGTACTTCTTATCCGGACCACTTTCACAAATAAGTTTTCCGTCCTTTACAAACCACAACTCCGTACCATGAATTTTCCAGCCTGAAAGGTCTTTCCCGTTAAAAAGGGAGACCCATTTTTTATCTTTTTTATAATTGCCGTATTCAACGGTATCCGTAAAAGAAGAAAGCCATATAAGCCCTGAAAGGACAATAGCCATACGTGAAAATGATAATAATTTTTTCATTTTGATAATTTTAGTTGGTTAAGAAAGTTACAAAGCAAAGAAAACAATTAAAGTTCTTTTATCTTAATATTTCTAAAATAGATTTTGTTTCCGTGATCCTGTAATCCTAAATGCCCTTTTTTTGCTTTTCCATAATCAGGATAATCTTTCCATTTACTGTTTTTCACTTTTTCTTCCCATTCTTTCGTCCATAAGTCATATTCCACAACTTTCACTCCGTTCAAATAATGAACTACATGAGGACCATTTACAGTAATTTCAGATGTATTCCACTCACCGGCCGGTTTAATCTGTGCATTTTCAGGGGGATCCATTGCATAGTTTGCTCCGGTGGTCTGCCAGTCTTCCAGTTTTGCAGGAAAGCCGATATCATCAATCAGTTGATATTCCGGACCCGTAGCATAAACTGCAGGGTAATCGCCTTCCAGCACATGAAAAAAGATACCACTGTTTCCCCCTTTGGTCACTTTCCATTCCAGTTTCAGATCAAAATTCTCAAACTGTTCTTCACTAACAACATCTCCGCCAATATCTCCGCCTTTTCCGGGCGCCACAAGGCAATCGCCTTCAACAGCCCAGCCCGAACCAATACTTTCCTTATTAAATGCTCTCCAGCCTTTGGTAGTTTTACCATTAAATAAAAGCTTCCAGCCATCCGCTTTCTCGGCTTCAGTCAGTGTATTCGGCTGCTTTTCAACCGGCATTGCTATTTCAGAAGCAGAGTCCTGATTCTCATTCGATTTGTCCTTTTTATGAATGCAATCAACCAAAACAGAAAAAGAAAAAAGAACACCAAAAACCAGTAGAAGAACATATTTAATTTTCATTATTTGTGAAGTTTAAAAAAATTTTACAATAATTGTGTGTTTCACAAAGGATAGAAATAACACCAAAAATAACCCAACCAGCATAAAAGCCCCTAAAATTAGTAATTTTATGCATATATATAGTTATTAATATAACTAAATTCAGCTGGGAAACTTAAATTAAATTGTAATAAATTTGATTTTTTGTTAATTTACCAAACCTTATCAAATGTAATTTTACTTATTTAATACAAATGAGTAGCTTTTTTTAAACATGCAGATAGTTACAGATATCTTAATCATTACACTGGTTTTCGGAATCATTCTTGTATCCTCGAATCAAATAGCTAAGCTGGTTTTGTATATTAAATTACCCCTGATTACCGGTCTTTTACTGATGGGTATGATTGTGGGTCCGGAAGTACTTGGAATGGTAAGCCGGCAATCCATCAGCAGGCTCCATTTTATTGATCATATTGCGCTTCCGTTTATCGCTTTTGCCGCCGGTTCTGAACTTTATTTTGCTGAGTTAAGAAGCAGGATGAAAAGCATCCGGTGGATGACATCAGGTCAGATTGTCATCTCTTTTGTACTGGGAAGTCTGGGGGTGTTCTTTCTAACCGGCTTACCCGTTTTCAACCTTACTTCCGACCTTTTTGTAAGAATTGCCATTTCCACCTTTGCAGGAACTATTTTCGTTGCGAGATCACCGGCCTCGGTAATTGCTGTAATCAATGAACTCAGAGCAAAAGGGCCATTTACAAGAATGGTTCTGGGAGTTACCGTTTTAACGGATTTTCTGGTGGTAATTCTGTTTGCTATTGTTATTTCACTGGTTGACTCCCTGCTAACAGATAATGGCTTCTCGTTCCACACAATACTGCTTATTTTTTTAGAGCTTATTGTTTCATTTGGAATCAGCTATCTGTTGTATCTGTTTCTCAGATGGATTTTATCATTCCGGACAAATACTTTAATTAAGGCAATCATTATTCTTGGAGGAGGATGGAGCATCCATTTTATTGCCCTGGGATTAAATCTGCTTACGGAAAATTATTTAAAACTGCATTTTTATATTGAACCTTTGCTTGTGGGTATTATCGCAAGTGTACTTCTTACTAATTATTCTCCATTCAGAAGAGAGTTCCAAAAAATCATTCATGATGCAATTCCAATTGTTTATGTTGCCTTTTTTACCCTGATCGGCTCATCTATTTCCGTAGATGTGATCATTAGAACCTGGGAAGTAACACTAATGCTTGTATTCCTGCGGATATTAACGCTGATAATTGGCGGCTGGGTAGGCGGTACACTGGGAGGAGATCCCCAGCGGTATAACCGGATCGGATGGATGCCATTTGTATCCCAGGCAGGTATGAGCCTCGGTTTAATAACTGTGATAGCCAATAAATATCCGGACTGGGGAGAAAATTTTGCTTCCATTTTTGTTTCCGTTATTGTTTTGAACCAGATCATTGGTCCTCCATTAATGAAATGGGCCATACAACTCGTAAAGGAAAGCCATTGCAGGGCTACTCATAAATCACATGCAGGACCATTGGAAGCCATCATATTTGGGTATGAACATCAATCACTTACACTTGCACGCCAATTAGCTAATCATGGCTGGAAAGCGGTTATTGCATCCAGACGGAAAAATATTCCTGATCCGGGGATAAAGAATATTGGAATAAAATACATCAGCAAGATATCCCGTGAAGAACTTGAAAAAATAGGAGCAGGGGAAGCTGATGCCATTGTTACCCTAAAAAAAGATGAAGAAAATCTGAAAATATGCGAAATTGCCTATGAATTCTTCGGCACTCCGGAACTGATCGTCAGATTGAATGACCGTGAATATCTTAAAAAATTTCATAAACTGGATGCACTGATCGTTGAGCCTAATACAGCCATTGTCAGTTTGATGGATCATCTGGTACGTTCACCCATGGCTACTTCCTTGCTGCTGGGTATGGAAGAAAGTCAGGATACGGCAGATATTGTCATACGGAATCCTGATATTCATGGATTGACTCTGCGAAAATTGCACCTCCCGCCCGATGTACTGATCCTTTCAACCCGGAGAAGAGGGCATAATATTATTTCTACCGGCTATACCCGGCTGAGGATTGGAGATACACTGACTATAGTTGGTTCGCCTGAAAGCATTGAAGAGTTAAGACTCCGGTTTGAATAAAGAAAAAACTGGTTAAAAAATTACAAGTATGGTTAAATACATTATTCATATGTAATAATGAAAATTGAATGTCGATTTTTAGTAAAAGGTTTAATTATTAATTAATGTTTTGCAGGTAAAGTAGTTTGGCATAATATATTGATATTAAGATTGTTGACCTTAGTGAGTCCTTTGTGATATCCTTTAGGACCTTAGTGGTTAAAATTGGAAACTCTTTATTACCACTAAGGAACACTAAGGAATGCATAAAGTATCACAATGTAAAAAGTTCAAAAATGGAAATATTAAGTAATTAATTATCATGGGTATAATTTAGTTATGGATTTTTAACTTTTTAAATATCATATTACTACCTTTAAGTGCGAAACATTTTTTATTAATAAAGGAAATGGATGAAAAATGGAAACATTCACTGAGGCCTCCTGGTATGAGAAAAAGGAAAACAGCATTGTAAAATGCACCCTTTGTCCGCATAACTGTATTATAAAACCCGGAAAGACCGGAATTTGCCTGGTCAGGAGAAACATTGAGGGAATACTTTATGCTGAAAATTATGCAGTGCTTTCTGCCCTGCATTTCGATCCTGTTGAAAAAAAACCACTGTATCATTTTTACCCTGGACAGGGAGTTCTGTCCATCGGAACTTTCGGTTGTAACCTGAAATGCAGCTTTTGCCAGAACAGTGATATATCACAAAATGGAATCAGAGACCCCGAAAGAAAAGCACTCACTGATCCACAGGAGATTATTAATGAAGCTCTGGATATAAAAGGGAATATAGGAATTGCCTACACTTATAACGAACCCGTCATCTGGTTTGAATATGTGCGGGATGTGGCAAAGGTGGCAGAAAAAGCCGGACTGAAAAATGTAATGGTGTCCAATGGTTTTATCAACGAAACTCCCGGTAGGGAAATGATAGAATTTACCGATGCTTTTAATATCGATCTGAAAGGTTTTACAGAAGATTTTTACAAAAAACACACCTCCTCATCCCTTGAACCGGTAAAAGAAACCATTAAGACAATTCACAAAGCAGGAAAGCATCTTGAAATTACCAACCTGGTTATCCCTACCCTGAATGATGATCCTGTGGTTTTTGAAAAGATGGTGGAATGGATCGCATTGGAAACAGGTGAAAATACGGTATTGCATTTATCCAGGTATTACCCTCATTTCAAGGTAAGCCTCCCTCCTACGGAAGTGAAAAAGCTAAGTGGGTTTTACAAAATTGCCAAAAAGTACCTGAAATATGTCTATCTCGGAAATGTGGCCGATCCTGCCATGGGAAATAATACTTTGTGTCCAGTATGCAATTCTGAAGTAATTGTACGTAATGGTTACAAAACATGGACCAGCGGACTTGACCAGCAGGGAAAGTGCAAAAATTGCGGATTAAAAATTATTGAACATATTTAGCATGGACTATTATTAAGAATGTCCAAGCTCATATCCAGTGCATTTATCCAGTATTTTTAATAGCTAAAACAAAAAAGTTCATTCTTATTAATTAACTCAATAACAATTTAGTGTAAATTTTGGCTCAAATACGAGCAATCTGCATGACAATTGTAATTCGATAAAATTTGTTAGCACAAAATAGGACAAATATATAACCGAAGTAAATATTTTCTGTAATAAAACTAAAAAAGTGAAGTTAAAAAAACCTCCAGAGTTAAATACCCTGGAGGTTTTTGTCTTATAAAAGAAATAAATACTTTAATCTAACGGCTCAAAATAATCTTTTGTGTATGAACATCCGAACCGACACGGGCTTTCAGGTAATATATCCCATTCGAAGTAGCATTCATTCCATCCCATGTAATGGTATAGGAACCAGGTTGTTCAATCTGATCAACCAGGATTTTAACCTCTTTACCAAGTACATCATATATGGCAATCGTTACCTGTTCCTTCTGAACCAGTTCATAACGGATATTCAGCCGGTCTGAGAATGGATTCGGGTAAACGGCAAAATCCGCAGCTTGTTCCTCCGGTTTAATTCCAGTGGCTGCTTCAAAAACGGCTGCAGCAATAATGTTAACATGTACAGTTACATCAACCGGGTTGCTACTCCCGCCAATGGTTCCTGCAAATGGATCCCATTCTTTGAATTCCCAACCATCATCCGGTATTGCAGTAATAGTTATGATATCATTGTTATAGAACTGTCCGCTGTCAGGATTAACAGAACCATTACCGGTAACCTGAGTTGTCAAGGTAAATCGTTGCGCAATGTTTTCCTTGATCTGCTCCTGAGTTCTGACTTCTGCATAGATTCTAAGATCATCTATAGATCCAGGGAACAGTCTATCACCATTCATACAGCCTATATTAAACATATCAAGTTGAGAGAAATCGATAGGCCCGCCAATAGTATCAACTGCAACTAACTCACCTTCGAGATAAAGATTTACAACACCACCTCCGGTAGCATCATAAGTAGCAGCTATATTATGCCAGTAACCATCTCTTAAATCAACACCCTCATACCTTAGATCAGGCCATCCGTCTGCAGTATGTACATACAACATAAGGCTACCTTTCCCGTCGCGGTTTAAAACAAGGCCGTAGTTATCACCATAACCGGCTACCCATGACCAACCGGGCGCATTTTCATCAAGTTTAACATATGCTGAGATAGTGAATGACTGAAGTGCGAAAGGTGCTGAAGCAGGAGCTGCTAATAACCCATATTGGTCAGTACCATTCAAAGCAAGGCTTCCGTCGACAACCCCAGGTTCCCATGAAGAATCAGTGCCATTAACTAAAGGTACATCAAAGCCATTACCTGAATCATCAACAATAACAGAGTCTCCGGCAGCACCATCCATTGTATAATGAGCAACAAGGGTAGCACCTCCAAGTTTCTTCATCATATCCTGGATTTCAGTTTGGCTGAGCACACCTGAGAAGATCATCATATCATTCAGGTTGGCTGGAAGTGGATTATTAAATGCATAACCGTTATCCACAGCCCCGACCACAAATAATGAATTACCCGGATACTCGATCTGGTTCCCATCTGTATCACTCCAATCCTGGATAAGTACAACTTCTCCATCAAGGTAAAATATATTCCCAGTCTCATCATCATGGGTCATAGCAACCTGGTGCCATTTTCCATCAGCCAGTGTGGGCATATCGGCATAGGAGCCATGCCAGCCACTTCCAAAGTTGCACCATAATCCCAGTTTACCTTCCTCGTTCACATTAAAACCATAGGCATCTCCAAATCCTGCTATCCTGGACCAGTCAGTGATCGATCCGGGAGCCATTTTGATATAATTGACAATAGAAAAAGTGGGTTGATGAAAATTGAGAGATGTGATTGAATCCAACACTCCGTATTCCTCAACACCGTCAAGCTTTAAACTCTTGCCAATGGTAAAATCAATCTCCCAGTTTGAATCATCTGTATTGACAAGCGGAAGATCATAAATGTTTTCTGATTCATCATAAGCTATTGTATCAGATGTCTGTTGGAAGGGCCAATAAACTATAAGCTTCTTCTCCTCAATTGGTTCAAAGCCGGCAAGGTTTCTGATTTGATCCTGATCAAGCACAAGATTGTAAACCCTGATATCATCCAGATTACCATCCCAATTGCGACCCCCAGCCATGGATCCAACGGTAATACCATCTCCCATTGAGTAATCAATAACTCCGATACTGTCCTCACCTACAAGCATTCCATCACGATAAACCTGTGCCATGCCCGTTTCTGCATCATAGGTTGCAGCCACATGGTGCCATGAATTGTCCTGCCAAACAGTGGAGTCCATCCCCACGGTTCCTGCCCAGCCGGTTGAATGATGGATGTAAAATTGTGTACCTAAATCTTGTTTTACATACAATCCCCAGTTGTCCCCGTGACTAATGATCCATTCACCCCACTTATCCATAGGAGCATTATTCCTAACCCAGGCTGCAACAGAAAAGGATTGCATTTTAAAGGCATCTGATGCTGGTGCTGCAATTGATCCGTCCTGATCAACGCCGTTCAGCAACAAACTACCGCCTTTGTATCCGGCAACCCAGTTTGTATCTGTAGTATTGTTCAATGTTACATCAAAACCGTTATCACTGACATCGGATGCTACATTGCCAGAGGTTTCATCAAGTTTCCAATGGGCTAACAAGCCACTTTCTGCAATAATGTTTTTCACATCAGCAGGTGTGATCACATTTTTAAAAATACGCACCTCATCAATATTTCCATCCCAGTTACGTCCACCACTCATAGAACCGATTGTAAAACCATCTCCCATTGAATAATCAATAACCCCGATACTGTCCTCACCTACAAGCATTCCATCTCGATATACCTGTGCCATGCCTGTTTCCGCATCATAGGATGCAGCCACATGATGCCATGCATTGTCCTGCCATACGGTTGAGTCCATACCTACGGTTCCTGCCCAGCCGGTTGAATGATGGATGTAGAATTGTATTCCTAAATTCTCGTGCACATACAATCCCCAATTGTCCCCGTGGCCAATGATCCATTCACCCCACTTATCCATAGGAGCATTATTCCTAACCCAGGCTGAAACAGAGAAGGATTGCATTTTAAAGACATCTGATGCTGGTGCTGCAATTGATCCGTCTTGATTAGCACCGTTCAGCAGCAAACTACCGCCTTTGTATCCTGCAACCCAGTTTGTATCTGTTGTATTGTTCAATAGTACATCAAAACCGTTACTGCTGGCATCTGAAGCTACGGTACCTGAGCTTTCATCAAGTTTATAATATGCAACCAGAGAAGACTCTGATACGATGCCTTGCACCTCTGTTGAAGATAAAACTCCGTCATATACCCGAACATCATCCAGGTTACCATCCCAATTACGGCCTCCGGCCATAGATCCAATGGTAATACCATCTCCCATTGAGTAATCAATAACCCCGATACTGTCTTCACCTACAAGCATTCCATCGCGATAAACCTGTGCCATGCCCGTTTCTGCATCATAGGTTGCAGCCACATGGTGCCATGCATTGTCCTGCCAAACGGTTGAGTCCATCCCCACGGTTCCTGCCCAGCCGGTTGAATGATGGATGTAGAATTGTGTACCTAAATCTTGTTTCACATACAATCCCCAGTTGTCCCCGTGACTAATGATCCATTCACCCCACTTATCCATAGGAGCATTATTCCTAACCCAGGCTGCAACAGAGAAGGATTGCATTTTAAAGGCGTCTGATGCTGGTGCTGCAATTGATCCGTCCTGGTTAGCACCATTTAGCAGTAAACTCCCACCGTTGTATCCTGCAACCCAGTTTGTATCTGTTGTATTGTTCAACGAGACATCAAAACCGTTCATGGTTGCATCTTCAGCAACAATGCCAGAAGTTTCATCCAGCTTCCAATGAGCTTTTAAATGAGCTCCCTGGGGGCTGGCAGTTTGACTGAACCCTACCAGGAATCCAATCATTACAAGGATTGTCCTTGTGTAGAAATTTTTTGTTTTCATAGGCTTTTGTGTTAAGTTAAAAATAGTTACAACATGTTATTGGCAAAGACAAAACCGAAGAACTCCTTGTCAATACATTTCAATTTTCAAATATATGAAAAATATTTTAAAAACGTGCACGAGCACATTAAAAATTGTTCACGAGCACGATTTTTCTTAATTAAAATAAAAATACCTACATCCAATTTCTATAAAAAAGCATGAATAGTGTGAAGATTACACCATTATATATATAAGGGAAAATAGCCCATAAAAAACCCATCTGAGATCAATTTATCACAAAAGTTTTTCTTAACCCAATAATAAAAGGCCTAAAAATGAAGAAAATCAGATAAAAAGCAATAATCCTGACCTGGAAATACCTGAGGATATAAATTAACCACCTGCCAAATATGCCTCCATCAACCTAAAAAAGTATCCAGATTCTCCTTAATTACTATTTCTATGGGTAGCAAATATTTTTTCTGGACCTTTTTATCAACCATCAGATAATCAATTATGTTTGAAATAGAAAGTGATGATTGCTGGTATGGATTCTGGTAGATCAGAATATCAATTTGGCCGGATCTGAGATATTTTACATTCGGTTCTAACAAATCATATCCGACCAATAGAGGTTTCTCTGAATGATTATGCAATGTTTCAGCAACCATCCACACCTTTGAAGTTGATACACAAATACCTTTTATTTGCGGATGGTCACTCAAATAGGATAAAAGTTGTTTATTTAAATCTTTAATATTATTAATATTTTGAACATGTACCGATTTTTTTGGCATACCGACTGAAACACAAAAATTTCTGAAACCTTGCTCTTTTTCCTGCATATGTTTTGAATTTTCAACATTCTCTTTAATATGCACAATTAAAAACTCAGCTGTCTTTCCAAATATCTTGTACAACAGACTAGCAACAGTTTGCCCACTACTAATCAGATCCTGTCCTACATGAGACACAATACATTCATTGTCCAGTTGGGCATTAAACGTAAAAACAGGTAAACCAATTTCAATACATTTTTTAAAAAAATCCAGTGATTCGCGGAAAAAAAACGGAGCAACGAGCACAGCACTATAATTCTTATCCAGAATTGAAATGTACATCTGCCTAAAACTTTGAAATTTATTCGGATTGAATAAAAATGTATCAATCTTAATGCCAAATATCGAATACTCATTTTTAGCATCCTCAACACCCTTCACGGCAGGTTTCCAATAGATTTCATAATTATAATCCGGCATCAGTACAGCAATCTTGAACAATACCCCCTTTCGCAGGGACCTGGCAATCATGTTTGGTTTATAACTGATTTTATCAAGTACATATCTGATCTTTTTGTAGGTGTCTTTTGACACTTTACCTCTACCGTGTATCACCCTGTCCACAGTACCTCTTGAGACTTGGGCCATATCTGCAATATCCTGAAGCGTATATTCCTGTTTCATTTTAGTTGGTTGTGATTATTCTCATAATGTTCTAGTTTTTATTAGCTGTTTCTAATAACTAAATATTCTTTACATCCACATCATTAAACCTTTTTCAATTAAAAAATACGTAAAAGTATAATTTATTTATAACATATCTAAATAAGAATGCAGAAAAATAAAAAATATTGTGCACGTGCACAATATACAAAAAAAAATCATATATTTGTTCAGTAATTGAAAAAATAAATAAATTTTATCAAATGAAATCTTTACTCACCATCTGGATTTTTTTCTTTTCCATTACTTTGCATTCATTGTCCGTTCTGGCTCAAACCAATGCTACTTTAACAGGGTCTGTCACGGACAAGACGACAAAGGAGGCATTAATCGGAGCAAATGTTTATTTAAAAGGAACCAGCATCGGTGCTGTTACCGACGCAAAAGGAAATTATTTGATAACCAAAATACCAAATGGGGAATATACACTAGTCACTTCTTATATCGGATATGAAAGTTATCAGGAACAGATAAATATTACTGCAGGCATACAAGTGGAAAAAAATATCCAACTTAGTTTCAGCGGAGGCAAGAATCTTGAGGAAGTAAAAGTGACAGCCCAGGCCAAGGGACAATATAAAGCCATTAACCAACAATTGGCAGCTGGTAACATTAAGAATGTAGTATCTTCCGACCGTATCAGGGAGTTACCTGATGCCAATGCAGCTGAATCTTTAAGCAGGTTACCTGGTATTTCATTACAAAGGACAGGAGGAGAGGGAAATAAAGTGATCGTACGTGGTCTATCACCAAAATACACGAAGGTTATGGTTGACGGAGTAGAGCTTGCATCAACAGATGCTAACGATAGAAGTGTCAGCCTGTCTGGTATTTCAGCCTATTCACTTGAAGGTATAGAAGTGGTTAAGTCACCAACAGCAGATATGGAAGGAGATTTCATCGGTGGTGCAGTAAATTTCAGGCTTAGGTCTGCTCCTAAAGGTTTTCATGCCGAAGCAATGGCTCAGGGCAGCTATAATTATCTAAAAAATACATTTAATGACTACATCTTTATGGGCAGTTTAAGCAATAGATTCTTTAATAATAAATTGGGAATTTTTCTTATGGGCCAGGCCGAGAACAGGAACAGGAGTGCACATATACGTGAAATAGGTGTTTATCCGTACAACAGCGGAATTGATACAAGCGATATAACCATATACCAGGAATCACTTAGCGATCAGTTAAGAAGAACCAACAGGTACAATGCCACCCTGGTTATTGATTATCCACTCAGAAATGGTTCTATTAAACTTAAGAATTTCTATTCACAGCGACTTGAAGAAACAAAGACATACAGTCAGGCATTTCCTACAAAGGCCAGGTACATTTCTTTAAACACCAATTATATGATTAATAATCAAAAAGTTCTGAATAATGTTCTTTCTTTTGAAAAAGAATTTGGTGCAGTTAAGATTGACGGACAAGTGTCACATTCATTTTCAGGATCAAATAACCCTGAAAGCATGAATTTCGGTTTTTCACATGACAATGCGATGGACCAGGTACCGGATAACGTTGATCCTGACTCTATCATGAATTATAGTAATTTTGATGTTAACCGGACAAGGACAATTGGTTTCTCACATTCACCTGCGACAACAAAACACAGACAATATCAGGCCGACATGAACCTGGAATGGAATTTGTTTCAAAACCAGTCCGTAAGCGGCAAATTAAAAATCGGTGGGAGATACAGGCATTTAAAAAGAGAGTTTAGTTATGATCTATGGAATGCAAATCTTGTCACTGCCGGTCAAAAACTGGGACGTGACTACATTGCAGACAACAGAGAGCTATTCGAAGATGGAGAAATCGAAGATGAAGCATATATTAATTATACATATTTTATAGATCCCAATTATGATTCAGACCGTTTTTTTGGCGGAAAGTTTGAAGACTGGGCTCCTGGAACCGATATTGAGAAACTGAAACATCTAGAGCATTATTTAATGGAAGACTATTTCAAAATCAGAGATACGGTACCCCACAACCTACCTTACCTGCGCCATGACATGTACCAATCTCTCACACACAATTACTATGGTACAGAAAATTATCTTGGCTTCTATATTATGACTCCATTTAATTTTGGCGAGATCGTTGAGTTTAATCCAGGATTGCGTCTTGAACAGAATCGGACTATTTACACTGCCCACCAGGGAAATTCATTACAATCGGGTCCTGATTACAACAGGTATGTTGGCGACACATTGGTCACTACTACCAGGGAAAATCAATTTTTACTTCCTATGATCCATCTTAAAATCAAACCTCTTAAGTGGTTGCAGTTCCATTTGGCCTATACTCATACGCTTTCCAGACCAAACTTCAATTGGATCATACCCCGTCAGGATTACGGTGATCAAAATACCTCTGACCCAAAACTGGTCATTAATAATATAAACCTTGAACCGGAATTATCAAAAAATATTGACCTTGTTGCTTCTATTCATAACAATTATGTAGGTTTGTTAAACATAAACCTTTTTAGTAAGAGGGTTGAGAATAAAATCTTTAGGGATTACACAAAAAAAGTGGGCGAACGATATCTGGAATTTGATGTGCCAGAAATTTTCAGTGGATATAGTTACAACTGGCATTATAACGATACTTTCGGAGTAAAGATCGACGGGATTGAACTGGACTGGCAAACTTCTTTTTGGTATCTTCCCGGTGCACTGAAAGGACTTGTATTCTCAGCAAACTACACCTTTCTTAAGTCCAGGGCCACCTATCCTGCCGGACATGCCGAGTCTTTCGATCACGATAATAATCCATGGACACCGGATACAACAGTTTTTTATGACCATCCTTATCAATCAAGGCTTATCGACCAACCTTCTCATATCCTGAACTTATCACTCGGCTACGATTATAAAGGATTTTCTATACGTACTTCCATGAGGTACCAGGATAATGTTTTCCGGGGAACCGCCTATGTTATAAAAATGCGAACCATTACAGGATCCTACCTCAGATTTGACATATCGGCTACACAGAAATTACCCTATGGATTGGTGCTTTTCACTAATTTTAATAACATCAACAATGCTGAAGACACCGTATTTTCCCTGGGAAAGGATTATCCCACACATACTGAACAATATGGTATGACCATTGACATTGGCTTGCGATGGAATCTCAATAAAAAACAATAACTGATAATTTATTTATTCACCTTTTAAAACTAAGTATTATGAAAAAACTATTTACTGTAAAAATGAAAGCCTGGACAACTGCTTTGCATATTATGGCATTAGTAGGTGTTCTGAATGTCTCTGCACAAAACGATACTGTTTTCGTCTCCAATGGAGCCGACCTTTTTGAGGTAGTTGGAGCAGAAATGGATAATAGCGGAATGCTAAACAACCACGTTTTTGTACTCTCCCAGGGTGGAGTTTATTTTTTAACTGACATCATCAATGTAAATGATGATATCACACTGTTAGGTGAAGAGGGGGATGGCGTTCCTCCATTTGTTTTACCTAGAAAATCAGGAAACAATGAATATGTGTCTCGTTGGTTCCATTGCGAAGGAGTTGGCCAGGTGTTTACTGCAAAAAACATCATTTTCCAATTCCTTACAAGCGATGGAATCTCAACCGGAGTAGCAGTGAAAGGACTGGTTGACATGGTTGGCGATAATGCCCGGATAATTCTTGACAACTGCGTTTTTAACGGAGGTGGTAACAATACATTAAGTTCCTTAGGCAACGGTCAGTATGTAAAGATCACTAACTGTAATTTCAGGAATAACCGTACACCATCCGATGACTGGTCCGGGGGTGCATTGTATGCCGGATGGAGTTCCACAGGTGGTGGATGGCGTGATAGCTTGATATTTGAAAACAATACCATGTCAAACATTGGCAATAGTGGTATTATTGGTTACTGGGGTGAAATTAGTAAAGCAATTATCATTAATCACAATACATTCTTTGGTACTACCAGGGGTTGTGTTTTCGCCGGCTTCCAGGCAAATGTAACGATTACCAATAATATGTTTGTAGGATGGGAATCCTCAGGCATACCGAAATCCAGGTATGAACAATATTACCAGGATTCCTCTTCTGTTTATGATACAGTCATATACAACCCCGGCCGATATGAGGCAGGTTCGGTGTACAGTATGTATCCCATTGGTATCGATGCACTGGGCCCCATGCACGATGTTCTTGGCATAGATACTACCGGAGGGTTGAGGGCTGCCCACAGCCAGCGTACATGGACAATCAGGAACAACTGTATATACTGGCCCAAGCAACTCATTGAGGCCTGGGATACAATTGATGAGGATGGTGGAGCTGAGGTTCCTTACATTAGTATGACTTATCTTGATTCAGCTTTATTTAAAATGGCTCCCATGTGTGTAGTGGAAAACACATATGGGCATATGGGCTCTGAGGATGCAAAGACAAGTACTTTCGATCCGGGATTTGATCAGGCTGTAATTGACAGGGTGTTTAATCCAATGATTACCTGGCTGGACGGATTTCGGAATCAGCCTGGTTGGACCCCCTATTTGACAAACATTGATGATCCGGGGAAAGAATTTCAGCTTGCATGGCCTTTACCGGAAAACTATGCTTATACAAATGAAACTTTAAAAACAGCAGGAACGGACGGACTACCCCTCGGTGACCTGAATTGGTTCGAGAATGTAACTGGTATAAAACACCCGAAGGAGCTTGCCACTGAAACTTTAACAAATTTTCCGAATCCGTTTACAGGATCGACTACTATTTATTATCGAATCGAACATGCGGCACCAGTAGAACTTTCAGTTTATGATATTTCAGGAAAAGAGGTTACCGTTTTAGTTAGGGAACAACAAGTACCCGGTGAATACACAATCCATTGGAATGGGACAGACGACTCTGGCCAGGCATTACCCGGTGGAATCTATATTTATAGATTACAAAATGGTGTATCCTCAAAGATCAATAAAATGATCAAGTTGAAGTAGTTTTATAATCTAATAAATTAAGTATAAGGAGTGGTAATACTCTTAATTATCACTCCTTTTTTACAATCTTAAGAATATTTTCATGAAAAGGATCATTTTCATAATCGTATATATTTTAAGCGGACATCTGGTCATAGCCCAGGATTCTATTCAGTTTGAAAAAGATCTAAGGCAGATTGCAGACGTTGTTGTTCATGACAATATCAGGGGGTTTGTGGATTACAAAACCGGCAAGGTTTATAACAGTGCTGCGAATTTAAACCCCTTCAGCGAGATATGGTTCATTAACCATCTATCACGTTGGGAGTATCATAATGGCGTCGTAAATATAGGTATGCTAGAACTCGGTGAGGTGCTTAATGACCGGAGGGACATTGATTATAGTTTAAAAAATTATGATTTCATCTTCAACAATTCCCCCTATTTCAAAGGCAAAGCCAATGGAAGGAATAAATGGAGCTATCCATTTGGTCAGATGTTTGTTTTTGAACAGCTTGATGACTGTGGGGCTATGGGTGCCAGTATAATAGATGTTTATCATCTGAGGGAACGAAATGATGCTCTGGATTACATCAATAATGCAGCAGATTTTATGATTAATGACATGTACAGGCTGGATGATGGCACCTATTGCCGGGATTTCCCTACAGACAAGACCATCTGGGGAGATGACCTTTATATGAGCGTGCCTTTTTTAGCCAGAATGGGTAATCTTACCGGTGAACGAAAATATTTCGATGAGGCCGTAAAACAGGTACTCCTGTTTACTAAATATTTGTGGGATGAACATGCCCAGCTATACTACCATGGATGGTACAGTGATATTGAGAAACACTCCGTTGCACATTGGTCCCGGGTGAATGGGTGGATCATCATGGCGCAGGTGGAGTTGTTGAAATTCCTTCCGAAGAATCATCCTGGATGGGAAAAAGTAAAAAATAACCTGATTCGCCAGATCCTGGGTGTAGCCGGATATCAAAGCAAATCAGGTCATTGGCACCAATTATTGGACAAGGAAGATTCATATCTGGAAACTTCAGGTACGGCTATGTTTACCTATGCGATAGCCTTTGCTGTCAATCAGGGTATCCTGCCAGCCAGATACATTACCATTGCAGGCAACGGATGGAAAGGTTTAATGAGTGCATCAGATCGTGGAACGATCAACCAAAATTGTATGGGTACAGGCATCCAGGATGATCTGAATTATTACTATACCCGTGCTCAGCGTCAGAATGATGTGGGTTTTGGCGCAGTGATCCTGGCTGGCGTTGAACTCTTAAAATATACCCGTGAGCATGGAGAGATTCGCATTGAAAAGAGGGGTCCCTAACCTTGCATATCAAATCGCTCATAAGAAGTTTAATACTGATTTTCCTGGGGCTGTCCATATCCGGATCAGTCACAAGTCAGAATCGGATAAACGAGCTCGCACCCACTCCTCCAATGGGATGGAACAGCTGGAATGCTTTCAGGTGCGATGTAAGCGAGGAAGTGGTCAGGGAAATAGCCGAAATTATGGTCGCTTCGGGACTAAGAGCGTGTGGGTATGAATACCTGGTAATAGACGACTGCTGGCAGACAGGACGAGATTCTGTCGGTAACATCATTGCTGACCCGGACCGTTTTCCATCTGGAATGAAGGTGCTTGCTGACTATATTCACTCCCTGGGACTAAAATTCGGACTCTATTCCTGTGCAGGAACCCTTACCTGTGAGGGACGCCCTGGTATGAGAGGATATGAATTCCAGGACATGCGTCAGTTTGCGGCATGGGAAGTGGACTACGTCAAGGTGGACTGGTGCAACACATCCACCCAGGATGCCCCGGCCTCCTATTCTTTAATTCGTGACGCCATCCAGGCAGCAGGCCGCCCTATGGTGCTAAGTATTTGTGAATGGGGGACTCAGAAACCCTGGGAATGGGAGAAAAAACTGGAAACCTAAAGCGAACCACTTTTTGTTTAACCAAAGTAATTCCGGACAAAATATGCATGTTAGCTGGGAAGAGACATGCTACCCTGCCATGCTGAAGGCCAGGGTAAAGAACATAAGGACAGCGAAAGAAGACATCACGCAGAAAGGATTCTCCTCAACCGTTCCTGCACATGGGGTTGTCTTTATTATTGTAAATCCGTTGACACAGCAAATGAATTGAGTACCTCCCATATAAAACTCCGGATATCAAAAATAATAATTGATATCCGGAGTATAATTCACTATGAATCAAATCAGCCTTCACCGGCAGGAGAAAGCTGGCTTATTCCATCAGGATCACCTTCCTGACCGCTGATTGTGATCCACTTTGTATTTTGCAGATGTATATACCTCCTCCAAGAGGTAAACCATTTTCCCGGGTTCCTTTCCATTGTACGCTGTGCTCACCTGCTACCTGCCAGGTATTCGCAAGTACTGCAAGTTCTTTCCCAGACAGATCAAAAATAGAAAGTCTTACATGGGAGTATTCCTCAACCCTGTACCTGATCGTAGTACTACTGGTGAACGGATTTGGAAATACGGACAATTCCATACTACGGGGTGCCCTGGAATCGCGTATACCAGTTGGGCCTCCAAACCAGTTCAAATCACCAACCGGTCCTCCGGTAGTACTGTAGGTTAGCATATCTGTATTCGTATAACTGAAGTCCTCCGGCAGGGGCCACGATAACTGGTATCTTTTCCCTTCTGCATCAAAATTAGGGTGGTAGGGAATAAACCCGTCATCATTCCTGTATACTGCTGTCCATTGAATGATGGCATCATACACACTTTCAACAGATGCCATATCAAAACCGGGATCGAAGGTTCCACCTTTGGCCTCATCGCTGTTCAGGTGTCCCAGAGCATCCTCCACAACAGACTCTGGCATTCTGTTGAACTGGTTACGGCAGGTATCCTTGATCCATACCTGTGGGTCACATGTGTTTGGGTTATATTTCTTATAATCAAGGGTATCCCAGGCCTGGACAAGAAATTCAGGATACCAGTTCACGTTGTTTGTCACAATGAATTTACGCTGTGCTTCCACATCAGAAGTATCCAGCCCAAATTCATCTGCCAGTATCGCAAGAGTGTTCGGATCAGTAATAGGTGCTACATTGATTACGCCATTATAATCCCAGGCACCAGGATCCTTTAAACGATAATCCTGGGAATAGCCTGAAGCCCATCCACCGGTGAAAATATTGTTTGTAATGGTCACGTCGGTCTGGAAACCGGTAAAAATGTTCATCCGTCTTGAGCCAATAAAAGTATTGTGGTCAATCACCACTGCCTTGTGTTGATTGAGAAAAGGATAGATCGCTGTACAACCGATATTCATGAAAGTGCAATTCTGCACAATCAGACTGTCGCGCCATCCAGATTCCCAGTCATCGATAGCCATACCAAACCAGTCTGCGCTGGAATTTGTAATATTCCTGAACAGGGAGTTGGTGATTTTCACATAAGTTCCTGTCCCTTTTGTACCGATTGCTCCTTCAAAACCATTGATGATGCAGTTATCCACTATTAGTCTTGTTCCAAGGCTCTGAAGTGTGCTGCTGAAAAACCCGGGTTTAATGGTTCCCGAGGATTCTGCATCCTGGGTCCATCCCTGAATGATAAGGTTTTTAAAAACATACTCCTGGTCAGTCCCCCAGCTTTCCACATAAAAATAATTGTAACCTCCTGACTCGTTCTTGGAAGGCAGGATATAAGCAGGAAATGTTTCCTCCGGACCAGGTTCTCCGACCAATTCAAATCCATGAGAGGATACCAGGGTCTGCGCCATAAAAAAGACCCCGCCCCGAGGAAGCAGATAGACCTTGTGGGCCTGCTCTCCTCCGGAAAGCGTATCCGAAGATATTGTCCCGTAAAGGTCATCGTTCGTGGTGAGACGAAGCGTATCCCCCTGAGCAAACAGACTGGCGGTAAATACTGACACTGCAAAAAAAAGCAGCATCTTTCTGATCGTAAGTGTAAAATGTTTCATGATTAAGATGTTTTATTGGTTAGTATTCGAATTCTTTATCGAACTGAAGTTCCATCGAAGACCCAGGTCAACAGTCATCCCGTAGGATTCATAGTACGTGGGGTAATCATATCCTTTCTGATAGGTATATTCCATGGCATTGTTGATATTGTTCAAGTTGAGGAATACCATCATGCCATGTGGAAGCTTCTGCTTTGCATTCAGGTCAAAACGGATAAATTTTCCGGTGGTCATGGTTTGTTCCTTATAGAATCCATGTCCTTTAAAGATGTCAGATGTATACATCATGGAAATTCTCACCGAAAAGCCCTTGTAATCATACCCGAGAGAAAGGTTGAGGATATCGGAAGGCTGACTGATCAGCCTGGCCTGGTAGGGCTCGTCCTTCCATACCTCAATTTGTCTAAAGGGATCATCCGGATCCCTGATGATAGTATCAAGATAAGCATAAGGATAGGTTGCTTCAGAAAAGATGTGGGTGTAATTCATATTCAACACCAAGCCTTTGAGGACTCCGGGAAGATACCAGAAATTGGTCTGCCACTCCAGTTCCAGTCCGTTCAAATTGACACCGCTCGTATCATTGTATTGGTAAGTGTAATTGTACCCGCTCAAGGCTTCCGGCAATCCGAGTTCTTCCCAATCATCCCCGATCGGTCTTGTAATGGTGGAGAATATTTTGTCCGAGATGGTCTTTCTAAACAGATTGATGCTAAACAGGCCAATAACATTCTGATGTATGGATGTGACAAAATCAATATTTCTCGCAAATTCAGGTTTCAATTTTGCATTGTTAAGGTATACCACAGGATTCCGGCCTGCAGAAATATTCATTCTTGGAATCAGGCTTGTAAAATTAGGCCGGGACAGGGTATGCGTATAACCTAAATGAAACATCAACCAACGTGTAGGCTTTATTTTCAAATGGATCATAGGGAGCAGGAAATCATTCTTCCGACTTGCTGTATCCACTACATAAGATTTGTACTCCAGGTAAAGGGGCCCGGATGCACTCTGGTTGCCCTGTGCACCGGAATACAGGGTATTGTTTTCTTCATACCGCACACCCGGGACAAATTCTACCATGGAGCCAATATTCAGGCTACCCATGAGGTATCCAGCGTAATAGTCCTCTTTTCCGGTATAGTCATAGGACAGATTCTCAAAAGCATTGTCCTGATACCAGGCAGCATATACCGGATCACCTGAATACTTTTGCCGTGCATAGTCGGCAAATAAATGCATGGTGTGAACATCTGCTCCCTGGGGAAAAGCTCCATATTTGCCTTCAAAAAATTTTCCCGCATTATAGGATTCATCTATGAAAGCACTGTAGTAGATATACTTCCCGTCGTCGGTTGTATGACCCGAAAAGATTTCGGGATAAGCTTCAATGACACCCAGGTTGATCTCGAACCCGGATGTCAGATTGGCACTCCTGTAACTCTGATCGTAGTAACGCTGTTGATGGCGGTATTTTCCTCCGACTTTTATGTATCCGCTTATTTGTTTTGATAAAGTATAAGCCCATTCAAGATTTAAAGCAGATTCTAATTGCCGATGTTCTGTCCGGCTGTCTGTATCGCTGAATCCGGAGACCAGGACTTTCTTCGGGTCAAGTGCACTATATACCATAATGGAATCAGGATGGGGATCGAAAGAGACACCTGGTAATGCTGATTCCTGGTAGAAATTAAACCTCAGATTGGAGGGGTTGTTTCCCCCGGAATACGCATGCGAAATACTCGCATCAATACTCAGGTTTGAAAATTTCTGCTTGTAGGAAAGGTAATTATTATACATCAGCCTCTCAGAAAAAACATCATTTGTTGCAAGCTGAATCCTCTCATTGCTCACATTTAGTACCTCTGAATAGTGGATCACCTGGTCGTGTCCGCTACTCAGAAAGTTTTTAAATTGGATTTCTCCCTTGTCCAATTTATAATCCAGGACGAGCGTTCCTCCTTTTCTGTTCCTTGACCGTACAATATCACTCAGTGTCATTTGATATAAATAAACCTCATTGGGTCCTTCTCTGGTTGCATCACCATACAAACCCGTTTGGAGGGACCTAGAACTGGCGCTACGGTTGCGGTTTTCAAAATTTGCATGGAAGAAAAGGCCAAGCCTGTCATCCATAAAACGATTACTTACACTACCGTCAAACTTGTAATCGTTGAAGGTTCCTTTCAGATTATTGTAGCCACCCAGCATACCCAGCTCTGTTTGAAATCCGGGTGAAGCAGTTCGAAGTTTAAAGTTTACAGCTCCTCCCACAAAGTCGCCGTCCATATCCGCTGTATTTGATTTCACAACTTCCATCCCGTCCAGGGAATAAGACGAAATAGTATTCAAACTTACACTGCGGTCATCCTTTCCTGTAGCCGCAATCTCGATTCCTTCCACCATGACTTTATTATACTTGGGAGACAGTCCCCTTATTATCACTTTTTCTCCCTCTCCACCGCTTCTTTGCAAAGAAACTCCCGGTAATCTCCCAAGTGACTCAGCTGCATTGGCATCGGGTAATTCCCGTAGCCGGTCAGAAGAAACCACCGATCTGATATCGCTGGCAGACAGTTGCTGGTTAATGGCCTTATACTGTCCCTGCGCCTGGGCAGTTACCACCACTTCATCCAGTTTCTCTCCCCCGCTGTAGTTAAGCCGGAAATTTTTTTGTATGGATGACCCGTCGGAAAACCGAAATTGTTCCTCATACCTGTCATATCCTATGTATGAGACAACAAGGGTGTAATCTCCTGGAGGGAAACCACTTAAAAAATAATTCCCGTCTGCATCTGTTACAGTGCCAATCCCCGTACCTTCAAAATAAACATTGGCACCCACCAGAGTCTCACTTGTACCTGAATCACTCACTTTGCCCTTAAGGCTGATCTTTTGCTGTCCCTGAATGTTATTCAAAAAACCAAACAGTATATAAATAACAAGAAATATTCTCATCTGCTTCATTATTTTGATTTTAATTCTTTGACAAAGATAGAAATTGTTTTTATTTTTGTGCACGAGCACAAAAAAAAATGTTCACGAGAACAAAAAAAATTCCAACAAGTACAGTATCAAAGAATGAGAATTACACCAATAATCATTTTAACTTTACTGAGTTTATTTTTTATGTCTGACATTAAGAAAACAATGAATTACCTGAGCGACAGAAGCATACCTCAGGTTTTCAATGAGCTGGCTACCCACCCTTTTCATCCCTTAAATAACAAATGCTCCAGAACTATCGAAAGAACGCTGGATGGTGACGGTATAGCTGATTTGAATGATACAGACTGGATGGTTCGGACCCTGGCTGTGAGGGACCTGGTCAGGAAAGGAATTAACGGAACTGAAGAAATAGAGAAAGGCCTGCTGCACCCTTCAATGCATGTACGTCAGGTTACCGCAAAGGTTTTGGGGATTTTGAGTGCAAGAAACGCTGTTGATCAGTTGGAACTCATGGCAAAAAATGACAGCATTACAATGGTTCGTTCAGAGGCTATCATTGCACTTGGTCAGATGGAATCAAAACGTTCGCTGAATTTGCTAAGGACACTTAAGGAGAATGATCCCTCTCGCGATGTGCGCCATCAGAGTGAGCTGGCTATTTATCAGATTGAAAACCAAATGGGAGTTACTCCGAAAAATCTCTCAGCCTGGCTTGCACTTGATCAGGAAACCTTTAATACAGTGCAAGCAGGTAAGCCCGCACCCGATTTTAATCTTGAGGACACCGAGGGAAAGTCGTGGAAGCTTTCGACATTCAGAAATGACCGATGGGTGGTCCTGATATGGATCTTTGCCGACTGGTGTCCCGTATGCCACGGCGAGTTCCACGATCTGATGGAGATGCAGGAAGATTTCAAAAATGCAGGTGTGGCCGTGTTCAGCCTTGAAATGCATGACACCTACCGTGGGCGGGTAATGGTGGGCAAAGAACTGGAACCAGACTACTGGTTTTCTAAGGACTCCTTCATAGATGCATATACCAGGAAGATCTGGTGGCCGCACCTGCTTGACCGTGCAGGTGCGTATGGTGCCAGGTTTGGTGCCGATCTGCTGGCTTTCGCCGTTAATTCCGAATACATCAACAGACCCACCACAGTGATTATCGATCCTGCCGGGAAAGTGAGACTCATCTACCGGGGGAAATACTGGGGAGATCGGCCGACCATCAGGCAGACTCTTGAGATGATCAGGAGCCAACAATTTAATTTTCAGCCCTGAGCCGGGCCTTTATTAACTACCAGTTTTAAAATTCTTGCTCAAAGTATAATAATTTTACCCCCTTCTGATTCCTTTTCGGTCCTTAACCGATAAAAGTAGAGGCCCGTTGGAAGCCTGTTGCCCTTGTCATCCGTTCCGTTCCAAACAAGCCGATGCATTCCTTGCTTCTGCATTCCCTGATCATACATCCGAACCAATTTCCCAGAACTATTGTAAATTTTAAGCCGGACATGGTCAGACCTGTCCAGCCTATATAACATCACTGTCTGATCAGCAAAAGGGTTTGGGAAAAAACCACCGGAGCTGAATGCCCCTTTTTTGTTCGGTACTGCTGTATTGGTAACCAGAAGGGATTGTAAAGCCTCCTCGTTGAGAGGCTGGTCATAAACCCTTAGCTCATCAATGGCTCCTTTGAAATATCTCGCAGACATCATGGACCCGATGTGAAAATCATTCCCGATATTATATTTTATAGGGCCATCACCAGGTCCTGACTTTACCTGAACTCCATCAAGAAAAAGACTCATGGTCCCATCTGAAGCATCATATCCGCCTGCAATATGGTGCCACTCACCATCACGGATATCCTGGTTATCTGCGTTCAAGCCAGGCCATGAGGAACCGTTATAATAATAAAAAAAAAATCCTCCCTGATCAAACCGGTTTACCACCAGACCATAATTATCGCCATGTCCGGCCACCCATCTCCACTGACTAACTCCTATGTCCACTTTTACGTAGGCCGCCACAGTAACTGATTCAGGTGTAAGTAGATCGGCCGCAGTGACTTTTGCATCTCTGTTCCCATCAAGATATAATGCCACTCCTGATATCCCTGTGATATATTGAGAACCATCATCTTTGCTTAAACTGGCATCATTGCCATTCCCGGTTGAATCTGTAAGAATACTGCCTGAATTCTCATCCATGGGCCAATATGCCTGTAAAGGATCATGAGATAAAAAAACCGCTGTCACCATCTTGTCCGTGTCCATAACCATTGTTACCGGGTTCTCCGAACCACTCAGATCACCTTCCCAATGATTAAAAAGATACCCAAGGTCAGGAAACGCAGTAATTGTTATCTCATCCCCCATACTAAATGTACCTGAATCAGGGCTTATCCTGCCATGTCCGTCGGTAGAAGTAGACAAGGTATATGTAGGCACCTCCGTAAATGAAACAGTGATATGAACAGAAGTGTCTATTCGTATATTTACGGGATTTTCTGAACCTGAATAATCCCCACCCCACTCTGAAAACGCATAACCCAGTTCTGGAATTGCCCGAAGGCTCACCTGCTCTCCTTCCGCATAAACTCCCTCATCAGGAACAACTGAACCTTTGCCCGAAACGATTTCTGTAGTTAACCTAAATGTTTTTACAGGTGAACTATCCCATGAAGGTCTTGGCTGCCTGCCTGCCTTTGCTTTTACATAGTCTATTAGCACAGAATCAGGATCCTCAAGCACGTAGGTATAGTAATCAGTCGGTTGAAATACCTGGTCACAATTAAACCCGGGGCCAACCTTATTTGAACCATTCAGTACATTTCCGGTTTCGCAGATCCAGCCGGATCCCATGCAACCGTATGCAAAATTCTTCATGGCATCCCGGTTCCCCCCTGGCTGGTACCAGCAATTTTCGATCCGCAACTGCGCCCCGTTGTTATTTTCTGCTGCAGACCAACCCCAGTCTTCTATCACATTGTTGTACAAATGACATTTCCCACCCCGCTGGTTTGGAATCCTGGATGGTCCGTTGAAATAGCAATGGTGCACAGTCAGTGTAAGATCATGGTCATACCCTGAATTATCGCAGTGCCATCCCAGGAGCATGGCTTTGCGTGTATCATACCACCAGCAGAAGCTGATGGTTGCGTTTGCCCCTGTTCCCGTATCAGGTGCAGGATTGAAAGATTCATCATAACCAAATGCCACGGATTCATCCCCAATACGGCTGAATGTACAGTGATCGATCCAAATATCGTGGGTGCCATTATAAAAATTCAGGCCCCTGCCTGCCTCCACCTCAGGATCATCCAGGAAGCCGATCTCTTTGAAAGAGACATTATGAATAATAATATTGTGTACATTCACAAAGGAAAACTCCCACCTTGTATCCAGGTAGGTAAAGGTCACATTTGCCCCACGCCCGTCTATGGTCAGATCAGAACCAGGTTTTACTACACGATTCAGTTTTATTTCATAAACTCCAGGTTCAAAGCGAACCCAACGGGGAGATGAGCCTTCCACCGCCGCAGCAAATGCTTCAAAATCGTTGCTGTTCAAAACAACCAGCTCTCCTCCTGTCCCACCGGTAACATTCTCTCCAAACCCAGAACGATGTTCCAGTAGGTTTTCGTACGGACCTGTCTGAGCTTGTACCCTGACATGGATTCCCCAACAGGCTAAAAGTGTAGTGAAAGCTATATAATACAAATGTTTCATGACTGATAATTAAAATTATAGTAGTTTTGGTATTGCAAAGATAATAATTTTTTCATATATTTGTGCACGTGCACATTTTTTTACACTTATTTATAAAACTTTAGAATGAAACGAATAATAAGTTATATTACTGGATTGATCCTACTGTTTAGTTACGGGACAGAAATTGCTTTTGCACAGGGTGATAGCACAGCTATGTTTGAGGACCTGCTGGAGCATCGGACCGGGTTTGGCCGTCATGTGACCGGAGGAAAAGGCGGCAATGTGATTACTTTAACCACCAATGATTTTAATGCTTTTGCCAATGCTGTTGAAGGAACAGGAGCCAGATGGGTACGTTTTGCACCGGGTGTCGACACTATAACCTTACAGAGAGTTGTAAATTTATCCTCAAATTTAACCATTGACGGACGTGGGGCAAATGTGGTTTTCACATATAAGGGAACACATTTTGAGTTCGATGCAGTAAATGACTCCAATATCATTATACACAACATATCCATAATTCATGCAGGTATTGGTGATAATGATGGAAGGGGTCTTTGTTTTTACAATGGAACTCATGATATTTGGATTGACCATTGTACTTTTAGGGATATTGGAGATGAAGCTGTTTCTATTGGCTATGATGAGACCTGGGATCCTATACCGGCTGACAATACCGGAAAAAATTTTACCATTAGTTACTGTCACTGGTATGACACCCCCAAAGCTCTGTTGTTTGGATGGCATTCCGATGATCCCTCAAAAGACCAGGACCAAACAATTACTGTTCATCATTGCTGGTTTGATGGTGACCGGAGCCCGAATCCACGGCTTGCCCGTATTCCGTTAATGCGAGGAGGGAAATTACATTTTTACAACAATATATGCGAGAATTGGGGATATGCAGGTTCTGATGTTGGCAACGGAGGTCAGATGTTAATTGAGAACTGCTGGTACCGGGATCATAATCAAAACGGAGGGGAGCATGCATTCAGAACGAATTATGCAGGAGTTGAAGAAGGAAGAATATGCAAACGGAACAATCACATTGATGTGGATTTTGAAAACAGCGGTTCGGGGTTTATCTGCGGGGATGTTTTCGAAGCCCGGGTATTCTATTGTTATGATATGCAGGAACCGGATGATTTAATGCACTCGGATGTAATTACGTATGCTGGGAGATCGGATGATCCAATATGGATAACTTTTGACGACAACCTACCATGTATTACAGGGGGAGCTCCTATGAATATAGAATATCCTCCTGAAATGAGCGAAACAACCCTGACTATTCATACTGCAAGCTTTGCCACCTGCAGGTATGATACTTTACCGGGAACAGCTTACGAAAACATGCCTTACACTTTTACAAGTGTTGGCGACACGGTGCATACTACCGGCATCACAGGTCTGCAAGGTAGCAGCTACAATACCTATTATTGCAAATGCAGGGATAATTCTACAGGCGTTACAAATTCAAGTGACTATCTCCTTTATTTTTATGTGAACGGGGGAACGGTTTTTAATCCAGATGTGAGTTTTCTTGGCGATGCGCTGAATTGGGAGCCGTTAAACGATTATCGATGGAGCGTGGTACTGGATTATGACGCACACAAGTATATGTATGGTATTGATGTCAGTGATTTTGAGCCCATCGCTTTTCTGGATACTCTCCAGGAATATAGCCTGATAAAGGACCGAACCTATAAAGATTTTATATTTTCAGCAAAAGTTAAAACAGCAGAAAATTTCACAACACAAGGATTATCTGAGTCTGCTTTAGTTTTTGGATGGACAGATAAAAATAATTACTATTTTATGCAGTTCAGCACCATTAGTTATAAGAACAAACTTTATCAAGTCACCAACGGAACCATAAAAGAAATTGGTAATACCGGTCTGGTGGATATGCATGGAAACGGTTTGTTCGATGTGAAGCTAACGGTACAGGGAAATACAATTGCCGTGAATTTTCAGAATGCACAGGTCCTTCAGGTAGAGGAGGAGAATATTCCTGAAGGCAGAGTCGGGGTAGGGACTACTTCCTTCCTGACAAACTGGGATGATATAAATGTTGAAAGCCTCACGGGAGTTGGAGTTGAGACAATTAGTTTTCATAAAACAAAATTAAGATGCACCCCTACGGTCTATGGTTATAAAATAAAATATGATGTTACGGCAGGGAAATATCCTGTTATTCTTGAATTATTGGATATAACAGGGAAGAAGGTTGCTACGTTGGTGAATTCGGTCATGGCTTCCGGCACCCATGAAGCTGACCTGATTACTTCCGGACTTCCAGGTGGTTTGTACTTTATTTATCTGAATAACGGATCCGAAGCAGAAGCAACCAAACTTTACATTAACTTGTGACAGATATTTTATTACATTTAATATTCATATGACCATATAACGAAACCCAGAATTGTGAAACTACTTGTCCATCCCAATCCCCGTTTTCTAATCTCCAGAGCCCTGGTATTGTCTGCATTTCTGACATTATACATGATTCCCCTTCTTCAGGCACAGAAATCTACCATTCTTGACAAATGGCACTATAGTGAAATATTAGGAGAGATTAGAAATTACAGGATCTTTCTACCCCCATCCTATTATAAGGATTCATTAAAACATTACCCCGTAATTTATTACTATCATGGATGGTCACAGCGATATTTCGGGGTAACAAGAGATGCTTCCTTTCCCGATGAAGATAGCCTGAATATCCGCAATATTTCTGAATATGTCGCCACTCATGATGTAATCGTAGTAAGACCCGACGGTTATGATCGCTGGCCCTGGGAAAAATATGAAAGAAGACCATATAATATAGGTGAACAAAATACATATCGCCAGTTTCCTGCTTACTTTCCTGAACTCGTTGAATATATTGATGATCATTACAGAACTATTCCCGACAGGACACACCGTGCCATTGCAGGATTATCCATGGGTGGGTTCATGTCCTGGTGGATTGGAGGTAAATATCCACATTTACTGTGTGCTGCAGGAAATTTCTGCGGATCAACAGAGTTTAAAGTAGGGTCATTGAAATTTCCGGTCGAATATAGCCACAAGTATATGTACAATAACTATGGTGGAATGCGTGTATTGCTGCATTATGGCACCAAAGATTTTATACGGTCCTACCACGAAGATGTAAACAGAATCTGGAGCAATGTAATGGATAATTATAGCTTTCGTATCTATGATACGATACACGTATCTGCTGGGCTGAAAGACATGTTTGATCAGTTTATGGAAACTTTCAAAAACCCATTGCCTATACCTGACCGTTGGAATCATATTGATGTCTATCCGAAATTTGAGATCTGGGGATACAAAATCAGTGGCAGCAGACAAGTGCCTGGTTTTACGGTTCTTGAGAATATTAACTCCAAAGGATTTCGTTGTTCAGTAAGAGAATACTTGCCCGGTGGTCCTTTAATGCCTCATGTGGAAGTTATCATGATCACACCACCCGTATACGAAAAAGGAAAACTGTACACCATACACGACAGGGATGACTATTTCAATAAACTCACCCGGCGGCTTGTACGCAGTGATGATGAGGGGAGATTACACATCATTCTTTCGGGGAGTAAACATGAAATAGGAATAACATCCGGACAGACAGGGCCCAACATCACACTGGCCGGATGGCAACTGATGCAGAGGCCGGTTGCCGTTACTCTGAAAGAACAGAATTTGAAGATAAAATTGCTAAACAAAGGCGGAAAGTTAGCTCATAATATTACGGCCAGGGTACATACAAATAATCCCCATGTAACATTTTCTGTTGCTGAAGCAAAACTGGGAGACCTATCAACAGATGAAATAAAAGAGATGATTATCCCCTTCCGGATTACCTCCGGCAATGGTACATCTTCCTCTCTTAAGATTTCACTATTAATATCTGACGCTTCGGGAAAAACATGGAATGAGGATGTAGTTATTCCGGTTTGGTACAAAATAATCAAAACAGACAAGTTTGAGATAGCTGATGGCAGAAGGATCAGGGTTGCCAAAGCGGCAATTGATACAACAACACTTTTCCTGGGGCATGGGAACGGAGACGGAAAAGCAGACCCTGGAGAATCTGTTATCCTCCTCTTTAAAGACGGTGATATGCTACGCAGAGCAGAAGCATTCACAACTGATAAATATGTAAACCCTTTTGGTATTAGTATCCGCCATTCAGACTCCTGGACAAAGTTTGACTGGAATGGTGCTACGGCAAAATATTCAGAAATATTGATATCCGGGGATTGCCCTTCTAAGCATGAGTTAGAAATATATACGAAATATCAAGTACCGGATACTACTCCATTTCATCATTTTATTCGTTCTCAGGTCAGAATCAAAATTTCAGGTGATTATGACCGTACACCTCCCATTCTGCAATGGATCAATGTTCCTGGCGACAATACAATTCAGGCCAGAATTATAGACGGTTCAAAAATTAAGAGCGTAACGGCCAATCTCACTTCGGTATATTATCCGGGAAAGGTCTTTAAGGTTGAGCTGTATGATGATGGTAAAAATGGGGACAAGAGTGCTGAAGATATGATATTCAGCTATAAGATACCTGCCTCAGGATTCAATACATACAAAACTGAGATCACGGCAACGGATATTCATGGCAATACGATGACCGAAAGATCGCAGAAGATATTCGTTCTGCAATAACTTCAGAATAAAATAGAATTGAACTCACTACCTGACCAGAATAACTTTTCTGGTGAATACTCCTGATCCAGTCTTCAGTCTCACAAAGTAAATACCTTTTGACAAGCTGTTACCATTAAAGTCACAACCGTTCCAGTTTATAGAGTAGGAGCCCGCCGGTTTAAATTCATCCACCAACCGGCTCACTTCTATTCCTGATATATCATGCACAGATAAAATGACACGAGCATTATCCAGTACCCTATAACCAATCATTGTATGATCGGTCATAGGATTGGGTATAGGTTTAATAAGTAGTGTTTGGTGTACCTGATGTTCCAAAATACTGGTAGTAACAAGACTAAATACTGCCGTAATTTCTTTGTTAGAATCCATGGTAATGTTTATCGGGTTATCTGTTCCTGATGCATTTCCGCTCCAGCTGTCGAACTGGTATCCTGAAGCAGGCACAGCTGTGAGTGAAACTTCAGTACCTTCTTTGTATTGTTGTTGCTCAGGGGAAGAGGAAACAGTGCCATTCTCTGAATGAATAGATAATGTATAATAGCTGATTATCAACATATTTTGAATATCTTCAAGGTTAAGTACCTGATCATAAAGTTGTAGCTGATCAATTGTACCTTTAAAATTCCAATCATTTATAGAAATATGCCGACCAATGTAATAATCATTTCCCTTTACATAGTTGATGGAACTAGCTAAAGAATTGCTGGCTTCCAAAACACCATCTACATAAATGGTTGCAACTTTATTTGAATTATTAAAAGTAGCGGCTATATGATGCCATTTCCCATCAAGAATACTGTTAGTTGAAGATACAGAAGGCCAACCTGAGCCATCATATATGAAAAAAGTAACTCCACCTTTATCAAATCGGTTAACGATAAACCCAAAATTATCACCATGGGCAGTTACCATTCGAGGCCCCGTTGTTCCACTGGGTAACTTTACATATGCAGCAACAGTTAATGACAAAGGTTTAATGGATGTTGCGGTAATGATAGCATTCCTGCTTCCGTTAAAATATACTGCTCCATTAAGTTTGCCATCTACAAAAGTTAAACTATCAGAATTGTTCAAAACCGCATTATTATTACCGGATGAATCGTGAAGCATTGTTCCGCTTGTTTCATCCATCGTCCAGTAAGCAAGTAAGGAATTGTATTCAATAAAATTGGCAGTTATATTAAAGTTTCTGTCCATTACAATTTTTAAAGGGTTAACAGTATCGTTAACATCACCTTCCCAACCAGAAAATTTGTACCCGGTAGATGTTGTTGCTAATAAAGTAACTGTATCTCCCTGATTATAAACACCTGTGTCCGGTGTTACCTGCCCATTCCCATTTACACTGACAGATAATGTATAGGTAGGTATTTGGTTAAAACTTGCCGTCACATGTTTACTGGTATCCATCATAAAACTAACCGGGTTTTCGGTTCCGGATATATCACCACCCCATTCAAAAAATTTATATCCCAGGGTATCTCTTGCCACTATGGTAACAACTTCATTTTGATAAAAAGTGCCACTATCAGGGGTGATTGTACCTATGCCACTAACTATTTCAGTAGTAAGCTTGTACAACACTGCTGGAACAGAATCCCACAATGGAGAAGCATGACGTCCAGCCCGATCAATTACAACATTTTTCATATCCACTCCCGGATCCATCATGGTATATGAATAATAATCAGATGCCTGAAAAACCGAATCGCAAATAAATCCCGGGCCGTCATGATCAGGGTTTCCGGCATTATTTATGTCGCATGTCCATGCCGGACCAAAATAACCATATCCTGTACCATACCCGAAGTTTTTCATTGCCGGGCTACTACCACTCCCAAACCAGTTGTTTTCAGCAAGCAACTCAGAACCATTGTTTTGCTCAATTGCAGACCACCCCCAATTTTCAACCACATTATTAAAGAAATGTACTTTACCACCTCTTTGATTGGGTATACGGGAAACCCCCTCAGTAAAATAACAATGGTAAACAGTTATTAAAATATCTTTATCTTTATTGGCTGCTTGAGAATGCCAGCCAAGTAGTAAAGCTTTAGGTGTATCGTACCATTTACAGTAACTAAGGGTTACGTTCTTACCCGTATTGGAATCCGGTTCAGGATCAAAAAACTCATCATAACCAAAAGCAACTCCTTCATCACCCAGGTGATGGAAAGTTACATGGTCGATCCATACATCATGAGTTCCATTAAAAAAATTAAGTCCACCTCCGGCATTATCACCTATCCCCATACTATCAAGAGTAACATTATGGATTATGATATTTTGTTGATTGACCGCCTGGAATTCCGCATTAACTGAATTACCATTGGTAAAAACTACATTGGCTCCCCGACCGTCAATTGTAAGGTCGGAGGTTAGATGTACATTACGGGAGATGAATATTCGGTAATTTCCAGGTTCAAAACGAACCCAACGGGGACCAATACCTTCCACAGCCGCAACAAAAGCGTTGAAATCATTAGAGCCTAAAGTAATTACAGTACCACCTTTGCCTCCGGTAACATTCTGTCCAAAACCTATGTGGTGGTCAAGTAAATCTTCAAAAATTTCTGTTTGTGCAATAAGAAATTGTAACCCACCGAATAATAATGTAAACAACAAAATTAAATTCTTGGCTTTCATTAGTTGAATTTTTTTCATAATATTTAATCCTTTTAATCATTAAGTCAATTTCATTGAGCCTGCTTACCGGACCCGGGCATAATTATTTTCTTATTTCTCTTAACGAATATTCTTATGTCCCATAGGTGGCATCCAACGATAAAAAATCTTAAAAAAAGATATTTTTGTAAAGATAAAAAAAATCTGTGCACGTGCACATTATTTCTGATTTTTTCATTAAATTCGCAAACAAGTGGTAATTTATATCTTTTAAACTACAGATTAAAACATTTTGTGTAAATATTTCATTCTACCCATAAGAAGGTTTGTTGTTTCGAAAAGTATTCATATACTGGTTTATTCCTTATTACAAATGGTGGAATGCGTATATATTTTGAGGTTAACCGCCAAAGGAAAAATCACTCTTTTGGGCTATTACAACAGCTCGTATCATAAAAAACCACCTGCCTGTGATTCTGGTATTCAAAAGCCCTTACATACCTTGGAAGCAGTCTTATTGCAAAGACTATTGGATCAAAGATCCATGAAAAAAATAATAACAAACATTTAATAAATAAAAGTATCCTTATGAATACATTAACTAAAATAGTTTTCGGAATAAGCATCACTTTGGTTATTTCATCTTGTAGTTTAAAAAATTCAACCAAATTCCCGGTAGAATTCCAAATCATTCCTCAGCCAAAAAAAATCAAAGTTACCGATGCCAAAGGGATAAAGTATGGAGATTTAACTGCTCTTGAAATGAAAGGAGTATCAACGCGGCCGGTAATGGGAGATATTCTTTATCGGCTGCCTGAGAATAGTGCAAAAGGCCCAAAACTTTCGTTAATCATTGATTCTGCTTTTAACGAAATGAGTAACCCTGAAGGATATAAGTTAACAGTAAAGAAAAATGGCATTGAAATAAGAGCAAGAAAAGAAGCCGGAATTTTTTATGGTTGTCAAACTCTTGAGCAACTTCTTGAAGATTCACGCGATAAAGATGTAACAATTCCATCCTGCGAAATACTCGATTATCCTGCCATACCTTACAGGGCAGTACACATTACTTTAAGACATCAACTAGATCACATAGATTATTACTATAAAATGATTGACCGTCTTGCCCGATATAAAATAAACGGAGTAATATTTGAATTTGAAGATAAGCTTAGATACCGCAGGCAACCTGACGTAGCCTCTCCTATATCAATGAGCATTGAGGAGGTGGCTGCTCTGACTGAGTATGCAAAGGAAAGGTACATTGATATCTCGCCTCTTATTCAGGGGCTAGGTCATGCCACATACATTTTGAAACACGAAAAATATAAACATTTACGTGAGAACCCTGAAAGCAAATATGCTTTCTGTCCAATGCTGGATGAAACTTATGATGTCCAATTTGATTTATATCTTGATGCAATTGAAGCAACTCCAGGCTCAAAATATGTTCATATAGGAGCTGACGAAGTTGATGAACTGGGACAGTGCCCCCGTTGCAAACCTGTTGCACAAAAATATGGAATTGGTAAGCTAAACTTAATATGGTTAAAAAAAGTTAGTAATTTTTTATTGAATCATGGAAGGACGCCAATTTTTTGGGATGATATGCCATTTAAGCAGGTAAGCGATGATTTTTACCGCACTGCCTGGGATAATACAATAACCAAAGAGGAGTATAAAAAAATATGGGCAGATGGGGAAACAAAATTCATTGATCTTATTTCGGATTATCCCAAAGGTGCTGTGTTTATGCGTTGGAACTATTGGGGCGGATATCAACCCGGTACCTTAAGCGCCTTGAAATTATATAATAAACTTGGACTTAAGTCAATGGTTTCCGGCGCAGCACAGACTATCGGTTGTCTGTTTCCCTTTGATGAACGAAGGCCTGGTAAAGACCTTGACGGAGGACCTGCATCACTAAAAGGCCTTGCTGTTGTAGCCAATGAAAATAATATAAAAGGGATGCTTACCTGTGCCTGGGATGATGCATCACCCCATATAGAGACCTTCTGGAAAGGATTTATTGCCTCGGCTGAATATAGCTGGTCACCTGATTTAAAGTCTTTGGATGAATTTGATAAAGCTTATATGCAAAGGGAGTACGGTTTAGCGGAGAGTAATTATTACAAAATTTACAAAATGCTTGTTGAATCTGCTGATTTCTGGGCCCATGCTTTTTACAAAAATGGTAAAAAAACCGATGTACAGAATGCTCTAACACAAATCCCTGGTCTGGCAAACTGGGTATCTGAAAAGGAAAAAGAAATACAACGCACCAGAAATGATTTCACCCCCCTGCTTATTGATATGCCTGATTTAAACAAACCGGGAAAGTGGGCGGAAAGATATGCAGACAGGTTAGAAACTGCACGTAAAATAATAGGCTACTATAATAATACATCAGAAAAGTTAAATGAATATTTGTATAACTCAACCAAAAACCGTTATCACTGGGAGTTGTTTAACGCCCTTAACCGCTTTCAGGTAACTTATCCGAAAATATTATTGTCTCTGTATAAATTTGATACAACAGATGTTCATTCCCGTAAAGAAGCCAGGAAAGAAATTCAATATTCTATTGATGAATTTCATAAAGCATGGGAAGACCTGCAAACGATTTATGCAAAAACACGATTTATAAAAATGCCCGAAAATTTTGTTAAAGACAGGTATTTTCATTTATCCAGTCAGCGTGAAGACCTATCATGGATGATACTCGATGAAGAAAACATTGAAAAAATGATATCTGAATTATTGAAACAATGAAACATCCTTGTTATAACTTCTTTTTTTGGCTCATCCGCATAATACGTATCTCCCGAAATGTTAAGCAAGCTTGCTTTTTATTACTACCCAGATAAAAAAAAACTTATTATCGTATAACAACCTTTAGGATCTTATGCATGCCAGACACAGTTTCTACCCTTATTAAATAGACTCCCCCCAAAAAATTGGACACATTCATTTGAAAAGAATAGGTATTTAGGTTGCCACTGCTGAATATAGCCAATCCAGACAAATTGTAAAATGTAACCGTTTGGATGATTCTGTCCGATTCAATATACAGTTGGTCGGATGCAGGATTAGGGAAAACCCGGAATATCTGGCCGGATTTCACGGTCTCCGTAGATGTGATGTATTCCTGCCCGGGCATATTTTCATCAAGCCACGCGAGCCGTAAACTGATCCAGTCCTTCAATCTTTGGACCTCCTCTTCATAGGTTTTGGCTGCTGGCTCCACTTCCGGAGCTCCGACTTTTTTCCCAAGGGTCTCCCAGTAGTCGTAATGTTTTTTTTGTGCCTTGCTCAGATAGGAGGCAACAGAGTCTATAAAATGAAAAATAGAATCTTTACTCATAAAAGTTTTACGGAAGGATACATACCTGTTGGCAAGAATTTCCTTAAAATCCTTATCTTCCAGTAATCTTACCATATACATGGGTGGGGTCACATCCAGATTGCACGTAGCGCCAGCCTCGTAAGACCAACCGGAACCGTCGGTGCGGGAAAACACCGGACAATCATAAATGTTTTTCCATGCCCAGTCAAAATCCCACGCCGGACCAGAGATTAGTTTACCTCCGTTGCTATCCTTATCCTTGTAAAAATACCGGCTTTTCTTATATGCATCTACATTTCTGCTAAGCTCACTGATCAGGAAATAGTCGACGAAGGACTGACGGTATATGTAAGCTGTATAGCCTGTTTCAGGATCATTGAAAGTCTCGCTGTGCATTACCCCCTCGAAAGTGTCTATAAAATAGTGGATGTAATCCTTCTGTTGCTGGGTGATCCTATCGGCTTTTGGGTAGTAGTAAACAAAGTGCACTTTTTTGGTAGGATTGTCGAAAGGTGGGTATTTACTTTCCCAGCTGTTATCATTATTATAATAATCCGTTTTAATAATGTAACCACCGGTTAACTGATCACCTTCATTGTCAGTTTCATTTAGTTTGGCAATATCTACCCTATTCTTGTCCCGCTTTATTTTCTCCGTAAGTAAATATATTCCCTGGTATTCTTCATTGATAAAAACTTCACAGTATCTGGATCGTGGGGCATAAAGTCCCATCTTCCTGAAAAGTTCAAATGCCAGTGAATTGCGAACGAACGATTTATCATTGTAATTTGCCAGTAGGATCCAGTCGTTTTCCTCAGGCATACCCAGCAAAGGCACATTATTGTTAGTTCCGGAATCTGTCCTGGTTTCAAAAAGGTAAGGCTTTTGTGGAAGTGTTGCAGAATATGCGCCACGGATTTCGATTCCGATCTTTCCGTCATACACATTCCCGGTATCTGCAAAATGGTTGAGTGAATTATTCCCATTGTCAATAATCTTTAAATGAGCTGTCACCTTTGGTTCATCCACAATTGAAACTCCACCTTCAGTTGAAATGACGACAAGAGGTATATCCGAAGATGTCAAAGGAAGCATATCTTCCACGCTGAAAGAAATGGGGTAATCCACCAGGTTCACATAACCCTTTGCATCCCTGCAACGGCAGTAAAAAGAATATTCTTTATCGTCCTCAAGACCGGTGACCCTTGAGGAATGCATAGTATCTCCGGTCATCGAAAACTGATATTGCATTTCACTAAAAGGGACGCCCTGCCTGTTATCATATTTACAGTCTGCCGGAACATCGGTCTCTATCTGAATGAGCGTATCCCTTGTTCCTGTTGGAATATGACCGCTGGGTAATCCATTGGAAATAACAGGGGCGGGAGCATCATTGTTCATCACCCGGTTGATCTCTTCTAAGCTGAGGGGGCCGTTATATACCCGAATATCATCCAGCCATCCTTTGTAATTTCTGTTTCCCATCATGGATCCAATTGTGAATTGAGTTCCCTTTGAGTAATCGATCGCTTTCCCTTTGTATTCACTCCTGATCATTTTGCCGTCAAGAAAAAGATTGACAAATCCACTTATATTGTTATAGGAAGCTGCTAAATGGTGCCAATGTCCATCCCTGATATCCACACCATCAGCATTCAGACCCGGCCAGGTAGATCCATCATAGAAATAAAAAAAGACACCACCATTTCCAAACCGGTTTACCACAAGCCCATAGTTATCGCCATGGCCTGCAACCCATCTCCAGTCAGAAATTCCTATTTCTAATTTCACCCAGGCTGTAACCGTGACCGAAGTACACTTAAGCAGGTCGGCATTCAGAACAGAGGCATCCTGGTCACTTCCATTCAAATATATCCCATTACCAAATACACCCCCGGTATGCACTGATGCATCTGTATTATGAAGTGCAGCGTCCAGCCTGTTGCCGCTGGAATCAAACAGGACAAATCCTGAGGTTTCATCCATTTTCCAATGGGCCATAAGCTTCGGATCGCCGGAACTATCCTGACAATAAAGAGTGGCAGAGAGCAATAATCCTGCAATTAAAACAATAAATAATTTCATTCCATTTTACCCATATTATTATATGTCCTTACTTATTGTTGTAATGTTGTGGATCAACAACAAGACTTCTGTCAGGGAAAACCTTAAGGGATGTAGTATCCAGAAGTGTGATGGATGATTCCGTAACCTTGCCATTCTGATCCAAGATCTTACTGTAATCCAGCCCGAGGTGTTTGACAAGAAAAGAATAAGCCGCTTTACGCTTAGAAAATCCATAATCATGATGTTCGTTGGGGAAATATGCATATTCCACATTATCTCCCGCTCCAAACATATCATAAATACGCTTTATATAGGGGTATTCAACCTTAGGTACATTTTTGGTCCAGTCTCCCCCATCAGCAATAAGTAAAAGTGGTTTTGGCGAAATAGATGCCGCAATTTCCACATTATCGGTTTCAAAATTTCCCCTTTTATGTATAGGCATACGACTTTCACAAACACATCCTCCAAAAAAGTGAGCAGAAACCATTACCGTCGGCACAGAAACATCTATCCGGTCATCCAGTGCAGCCAATAAGAAGGTTTGTGTGCCTCCTCCAGAGGCTCCTGTAACGGCAATTCTGGTCGTATCCACATATGGTAGGGAGCTTATATAATCTAATACCCGAATCGAGTTATAGCTTTGTTTTTGCACCGCTTTTGGATCCATGTGGTCATTTAAATGATCCTCTCCTGATCCCAGCATATCCCATGTAAAAACCACCGCACCCATTCGAGCCAGTGCAGCACAGCGATATTGCAAATTAGGTCGGAACCGTCCGTAATTGCCTGATTCAAACCAATGTCCGTGAGGACAAAGTACAGCAGGCATTTTTCCTTCATTTTTTTCAGGCAGATATAAATTTCCATAAATAAAATACCCGGGTTTAACTTCCAATGCCTGATTTTCTACAATGTATCCATTCATCTTGTGTATTGCACCCTTGGTTAGCTTTATAGGAAAGATCCATTCTGCTTTGGGGATCTGATCCATTTCAGCACCCTTCCAGATATTTTCCTTTATTTTCCTTGCCCGTTCTTTCCATTCATCAGCATTACTGTAAAGCTTTGAATATTCCTGAAGTTTTTCAGCTGCTTCTTCTTCCGTAAGGTAGTCCCCAACGCAAAGTTCTGCCACCGGACCAATGGAGTCATTATTTTTTTGGGATTCCACTGAAGATTTATGCTGAATACAAGATGAAATAAACACTAAAACTACAAAACAGACCAAAATATAAGAACCCAATTTTTTTCTCAAAATTATTGATTTCATTTTTTACAGATTTTAAAAATTTATGAATGTTGGTTAATTTCTTCAAAACTATTTTTATATGGATAAGTTTTTACATATGTATGTTCTTCTCTGCAATCGGCAACAAAACTTCCGAACCAGGATGATTTAATCAAGGCAAAATCAGCATCATAAAATCTTCTTTCGTAATAGTTTGATTTTGTTTCTTGTTCTTTCGCTTATTACAATGATTTTCACTTCTATTATTCATTTACAAAAGTGCTTTTTAAATTTTACTTTTTCCCATCGATTTTTCTTCAATGATGATCAATTAAACACTTTTCTTAGCTTCAGCTACTTCTCTTTCTTAGTTCATCAGAATCTTTATTTTAATCATATTCCATTTGTAATAGGGGCCATGTCCGCCTCCCGCGTCAGAGAATACTACAAACATTTCTGTACCGTCTTCCGAGATCCATTTGGGAGCTAACTGCGGGAGATAGGTACGGTTCATTTCTTCTCCAACTTTCCATTCTTTCTCAAAATAGAACTTTGTCCAGGGTCCCCAAGGATTTTTTGCCCACAAAAACATAAGGCTGCCTGATTTGTTATGTGGAGAATTGGACAAAGGATCCCCTGATCCCGGAGGTTGCGTCCCTCCTGTCACCATGATAAAGAGCCCCAGTTTTTCATTCCAGACCACGCTAGGAGACCATGAGTAAAAACCCCAGCCTTTTGGAAATCGGTGGACAACCCCCCGCTTGGTTAAATCTCCCTGTATCCATTCTGCATTTCCGTTTTCAAGATGTCGTACAAAATATTCCCATTTGGTGCGATCGGTAATCTCTTCTTTTTTAACTCGTGCCAGATTCAGATTCAAAGACCTTGTTTTACCCTCAGGTGAATAAAGATAGATATACCCATCCCTGTTTTCCGAATAGTCCTTACCAAATTGTACCAGAGAGATAAAAGAGAATGCCAGATCAGGTTCCAGAAAAAACATAAGCTGGTTGCCTCCTTCATTCAACAACCACCGGTCACGATCATGTGCATCTGTACCGTTCCAGCGCAGCCATCTGTCCTGCCCTTTGGGTCTCCATATCAGTTGGGATCCATCGAACCAGCCCCAACCATATTTTTCAGCGCAATGGGAGATAAACTGATACATATTACCGTCAACGGATATCAGCCCGTAACCATACCAGTTCCAGCCATCCCTCAGTTCTCCTGGTGGAACAAACTCTATCCTGGAATCCGGTGGAATTATAGGCCCGTAGATCTCTGTAAAACCAGTCCGTGAATAATCAGGGTATGGTATAGGCTCAGGGTTAAAATCCAGGGTACCGGGTCCACCGAGAATCCTCCAGATAACATTATTATGGTAATCACGCTTACTTCCATCATCGTTGATCCAGCCCCTACCGTCACATTGGTTGGTATACAGAGCTCCATCTTCCCCCCAGGTCATAAACCAGTTGTCACCACGGTCTCCGGAACGCATCACCATCTGATTGAAGGTAATACCCACAGGAACCTTCCCACTTTTTTGACACGCTGTTATTCCTACAACAAAAACAATGAGATATAATCCAATCTTTTTCATATTGATTTATTTATCAAACGTGATCCTAAATTTCTGCATATTCCATAAATAACGCTTACTATATCTGCGTCCGGCATCCGAAAAGACCATATACATGCTTTTACCATCTTCAGATATCCATTTGGGAGATAATTGGGGAAGATAGAGCCGGTTCTCAGGATCGTCAGCGATCCATTTTTCATCCCTGTAAAATTCAGTCCATGGCCCCCAGGGATTCTCAGACCAGAGGAACCTCAATTCACCGGGTTCATAATGCATATAGTTCTCAAGTACTCCACCTGTTCCCGGACGTTGTGTTCCAGCGACTGCCATGATGAAAAGGCCCAAACCTTTGTTCCACACTACGCTCGGTGACCATGAATAGAACCCCCATCCTTCAGGAAATGTGTGGACAACACCTCTCTTTCTAATATCCTTTGTCCATTGAGTTTTTAAGGAATTATCAAATCCAGCAAAAAACTCCCACCGGGAACGGTTCAGAATATCTCCCTTTTTTACCCGGGCCATATTCAGCAGATTTGACTTCTCCTTGCCTTCAGGTGAATAAATGTAAACATATCCATCCTTGTTTTCACGATAATCCTGGCCAAATTGTGCGATGGTGATCCAGGAAAAAGCAAGATCCGGTTCTTCAAAAAAGAATAACTGATTATCTCCCTCGTTAATAAGCCATTTGCTACGGTCATTAGCATCCGACCCATTCCAACGAAGCCATTTTTCCTTACCCTGTGGTCGCCAGATTAGCTGACTTCCGTCAAACCAACCAAATCCCGACCGTTCTCCGCAATGAGAAATAAACTGATAAATATTCCCATCAATGGACACGATACCGTAAGCATACCAGTTCCAGGTATCTAGTCGTTCGGGAGGTGGGAATTCGATACATGTATCCGGCTGAACAATAGGCCCGTAGATCTCCTTTTGTGCTGTTCTTGAGTAATCTGGGGCATCCTCAACAAAAACAGACCGAAAGGAAGCTGAATCCGGACCACCTGCTATTCTCCAAATATGATTGTTCATAAAATCACGCTGTCGCCCGTCAGGATATCTCCATCCTCTGCCGTCACACTGGGATGTATAAAGGTCACCATCGGCAGCCCAGGTTAAACACCAGTTATCTCCGTTATCCCCTGACCTAAAAACATAGTTATTAAAACCTATTCCGGTTGGGATCTGTCTGTTGTGTGTACATTCGGAAAGTATAAAGATGCTTAAAGCCAAAACAAAGCCAATAGTTACATAGGGATACTTTTTCATTGTGAGACATAATTTATTATAATTTAAATATGGCAAATATAATTATTTCTTTCTAATGTTCACGAGCACATCTTTATGTTTTTAAAAGAAAAAATGTAACAGACTGATAGACGGAGAATTAAAGTATGGTTATACCTATTTAAAATCCTGTCCTCCAAACAGCATCGGTATATCTGCAACATGTGGTAATAACCACAACAGGTAAATTCCACACAAAAGAAAGGACACATTCACTATAAACTGGGTTTTTCCCTCCTCATCAGAATACGAGGTATAGGTCTGACGGAGTCTCACCCATACATCCTACAGTGAAAAATAATCTTACCCACTCCACATGAAAGTAGTACTACATTCGCGATCCTTCTTTGGAATCGGATACAACAAGTAGGTATAATTTCCTATTGAATTTATCGCATGTTACAGATCCATGCTTATGTCCAAAATCACCCTCCAAATAGTATTTTTTACTGCAGGTGGTTAAATGCAACTTCAGCCATAGTCATGCAATATCCACATATCTGGATCAAGTCCCCCTTTGGTATCATAACTTTTTGGACACCGGTACAAGATTAAAAACACCAGTAACTAATTTTTAGATTTCCTGAAAAACTTATTGGTGAGCAATTATAATAATAATAATAATAAGTATAGCAACCTAACTAAGACTCATAACAATCGCAAAAATGCTTTTTATATGCCATTTTTAAAGAATGAGGAACCTGATACCAACAAACCACTCCCTCAAGATAACTAAACACAAATCAAATAAACACGCTTTTTCTTTACATAAGAACAAAAATCCAGTTTCAGCCCACACAAGAATTAATCATTTGTATAACAATACATTATAGAATCTAAAAAAGAAGGTAAATAAAAGTTCAACCCTTGTGATAGAAATGACGCGGAATCTTTATTCTTTAAAAGTTTTAAAAAACAAGGTGTGCACGTGAACATTATGTAAAATAATTATTATATTTGCCTCCTATAACCAAATTTACTCTGTCATGATAAAAATTCATTCAACCCTTTTATTACTTGTTTCTGCCCTTTGCATAGGCGGATGCGGATATAAAACGGGCAAAAAGAAAGACGATCACCAATCGAAATCAAAATCATTATACAATACTGAAATGAAAGTAAACGAAGAAATATTCGGCATTCTTAGCAACGAACGAGAAGTAAAAAAGTTCATACTTAATAACAAATTAGGAATGGAGGTGGAAATCATCGAATATGGTGCCATTGTACGAGCCATCAGGGTACCTGATAAATCTGGAAAAGTAGCTGATATTGTGCTCGGATATGATGATTTGGATGGATATATAAACGATCCCTATTATTTTGGAGGCACCATCGGACGAGTGGCCAACAGGATGAAAGGGGCATCCTTTATACTGAACGGGAAAAAATATGAATTGGCAGCCAATACCCTACCGGATTTCGGGAATAATAGTTTGCATGGCGGAGTAAAAGGTTTTAATAAAGTCCTATGGAAAGGGAAATCATATTCCAGTGATACTGAAGTTGGTGTGATACTTGAGTATCATAGCCCGGACGGGGAAGAAGGCTACCCCGGGGATCTGCAATGCATGGTTAAATATTCATTAAATGACAACAATGAGTTAAAAATTGATTATTCAGCTACTACCAATAAAACCACGCTGGTCAATTTCACCCATCACAGTTACTTTAATCTGAAAGGAGAAGGTCCGGGAACTGTCCTGGATCATCAGATCGAAATCAATGCTAATGAATACACGCCTGCCGATGATGATCTGATCCCGACGGGAGCAATCACACCGGCAAAGGGAACTCCAGTGGATTTCACCACCTTGCGGACCATCCGTTCTCAGATTAATGAAATGCAGATGGCCAAGTTCAAAGGTTATGATCTCAATTATGTATTGAACCACACGCAGTCCGGCGCATTGGATTTTGCTGCCAAAGCCGTTGAACCTCTCAATGGAAGGATGCTGGAAGTCTATACTACACAGCCTTGTATGCATTTTTATACAAGCAATTTTCTGGAAGGGAAGCCTGGGAAAGATAAGAAACCTTACCAACAATACGGCGCATTTTGTTTTGAGCCCCAGGGATATCCCGATGCACCACATCATGAAAACTTCCAGTCAGTCGAATTGAGTCCGGGTGAGAAATACCAGCAAACTATTATTTATAAGTTTTCTGTTCTAAAATAATATTCAAAATGTTTTAAATCAAAACAAAAATGACTAATAATATCCTTGAACAGTTTCATATTCCTGTTGATAGCAAACTATCCCGAGAGGAATACTTTGATTTTCTCGTGAAATCTTATAGCTTGTTACGAAAGTGGCCACAATATTTTACAAAAACTGAAGATATCGGAGTGCTGGAACTTGCACACCTGTTGCCCGAGATCCCGGAGACGGTACTGGTTATTTATATTGGGATCAACGATGCAGTGTGCAACAAGGGGTTGGTGTCACCTTTTTTGCCCAGGCATGCCCATAACAATGTTTTTGTTTTCGATCCTGATATATGGCCTGGCGGAAAAGATATCCCTGAAGGGACGGTTGATGCTAAAGAGGTAGTCAACGGCTTTCAGCCACCCAATGGCTCGTGGAACAAGGAATGGACTTATGTAATGATAGCTGATCTGGAGCGATCCTATGAAAGTTTATGGAAAGAAAAAGGATACATAGATATGATTCCGGCAAAATTTGAAGACTTTACCATGATAAGTGACCATACGAAAAGCAAGGTGTGTACATTCATCGACCCTGAAGCCTTGCAACATCCGGTAAATCGCTCCAGGGATTATTTGAAGGCAGCTGTTAAAAGAGGCGAACGTATGGAACGGGAATTCACTGTCCCGGAAGGTATGGCCGGAGAAACGGAGGGTCTCCTGCCTGTGGTACTGGAACAGGGAGAAAAGCTGTATGTAGCTCGACCGGACTTTCAACCATGTGCCCACTGCTGGAGTAATATCCATCCTTCCAATAAGGAGTATGCAGTGGTCAATGAGAACTCGGCAGTACCTTTGAACCTTGTAACTGCCAAGCCTCAAGTGAATCCGAAGTACGGTACTGGATTGATACCTCCGGCAGGTAGTGCCGATTCGACTACTGATTGGTTTTACCGCGGGAAGGATTTATTGCGAACACCAATTAAACTAGGACATATAAACGGATAATAATTCAATTTATGAAACGTACATTAATTTTTTCTTCAGTTGTTGCCGCCTTAGGTGGACTTCTTTTTGGTTTTGATACAGCAGTTATTTCAGGTACAACGGATTGGCTAAGCAATGTATTTGATTTAAGTTCCTTCGAACTTGGCTTTACAGTTTCCAGTGCTCTGATCGGAACAATTATCGGGGCCTTGTTCATTGGGCCCTTATCTGATCGATACGGACGTCGTGCAGTTCTGTTTATTCTTGCAGTTTTTTACTTTATCTCAGCTTTAGGATCAGGGTTGGCATGGAGTTGGTCCAGCTTTCTGTTTTTTAGATTATTGGGAGGAATTGGTGTTGGTGGAGCTTCTGTAGTTTCTCCTATGTACATTGCTGAAATTTCTCCTGCTAAATTCAGGGGGCGGTTGGTTGCAGTCGCGCAATTAAATATCGTATTCGGAATGCTACTGGCTTATGGTTCCAACTATTTTATTTCCAGTCTGAATCTTGGTGAGATTGAGTGGAGATGGATGTTTGCTGTTGAGGCTGTTCCTGCCGGTTTATTTTTCTTTTTCCTGTTTTTTACCCCAAGAAGTCCGCGATGGCTTATTGCTAAAAATTTCGTTGATGAAGCCAGACAGGTACTCAATAGCTGCGGTACAGATTCAGGTGATATTAACAAAGAGATCAATGATATTCAGATATCTCTTGAATTTGAACAACAAACAAAAAAGGAGCCTCTTTTTACAAAAAAATATAAAATACCTATAATGTTAGCCATTGCTATTGCTGTATTTAATCAGTTATCCGGTATAAATGCAGTTTTATATTATGCTCCTCATATTTTTAACATGGCAGGTTTTGGGAAAAGCACAGCCCTGTTTAATTCCATTGGAATTGGAGGCATCTTTCTCATATTTACCATAGCCGCTATGGCAGTAATAGATAAAATGGGTCGGAAAAAAGTTATGATTATAGGATCAATTGGATATATTATCAGCCTGAGTGCAATTGCCTGGGCTTTCTTTGCAAATCCTAATGATTTCAGTAAACAGGGTAGCATTGTGGTACTGACAGGTATATTAGTTTTTGTAGCTTCTCATGCATTCGGACAAGGGTCGGTTATTTGGGTTTATTTAAGTGAGATCTTTCCGAATAAAGTCAGGGGAAGAGGACAATCCCTCGGAACCACAACCCACTGGATCATGAATGCTGTAATTGCATGGACTTTCCCTTTGATTGCAAATATCTCAGGAGGATATACATTTGCCTTCTTCTCGCTGTGTATGGTTGTGCAATTATTGTGGGTGCTTTTCATAATGCCGGAGACCAAAGGTATATCACTTGAAAATATGCAGAAAAAGCTGGGTATAGATTAATCAATTATAAAATATTAAACTTATTAAATTGAAACCGATAATTCTTTATTTTCTTAGCGCTTTTGTATTCATTACATTGGATAATTGCAATGCACCCCGTCAGACCGTACCTCAGGGTGTACATTTTCATAAAGAATCCCTTAAACGTATGGGGGCATCAGGGGATAACTGGTGTATAACCTGGACCAGAGACGATTCCCAGATAACATCTATGTGTGACGGTAACTGGCTAAACCTGGATACTCCTCACGGCGGATTTCATACTCATTTGTTCAGAATAATCGGTGGTCATGAGAACTTTCAAAGAGAAGATATCCCTAACTATCCTGATTTCAGCGGCGAAGAAGGTAGTTGGTTTGGCTATGGAATTGTTTCTATAGATGATAATATCTATGCAACTATCTCAAAAACTCCGGGTGGAAGTTGGTCAGGTCCATTCAGGGGGATTAAATTACTGAAATCTCCGGATAACGGGAAATCGTGGTTTCGGGTAGATAAACAAGGAGGAGAATTACTGCTTACAAGAGAAGACAGTATGAGAAATGTTGTCAATAACAAAGAGATGTTTTTTCTTGAAGAGAATGGAATGCCTCACCAAAAACAAATGGCATACCCGTTCTCTTTTGTTGCTTTTGTTCAGGACGGACAAAATAATACGGCAAATAAAGATGGATTCATTTATATATATTCACCTGAAGGTGCAAACTCAAATAAACTTCTTTTGGCAAGGGTTAAAAAAGAATACCTGGGCATCAGAGACAATTGGCAATACTTTACAAAATACGATTCACAAAACAATCCACTTTGGACTAACAGTCTTTCCGAACATGGGTATGTTTATAAATTTCCGGAAAAGGATTCTGAAGGACATTATTTCGGATGGTATTCCTGGTTGCCTTCCGTTGTCTGGAATGAAGGTCTTGGACTATATATCATGGTAAATGGAGGAACATACGGTGGACGGGGAATGACCAATTCCGATAAGGATTATTATGATGCATGGATGCATACTGAGACAGGTAGTTTGGGTTTTTGGTATTCCGAGAAACCATATGGCCCCTGGAAACAGTTTTTTTATACGGATCAGTGGATCGTCGATAATAAGAAAAATCGCACCTATCAGCCAAAACTATCACCCAAATGGATAAGTGAAGATGGTACTGAAATGATATTAATTTGGTCGGATGCAATGAGCAACGAGAAAGGCCAATCCCATACGGTAAATTATCTGTGGAATCAGATGAATTTCACTATAATTTTAAATTAAAGAATTCAGCAGATAGCATAAGTCTCTGTTGGTCTTTATATAAATACTCAATATTTCACCCCAAAACCCTTATACCCAACAAACGGAATGGGTTGGATATTCAGCTGATCTACTCTGGCCCAACCGGGGCCCTTTTTCAATGAAAGAATAAAAAAATCAAGGTTCTGTTCTTCAGCTTCAGCCTCCACTAAAACCGAACCATCGGGTTCATTCTTTACCCAGCCATTCACCTGATATTTTCCGGCTTCCTTAATTGCAAAATACCGGTAACCAACATGCTGAACCCTCCCTGAAATTTTCATCCGTACACTTTTGATCATTGCCAGAAATGTTTATCAGAAAACAGAAACAGGAGATCCTTATTTTTTATGGGAAATCTTACTCAGCTCCTCAAAAGACTTATTCATTCCCGAGCAAAGTTCTTCACGGATCTTTCTGAACCCTTCCCCTTTTTTTGCACCTTTCTCTCTTTTAAGCCGGTTGACACGGGCAATCAGATCATTACGCGTATTTATTGTTTCAGAAATGACCTTCACCACTTTATCCTCATTTTTCTTCTCATTTACAAGCAGATAGGTAAAACAATCGGAAACTACCTCGTAGGTAAGATCATTTATTTCTCTTTTTAAATCCTTTACTTTAGCCATAAGTTTGATATTTTTAATCTCCGTAAAGTTACTAATCCTGAATGATTATACGTCCGGTTTCAATTACTTTATTGTCATTTGTGGTCCGGATGATTAGCAGATACATCCCCGGAACCTGACCGGTAAGATCAAGATTGAATGCTAACCCGGTTAAATTCTTCCTTCTTACAACCACAGAACCCTGCAAATTATATACTTCCACAGACTTCTCACCTTCATATCCAGAAGTTAGATTTAACAGTCCCCTCCCCGGATTTGGGTAAATTTTCAGTTTATTAAAAAACTGGGTGATTATTCCGGTTGCCGGATAGGTGAAAAACTGCTGCTGAACAGCCATGACCGGATTCCCTGAATAATCTTCGAATTTATTATCATCAATAACAACATAATAAGACTGGCCGCTTTCCAGTGAATCCGGAAGATTCAGGTAAATATAATTCTTTTCGGTATTAATCATGGCACTGAAAGGAACATCTTCTCCGTTTGCATCCCCTTTTCTCAAATGAATCAGGTCATTCACATTATTGTATCCCAACTCAAAACCACCGGCTCCTCTTACTGGCTCACTAAAACTTATATTGATTAAAGCACTTGCCGGCACAAGGGCTGAATCGGGTAATATACTTACTACGGGTGCTTCATTGTCTTCTTTTTGTCCGGTTAAATATACCTGCCGTGCCACCCTTTCGCCGGGTTTATCATAATTAAGAGTCAGTACATCTGTGAGATAACCGTAAGTTGCTGAGTCCGGATTAAAAGCCAGGGTTAAACTGATCTCTCCATGTGCCGGGATTTCCTTTGGCAGGGTGTCAACAACCGTAAAAAATCCGGAATGTACAGAAAAGCCTGTGATCGATATGGACTTATCACTATTGTTATGCACCGTTATTGATTTTTCCACCGGATCAACTCCGTCCCACATGCCCATATCCAGAGAATCCACTGAAGTTTCGAATATCTTTGTTTTCCACATATATTTTTCAATTCTGGGACTGAAACTATGTTCTGTAAAATCCACATCCAGTGCAATGGAACCATCCGGATGAAATTCTGTAAACGAAGGCCAGTAAACGCCCCAACCGATAATTGTATTTCCATGATCCTCCCTTTGGGTACATCCGCCATGATTGCTGTAGGTTACAAGATTCCTGATAAACCGGTGAACCAGGGTAGCTGTCATATTTACTTCATCCAGCTTATATTCAACCGAGGTGGAATAAAG
>JANTGF010000001.1 GCA_024763075.1 Bacteroidales bacterium | reverse complement strand
GTTTTTAAAGATTAATAATTACAATTATAAGATTGCTGTATTAGAATTGTTTTATAACTTTGAAAAAAGAGCTATCCCGCAGGGATTTAGTTCAACAAGGGGGCATGCCCCCTTGTTGTTTTGTTGATAGACACCTTGTTGTTTGTTGATAGCCCCCTTGTTATTTATTTTGTTGCTATATCAAGGAATATATTTTCTAAAATAAATATCTGAATCCCAGTTGTGCCTGCCATCTGGAGCTCTGTATTCCGGAATCATCAATATTCCATGGATCACCGTTTGGCTTTTTGAAACTAAATTCAGGTGTCGTGCCATCCGACTGGAATCCTTCAAATTTAATTATTCTGTATGAATCATTCGAAACATAATACCTTCTGCCCCAATCTTTATTTAGCATATTCCCCAGGTTAAATATATCAAAAGTTACCTGTAGCGTATGTTTTCTCTCTCCAATGTTCATAAAGATATCCTGCACAACTTTGAAGTCAAATATATTTGTAAAAGGGGTTCTGGCCCCGTTTCTCTCTGCATATTCACCTCTGCGCTTGCTTAAATATGGATCCGCACTTAAATATTCATCCAGTTCATTCCAGTTTCCGGAAGTAAGTTCAATCTCTGAAGAGGAAGCAGGGACATAAATAAGGTTGTTTGTACTCTCTCCGTTACCATTCAGGTTACCACGATCATCATAAACATAGGAATATCTTTTCCCGGACTGCCCGTTGTAGAATAAGCTAAATGTAGTACCCAGATGACCCAGCCATTCAAAACGATAACTGGCAAATCCAACTACACGATGTCCCAGATCAAAATCGGAATATGAAAGCTCCAGATTATTAAGCCCGTTTACCTGCTCCATATATCTCCATTGTGAGGAATTCTGGGAAGAAGTTCCGTCATTCAGCGCCATCGCCCGGCCAAAAGTATAGGCAAGACTTAAAGTAAGGCCATTATCAAAAGGCTTTTGCAACTGAGCTGTCAGGTTATAGGTGTAACCTTCATTGGTATTGGTTCCTACCATCACTCTTGTGTAATCTCCATCAATCTTGGAATTATCATAATGTGGCCTGTTATCTGCACCCGTGAGTTTAAAATCAGAATTCGGGCTAACATTCATATTATAATACAATACATTATTCAATGTTTTGGTATAAATCCCTTCCAGGGTTAAAATAGTTCCCCAAAAAAGTTTCTTGTCCAATGCCAGATTTACCCTGAAAACCTGTGGAAATTTAAAATCTTTTGCAAACAGGTCAATTTGTCCGCCCCAGGGAGCATCCGTTCCGCCAAAATCTGCGGCTTTATACTGATTGTTCCAATCAGGACGGAACATGATGGGTGTACCCCATGAACTCCTATGATAAACACCTCCGATGGTTATACCGTTATTTGTATAAGAACCACCCGGCCAAACCAAAGGCAGGCGACTGGTAAAGATACCAACCCCACCCCTTAACTGAGTAGAAGCATCACCGGAAATATCCCAGTTAAAACCAACCCTGGGTGAAAACATAAGCTTACTGGCAGGCATTTTCCCTGCCTGTGCTCCCATCATATCCCATCCGGCAGCTTCAATGGCAGGTCTGGTAACCGTATTAAAATTGGTATCTTCTTCAGGATCCTTCATAAACATAGGCATATCAATCCGCAAACCGGCAGTTAATTTAAAATTATCATTAAACTGGATCTCATCCTGTCCGTAAATACCCCACTGAAGCATACTGAAGTTAGCAGCTGCAGCTGAACCGTCGCCGGTGATATTATCAACAAGCGAATATCCTCGTTCATACTGATAAGCCGGAACCTCTCCTGTTGTCCCGGTAGTCAGGAAGTCTGCAACTGAACTGTACCGGTATTCTCCAAAATTTTTCCTCATAAAAAGGTTATAAGTCTTTGAATATTCCACATTTAATCCGAAAGTTAAGGTATGCTTACCTTTGTATAAGGAGAAATTATCGGTAACCGTAAAGACATCCTGATCCAACTGATTAGCCGTTGAATAAGGTTCAGAACCGGCATAAATAGTTGCACTTCCATCATAAATACGTAAAGCAGGGAAATTTGCTCCGTAAGGATCCCTGTCATCACGTACAGAGGTAAAACCAAAAATCAGATTATTAGAGAAGTTATTGTAGTTACTTTTTAATTCCAGAGAGGTAGAATTTGTAACACTGGGAAAATACTGACTATTATTTTCATATCCAATAGACCTTGAACTTGAAGCGGATGCTTTCACTGCTTCCAGATTAGTATAGGAATGCCGGGCCATTAATTTATGATGTTTACTAATGTTCCAGTCCAAACGCAGAAGAAACTTATCGGAGTTCAGTGTTCTTGTTTTTGTCTCCCAGGGACCCGGTTCGTAACCAAAACTTTGTAACTTTGCAGTAACCTGATCAATGGTGCTCCGGTCAGAATCTCCCTGATAGGTGTTAAAATCAAAGCCAAGCGGAGTTTCTTCTCGTTGAATTTCAAGGTTCGCAAAAAAGAATAATTTATTTTTAATGATAGGACCACCCAATCTGAAACCATAGGTACCGGAAGAGAATTTATCGAGCTTTTTACGTTCGATATCCTCATCATCGGTAGGTGTTAGTCCTGCCATACCTTCGTTTCTCAAGAAATAATATGCAGATCCTTCAAACCTGTTTGAACCGCTACGTGTTACAGCATTGATACTGGCCCCTGCAAAACCAGACTGGCGAACATCATAAGGAGCTATGGTAACCTGAAACTGTTCAATGGCATCCATACTAACCGGGGAACCTCCTGTCTGACCACCATTTGTTCCGGTGGCAGAAAGGCCAAATACATCATTATTTACAGCCCCGTCAATCGAAATGGCATTGTATCTGTTATTGATACCGGCAATTGAAATACTTCCGTCACCTCCCACAGATGCCTGAGGTGTTAACCTTGTATAATCCGTCATGTCACGGTTAACAGTTGGCATCAGATTAATTTCTTCATTGCTAATGTTTGTTTCTGCTCCCGTACGGTTTCCGTCAAAGGCATCATACTCTTTTGACATCGAACCCACAACGGCAACTTCAGCAAGTTCAGTCGTTGATTCACTCAGGGTCACATTTAGCTTAAAAGTCTGTCCCAGGGTTAAATAAATATCATCTTTTTCAAAAGATTGGTAGCCAACAAATGAAACAGTTATCTTGTATGGTCCACCAACATTCATATTTGGTAAACGAAAGAATCCCTGATTATCGGTAATACCCCCGAACTGGGACCCGGTTGGAGTATGCACAGCAATTACTGTAGCACCCGGCAAAGGATCATCATTAGTGTCCGTCACCTTCCCATTCATTCCTGAAGTAGTTGTTCCCTGCCCGAAAGCTGAAACAGCTGCAAAAAATATAAATGCAGCAGCAAAGAAAATTTTGATTTTTGATTTCATAATAATTTAAAAGGTTTAATTTTTAATAGGTTAATAAAATAAAAATGTAAAAATAAATGAGTAATTCTGAATAATCAGGATTTCAAATTTAAATTTATGTTAAATTTGCCTGTTTTTCAGTCAAAATTGTTAAAAAATTGAGGAAATAAAATTAAAGAAAATAAATTCACCTGAAAGCCTAAACCATTAACAAATTATCAACAATTTTTTCTTTCGCTCCAATGTTAATATTGATGTAATCTGCATTAATTTTCCCGGTAGATTCAATGAGTTCAGGCGATTTTAAGAGGACATCCAACCTGTTAATAAACTCTTCATAATTATTTATGACAAAGGCACCTTCAAATTTAACCAAATCCAGGGCCTCCTTAAATTTTTTATAATTGGGTCCGAAAAAAACCGGGATTCCAAATGTGGCAGGTTCAAGTATATTGTGAATTCCCCTTCCAAAGCCACCTCCAACCCATGCCATGTCTCCATAGGCATACAGTGAAGAAAGCATTCCAATGTTGTCAATGATTAATACATCTGCATCCGGAACATCCCTGCCCCTGGCTTCGGAAAACCGTACGGAAGATTTTTCAAGCATATCTTCAATCCTCGCGATATGCGGCAAATCTATCTCATGGGGAGCTATAATCCACTTTAATCCCTGTTTATCCCTGTTAATATATTTAATCAGAATGGCTTCATCTTCTTTCCAGGTACTCCCGGCAACTAAAAGCAGTTTATCCTGTTTAAAACTTTTTGCAACAGGTATTTCCTTCCTTTCCTTTACAATTTGAAAAACACGGTCAAACCTGGTATCTCCGCTAAGGGTAATCTTTTCAAAACCATTTTCAAGTAAAATGTTTTTCGAATTTTCATTTTGCACAAAAATATGCTGAAATGTTCCTAATATTTTCCTGAAACTTTTTCCATACCATCTGAAAAACCATTGATCCCGGCGAAAATTTGCGGAAATCAGAAATACGGGTATTTTTCTCAAATGAAGCTGACGGAGATAATTATACCAAAACTCATATTTCACAATAACCACGAACTCCGGATTTACCAGATTCAAAAATCGTTTTACATTTCGTGCCAGATCCACAGGGAGATAAAAAACATAATCAGCACCCGGATAATCCTTCCTGATCAGATAGCCGGAAGGGGAGAAAAATGTAATAAGTATCTTTGCATCAGGTTTTCTCTTTTTATATTCTTCAATTACCGGCCGTCCCTGTTCAAATTCTCCCAGGGATGCACAATGGAACCAAACCGGACGATCCTCCGGATTCACTTTCTGTTTAATTTCCTTCCAGATATTCTTCCTTCCCCGGACCCATGAAGATGCTTTTTTATTAAATAAAGCAGCCAGATGGATTCCCATATTATAAATAAAAATTGCTATTCCATAAACTATAAAGGTCATGCAGGAAATTTTTGATAATTATTTAAGGTTTAAGTTCGGAAAAAGCAGGAGTTAACTATAAATAGATTATTTTCATTAAAAAGCGGCAAGTAGCAAGTCAATATCTTTTGACATTATTCCAAACCTGTCACCAATAAACCGGTTTGTTAAAATTCCGTTAAACAAATAAACCCCTTTTCTAAGCCCCTGATCTTCATGAAGGTATTTTAAAAGGCTCCCTGAGTCTCCAATGTTAAGCAACAAAGGTGTGAAAACATTGCTCAATGCAATGGAAGCTGTCCTGGCTACCCTGGCCGGAATGTTTGATACCGCATAATGGACTACTCCATGCTTAATCGTAATCGGATTCCCATGATCCAGCCGTTCTGAAGTTTCCACGCAACCACCCTGATCGATACTAATGTCCACAATTACCGAACCTTTTTTCATCTGTTTTACCATTTCCTCCGTTACATAATAACGAGGGCCTTCATCAACCATATGTACAGCACCGATCACTACATCAGCAGATTTCAGGGCTTTCTGTAATACCCTGGGATGAAAAACTGATGTATGCAACCGTTGCCCGATGTAATTCTGAAGCCTTCGCAGTTTATGCACTGAATTATCAAATATCCGGACAGACGCACCCAGTCCAAGTGCTGCTCTGGCAGCAAATTCTGCAGCAGTCCCGGCACCCAGGATCACAACCTCGACAGGTGTAATCCCGGAAATCCCCCCCAAAAGCACTCCTTTTCCCTGGTGAAAACTACTCAAGTACTCTGATGCAATCAGTACAGAGGATATCCCCGCTATTTCACTCATGGTTCGTACCACTGGAAACCTGTCGTATTTATCTTTAATGCTTTCAAAGGCAATGGCTGTAATTTTCCTTTTACTTAACTCCCGAAAATAATTTTCCTCCTGGGATAATATATGCAAGGAAGATATCAATACCTGACTTCCCCTTAACAATGATATTTCTTTACCGGTTGGCGGGGCTACCTTTAAAATCAGATCACTCTGAAACACTTTTTTCGCATTATCCACAATAACTCCGCCACATTCGCTAAAATCATTATCGGTATAACTTGCACCCTGTCCGGCACCTGATTCAATAATTACTTCATGCTCATTGTTCACCAAAAGCTCAACAGCTTCCGGAGTCAGGCTCACACGGCTTTCATGCTTCCCCGATTCTTTTGGGATGCCAATAATAAGACTACTGCTTTTTTTTGCTGTTTCCAGCATTTCTTCCTGAGGAAGGAGGTGACTTTGACTGAAACTTAAACCTGCAGGTTTCCCGGGTCCGGCCATTTTATCAATTTTTTTGTAAAATATTTATTCAAATCCTCGGCGATCGAAAATAATATAATAAGATGGAATATCAAACTAATCTCACAGGTTTTATTCAAAAGAAATCTGCCTCAGGCCCTCATCTTTTAATGTGATGCTAAGCTTTACCGTCTCCGGAGGCAATAAATCTTCAATAAGTTCCGGCCACTCTATAAAGATATATGCGTTTTCAGAAAAATACTCTTCGTAACCAAAATCAAAAACCTCTGTAATGGAATTGATCCTGTAAAAATCAAAATGATATACTTTACAATCCGTACCACAACTGTATTCGTTTACAATGGAAAAAGTCGGACTGGAAACCGGATCCACAACACCAAGCACTTTGCATACTGCCTGAATAAAGGTAGTTTTTCCAACTCCCATACTACCATAAAATGCAAAAATGCAAGGTTCCCTGAAAGATTTAAGAAAAACTTCTGCGACTTCATTTATTTTATCCAGGCTGTGTATTTCAAGAATTTTCATTACAAATTCCGGTTATTTTCAGGATCTCGAAGATAAAACTATAAAAGGGATCAACATTTCCTGCATGGAAACACCTCCATGTTGAAATGTATTTTTATAATATCTAACAAAATGATTGTAATTCTTCGGATAAACCAAATAGTCATCATTTAATGCAAAAATAAAAGAAGAGGAAACATTTGACTTCGGCAATCCGGCATTCTCAGGCTGTTGGATACTGTAAACTTCCTTTGGATTATAGTCAAGGCTCCTTCCTGTCTTATATCTTAAATTGGTCGAAGTATTCCTGTCTCCAATAACTCTAACCGGATGTTTTACCCGGATTGTACCATGATCGGTTGTAATTATCAGCTTTACATCTTTCTGTGCCAGTATCTTCAGCACATCCATAATGGAAGAATGACGAAACCAGCTTTGCGTAATTGACCGATAGGCACTTTCATCCCCTGCAAGTTCCTTTACCATTTCAGATTCCGTCCGTGCATGAGAAAGCATATCTACAAAATTATATACCAAAACTGTCAGGTCATTATTTAAAAAATTAGAAATCTGATCCGTTACACGACTGCCAGCTTCGGCACTGCTTATTTTCTCATAATGAAAAGAATAGTCTTCCGGTTCTCTTTTCAACTGATCCCCCAGTAATTCAGCTTCAAACTGATTTTTCCCGCCCTGCTCCTCATCAAAAAGCCAGTATTTTGGGTAATGACGCTGTATTTCAACAGGCATTTTCCCAGAAAAAATTGAATTTCTGGCATATTGTGTTGCTGTTGGTAAAATAGAATAAAATATATTCTCTGTTTCCATTTTAAAATACTCATTAAAAAGCGGAAAGACCACTTTCCACTGATCATACCTAAAGTTATCAATCAGCATCAGAACCACCTTATCTCCGTTATTCAGTAAAGGGAAAACCCATTTCTTAAAAAGATCAGGTGAAAGAACCGGCCTGTCCTCCTCTTGCCTGCCAATCCAATCTTCATAATTCCTTTTTATAAACCTTGAGAATCCCTGATTTGCATCTGCCTTTTGCATTTTCAGGACTTCCTCCATACCGGATGAATCAGATTTTTCCAGCTCAAGATCCCAGTAAACAAGGCTCTTATATATTTCCACCCAGTCATCAGGACTTGAGGCCATATTAATCAAGCCACTAATTTCACCAAAACCTGACTGATATCCTGCCAGTGTTTTATCAGAAATAAGTTTTTTGTGATCAATCAGCTTCTTTATGGTCAAAAATATCTGATTCGGATTCACCGGTTTTATAAGGTAGTCATCAATCTGTGCACCAATGGCATCTTCCATTATGTTTTCTTCTTCACTTTTGGTTATCATTACAATGGGGACCTGCGGTGCTAATTTCTTTAATTCAGGCAATACTTCCAAACCTGTTTTCCCGGGCATATTTTCATCAAGAAAGATAATGGAAACTTCTTGTTCCTCTGTAATGCTAAGCGCATCCTCAGCATTTGTTGCAGTAATCACTTCATATCCTTTTTCTTCCAAAAAAATTATATGAGGCCTGAGGATATCAATTTCATCATCTGTCCAAAGAATTCGTATTTTTTTCATTTTTTGAAAATTAAAATGTGTTGGCATGACCCTATCCGTGATAGTTCTGTGCTCTCAAAAAGTCATCAACCCGTTGACAATTCCGGTTAAAACAAAACTGACATTCTTCAAATATAACAATATGGTATCATAATTTCACAACGAAATCTATTTTCCTGCATTGAAATAGTTTCTGTTATAAAATCTGAGGTAAACTGAAACCGACTTGTCCTTTAGCAAAGCCCCCAAATTGGTTCGGGATATAATGAAAGGGTAGTAGACTTTCCCCTGCAGCTGGTCAGTTATACTTTTGTCAGCTAATAATAAATTCAGATAAGCTTTAGCCTCATCCACACCTCCCACACCTCCAATGGTTAACAAACCAGTATTGCTTCCAAGAGATTGTACCCTGGACGAAAATTCAGCCTGAGGAAAATGATCCAGATTAAAATTGATCACATCAAAAACCAACTGATTCTCTTTACCATCTGAACCTTCTATTGCAATGGCTGCGAAATGAGGCTCATCCGGTGTCATTGAATAGATCTGAACACTTACCTTTTCTTCTTCTTCAACCTTAAGCTCAGGTACCTCCTGGTTAAAATGAGCAATCAACTCTTTTGCTCTTATTTTCTCTTCACAATCGCCGGTATTATTTACCACATCCTCAAGAGCCTGTTTAAACGACCTGATATCCTGAACTTTCGCAATTGCATAAGCCCTTAAAAGCCAGTATTTTGGAGACAGATCATGTTCCGGGTTTTCATGTAAAAAAGCCTCACTTTTTACGATAACCTTATTGTACTGACCTGATAGATATTCATTGTAAGTCTGATCATAAGAACGAAGGTCCTGCTGTTTTTTCTCATTTTGTTTTCTCAGGTAGTCCGGGTCACTAAGCATTTTGGCAAATTCACTTTCCGGATATTTATTTATGATAAGATTCTTATATTTATTTGCTCCGGAGGAATTCCCGGATTTTCTTTTTAACTCATACAAATAATACAGTGTGGAAAGTTCATATTCACTTCCGGGATAACGATTAAAAAGTTCTTCAAAAGCTTCGTTTGCATTCGGTAGATTTTTTAACTCATTGGCATAAATCTGACCCACATTAAACAGAGCATCTGCAATTTTATAATCTGACAATTTCTTTAAGGAATCTGTAAGGGGTAGCCCGGTCATGTAATATTCCCTTGTATGTATATCCAATGCCTGTACATTACCAACTGCCTGTTGTGTACTATCTAAGCCCTTTTCTATTTCATTAATATTTGCCTGTGACACTGATTTGTTTTTTCGCCTCCAGTTATCTTCCAGCTTCCGGTCACCCCATTTCTGCCGGAATTCATTTTTCCCAAGGTCAACAACTGCAGGATTGTAGAAGTACCATTTCCCGGACCTTGTCAATTCCTGGTTTACCTTTCTTTTTGTATCATATTCATTGGTAAGACTATATCCCGCAGATTGTTCCAGCTCTTTCTGTCTTCTTTCCTCTTCCCTCAGGTCACTTATAATCTGATCAATAAAAGCATTTCTTTTTGAAGGTGACATGGCAGCAACCATCTGCAGGCTATCCTGAGTTTCCACAATAGTTATATTCTCAACCAAACGGTTCAGACTCCTTGTTTTTTCATCTAAAATTTCATACCCGGGAAAATCAGGATTCAATACCATTAATGCTGAATCAAAATAAGGCTGTGCATTTACATAATTCTCCTGATTGAAATACAGATTTCCAATTGTAAGATATGAAATTCCTTTTTGTTTATTATTTGAGATGCTGCTCTGTGCAGACTTCATAAAGTATTCAATTGCTTGCTTTTCCTTATTTTCTTTTAGTGAAATATTCCCATATGCAAAATAAATCTGGTCCAGGTATTCTTTATTTTTTTCATCTTTTAGCATTTTTCTTAAAATCTTTTTTATTTCACCTACATTTTCAGCGGTAACGTTAAAAGATTCTGCCTGATTTATCCGGGCATTAAAAGTCATTTCATATGGAGGGCTCATTTTAACCACCTTTGCAAAAAGCTTATATGCCCGGGCATCGTCCCCGGTTTTCTTATACACCTGGGCGAGAATATACATATACCTCACCTTATCTACTTTCTTGAGATGCTCATTGATCAGGTCTTCAAGGTAAGTTATGGATTCCTCAAATTTTTCCTGTTTTAAATAAAAATCTGCATAAGTTGCATTAAAATCAGCCGCCAGATCTTTTGGAAAATCAGAGTCATCACTTACAGATTCCAGAATTTCCCCGGAGTAATTAAAGCTACCTTCCTCGTTATAAACCCTGGCCATCCAAATTCTGGCTTCATACTTTACGTGATCATCCAGTGCATTTTCTGAAACATATTTCAATGTATTAAATGCATTAAAATAATCAAGTTTGTAAACCTGGGCTTTCCCCATGAGAAGATAACTGTCATCCACCCAGTTGTTAAATTCTTTTTGTTCAAAAAAGGCCTGTTCCTTTTCTGTCAGATTATTTTTCTTTTTTTCATAAGGTTTTGCCGTAATGGAATGAATGGTAATTACTTTTGAAGCTTTGGCAATGGCCTTGTCCATTTCACCGGAAACAGAAGCTACGGCTGTTTCATTACCATATCTGAATACCGGAAGAATTTGACTAAAATCATCTTTAAACTGGTCATTCAGTCTTCGCAGCCCTTTCTTATAACTCTGAATTCCATTAAAATAAATATTATAGCGCGAAACCAGATTATGATAATTTCTTGACATTCCGGTATTCTTCTCAACTGAACAGTTCATACCCAGAACTAACAGTAAAAGAAGACCAGACACCTTATATAATAATCGAGAAGGCTTCAAATTGGAAAAGTTATCAATCAAATAAACTTTGAAATGCCAAAGATATTATAAAAAGCATAATATTTTTTATGACAGATTGAAGAAATTACAGTCCGGTTGTACAATAAAAGTAATATGCGGGCAAAAGCTTGTTTTATTCGTCTTTTAATTCTTTTCGTTCATCAATTGAAATTACCTTAATAACTTCAGGTGAATTCTTTTTTATTACCTCCTCTACTCCAGCGAGTGTCTGATAATGATGAGGGCAATCAGAGCAGGCACCTGTAAGCTTCACCGTAACTATTTTATCAACCGAAATTTTTACCAACTCAATGTCTCCACCATCAGCATGAAGGTAGGGTCTTACTTTTGTGAGAGATTTTAATACGACTTCTTTCAATTCTATTTGTTGAGACTGCTCCATAATTAATTCTTACCAGGTGTATATTTCTTAAATGTAGTTTCGTGTTTAATTTCAACCCTTTTAGTAGGCTCCATCTGCTGGTTTCTCTTTTCAACTTCATCAACCGTTCGTTTGGCCAGCTCAATAAAAGACTGTCCCACAGGTGAATTCTCAACCAGTGCGGAAGGTTCTCCGCTATCTCCTGCCTCTCTGATACTTTGTACGATTGGGATTTGCTGCAGAAGTGGAAGATTATACTCTTTTGCCAGTTTTTCACATCCGCCTTTTCCAAAAATATAATACTTATTATCCGGTAATTCCGCAGGTGTGAACCAAGCCATATTTTCAACCAAGCCCAAAACAGGAACATTAATATTATCCCCTTTGAACATGGAAATCCCTTTCACTACATCGGCTAAGGCGACGTCCTGAGGTGTACTAACGATGATCGCACCTGTAACCGGAACTTCCTGAACCATCGTTAAATGGATATCGCTGGTTCCGGGAGGCAAATCAATTAAAAGATAATCCAGTTCTCCCCAGTCACCCTGGTCAATTAATTGTTTCAAGGCATTTGTAGCCATGGGACCTCTCCAGATAAGGGCATCATCGGGATTAATAAAAAAACCTATTGACAATACTTTCACTCCATAATTTTCAACAGGGATAATCATATCCTTATTATTGATTTTTGTAACCATAGGCCTGGCATCTTCCAGCTTAAGCATTTTCGGTACCGATGGTCCGTAAATGTCGGCATCAATCAGACCTGCTTTATACCCGAGCCGGGAAAGTGCTACAGCCATATTTGCAGCAATAGTGGATTTACCCACACCTCCCTTACCGGATGCAATGGCCACAATATTTTTAACTCCGGGAAGGATTTCACGCTCTTTCCTGACAACTGCAAACCTGTGATCAATATTTCCATCTATATCCACACTTTCTCCAAATTTGCTTCGGATGGCCTGCACACAAGCTTTCTTTAGAGAGTTTACAAAAGGATCTGTTGATCCGGGAAATACAAGCGTAAACTTTATCTTATTCCCCTCAACAACAATATCCTGTACAATATTTAACGAAACCAGATCGGCATTTTTTTCAGGATGTTTTACTTCCTTTAATGCTTCCAGAACCTGCGAACCAGTTATATTCATTTTATTACCTGCTTTTATTTAGTTTAAATTAATTCTGCAAATATAACACTTATTCAGGTTACAGCGGAAAAATCAATCTAAATTTTTAAATAATCTTAGGGAAATGAGTTGTTCCTCCCTGGAAAGAACTGAGTAATACTCCTTAACAAATATTTCTACAATAACTCCTTTGAGGGATCCCAAAACAGTTTCTCAAAATCAATAATCTTGTCACCTTCAAGATGAATTCCTTCATTTTCAAGTAATTGTTTCATATTACTTCCTGTTCCAAAATGATGTTTGCCCGTTAAAATACCCTGCTTGTTCACTACCCTGTGAGCAGGAAGAAATTCCCCGGAGGAGAAGCTTTTATTTAAAGCCCAGCCTACCATACGCGCTGACCTTGCAGTACCCAAAAAATTAGCAATTGCACCATAACTGGTAACCCGGCCATAAGGAATAAGCCTCGTTACTTCATAAACCTTTTCAAAAAAGCTATCCTTCTTCATCAAAATCAGGTTCAATAATTTCTTTGTTATCCGGAAGTTTAAAACAAATGTAAGTTATTTTTTTTCCTTCTTCCAGAAATCTCTGTTCATAGTACGTTTTTAAAGCCAGTAATTTGAAGGGAAGATTTTCATTGTAAAGGTCATCCGTTGCATGAATTATTTCCATATTATTTTTTACAAGCAGGGCTTTGGTATAATCAAATAATTCTTTACTGTCTGTTTTCAAATGTATGGTTCCTCCAGGTTTCAGAAAAGTTTTATAAGAATTAAGAAAAAAGGAGGAGGTAAGACGCTTGCCCCACCTCTTTTTTTTAAGCTGAGGATCAGGAAATGTAATCCATATTTCTTCAATTTCCCCCGGACCGAAAAAAGAATGGATCAGTTCGATGCGGGTTCGAAGAAATCCAGCGTTTTTCAAACCCAGGTCAATGGCCGTTTTCGCACCTCTCCATATCCTGGAACCTTTTATGTCGACCCCCAGGAAATTCCTCTCAGGAAAAGCATTTGCGAGGCCAAGGGTATATTCCCCCTTACCGCATCCAAGCTCCAGACTGACTTGATTTGGATTCTTAAAAAACGATTCTGCCCAATTCCCTTTCAGGTGAAAATCTCTGCCAAAAACCTCTTTGGATTCAGGTTCAATCACATTCTGAAATGATTTCATTTCAGCCCATTTACGAAGCTTTCCCTTTCCCACGCTTCTAGAAGATTTAATAAGTTATTTTGATTTTTCAATTCTCAGACCGATATCCCGGATGCCTTTCAGATCAGCGGGTCGCATTCCATGGCGAATTTCAAAAGTATATTTTCCTTCCATTGGAAAACGTATTTTTTTCTTAAAGGCTTTCCGGTTAAAAAAAATATCTCCGATTCCGCTACCCATCCATTTTCCTCTGGAGTCTGCCAGAGGTATCTCAAGAGTATCCCGTATCCACTGACCTGCAGGTGAGGTTGTAGTAATAAATAAAAAAAGATTATTAAATTGATAACTACTTGTATTCCTCACGTTTATGTACACATTCTGAATATTAATTGTATCTGTAATTAGTGGTGAAAAAACCACTGCCTTATCTTTGTTCCAGCTTTGATCAGGGATCTCAACATTTGCTTCAAAGACCCTTTTACTATCACAGGAAACTGTAAAAAGTAACAGTCCAGCTATAACCAGTAAACCAAAAGCTCTATTTATCGGATTTTTTCTCTCTTCTCCAATTTTGCCCATGTTTTTTCTTACGTTTTTTCTTACGAAATCGCTTTTTCTTTTTATCAAACCTTGTCAGACTTTCAAGGTCCATATCATAATTAAAATCTTTTACTGCTGTATTATCTTCCACTACTTCTTCAACCAGGCTTTCAGGCTTAAGCCCTTCTTTATTCATCTTTTGAATTTCCTTCACTCTTTCAACCGGCACCGGCACTGTGTTTACAGCAGTATTTGAATCAAAAGAATACCACATGACCCGCTTAAAAATATCCGTTTTCTGATGATAAGCTGTTCCATTTGCAACTTCCAGCGGGATATCCGGATTCGGAAAATCCTTTTGGGCATCCAGGTAACAATCCAGTTCATAATTCAGGCAGCATTTTAACTTTCCACATAAGCCTGCCAGCTTTTGTGGGTTCAGAGAAAGATCCTGATACCGTGCTGCACTTGTGGAAACTGATACGAAGTTGGTCATCCAGGTGGAACAGCAAAGTTCCCTGCCACAAGGCCCAATCCCTCCAATCCGGCCGGCCTCCTGCCGGGCACCGATTTGTCGCATCTCTACCCTGATACGGAAAGTTTCTGCCAGGACCCTTATCAGTTCACGAAAATCAACCCGTTCTTCGGCAATATAATAGAAAATTGCTTTGGTTTTATCACCCTGATATTCTACATCTCCTATTTTCATTTTCAGGTTTAGGTCGGAGGCAATTTTCCGGGCTTTGATCATGGTAATATGTTCCATGCTCTTTGCTTCGGTCCATTTCTCTATATCAACCGGCTTTGCCTTTCTGTAAACCTTTTTAAACTCTGTTCTTTCAGGTTGAATGTTATATTTCCTGACTTGTTCAAGCACCAGCTCTCCTGTAAGGGAAACAACTCCGATATCATGCCCGGGAGATGCTTCAACAGCAACAAAATCCCCTTTCTTTAATCGCAGGTCGTTTACATTAAGATAAAAACCTTTCCGGGTATTCTTGAACCGAATCTCAACCAACTTATTATGCATCTGGCCTTCCGGAATATCATGCAGCCAGTCAAATGTAGGGAGTTTAAAATTCGAATCTATTAATAATGAAGTAAAATTATATTTTTTAGAGACACCATTTCCGTGCTCATTTATCTGATCACTCATAATCAAATTTTCATAAACCGGTGCAATTCGTCAGGCTTCCGGTGATAATATATAGAAATAGAAAAAAACAAAAATAATGAATTTATCCAACTTCTTTGTATTCCCTTTAAAATTTAAACTTAATCGCTTTAAAAATTCTCAAATTACTGAATACCTAAGGAGGAAAAGACTATTTTTTTAGTAAACCCATCACTTTAATGGATAAATCCATAAAAACAACTTTTGCATAGGCATTAGATCCGATATCCGTAATAGATTTCTCCAGTTCCTGAGTCAATAGAAAAATATTTTTTTCTGAAATAAAAGGTGAGAACCTGACAGAAAAATCATCTTCATCACGGGCCAGTTTTACCAGTGTATTTTTATGTTCGGGCATTTTATTCAAAAGGAAATTAGCACGGACCAGTTCAAGCGCATACATAAGAAATGCTTTTTCTTTTTCACGGCCTGTTTTTACAATATGATCTACCCAATCTAAAATGGCCAGCACATCTTTCTTAAAACACAGACGCATCCAGGTTTTAAACTCCTCAAAATTCACATTCCGCTCTACTGAAGATTGTATAAAGTCCAGGGCTTTAGAAAAACTTCCAGTCGAAATATTTGTAATATTTTTCAATTCTTCTTCCGGCATTTCAAAATCAGCCTTCAGTTTTTGAAAAAGACTTTGGTTGTCAATGGGTGGAATCCTGATAGTCTGAACCCTGGACAATAAAGTTGGAAGAATCATTCCTGGTTGCAGGGAAACCAGAATAAACAAAGTCTTTTTTGGTGGCTCCTCCAGAATTTTCAATAATTTATTGGCACTGGCCGGATTCATCCTTTCCGGCTGCCAGATGATCATTACTTTGTACTCTCCCTCAAAAGTTTTGAGACTAAGCTTTTTAATGATGCTATTGCTTTCATGGGTATAAATCATTCCCTGTTTATTCTCTACCCCCAACCATTTATACCACTTTGCAGAATTCATATACGGATTATCAAGTAAAGCTTCCCTCCATTCCTTCAGGAAGTCATCACTTACAGGCTTTGTATTTGACTTTGTGGTGGTCACCGGAAAAACAAAATGCAGATCCGGATGAATGAGTTTTGCAACTTTCTGACACTGGGGACATTCTCCACAGGATTCATCTTCCTGTTTATTCTCACATAATAGATACTGTGCAAAAGCGAGGCTTAAAGCCAGCCCGCCATAACCCTCTTCACCGGTAAGCATCAACCCATGGCTTACCCTTTCCTCGCGTACCATATTAATAAGTTTACTTTTTACTTCCTGCTGCCCAATAATATCCCTGAATTGCATAATTGTTATTTTAAAAAACAAAGGTAATTAAAAATATTCCGGTGGTAAGCTGTGAAATATAAAAAGAATTAATCATGGAACTGTTATTCCAAAGTATTTCTTTGTAAATTTGCAATTCCAAATTTGTAAATTAATTAAAAACAAAAATATTTCACACATGAGAACCATTGACGATCTTATTCTTTCAGGTAAAAAAGTTTTAATCAGAGTTGACTTTAATGTCCCTTTAAATGACAAGTTTGAAATTGCTGATGACACCCGTATCCGGGCAGCTTTACCAACCATTCAAAAAGTCATCTCCTCCGGAGGATCTCCTATTCTGATGTCGCATCTGGGCAGGCCGAAAGATGCTTATGAATTAAAATTCTCTTTGAAGCACATCGTACCTCACCTTGCTGAGCTGGTTGGAAAAGAAGTACAGTTTGCCGAAGACTGTATTGGAGAAAAGACGCAGGAAAAGGCAAAGGCTTTAAAGCCCGGAGATGTATTATTACTTGAAAATCTCCGTTTTCACAAAGAAGAAAAAAAAGGAGATGAAGAATTCTCCGGGGAACTGGCAAAGCTTGCAGATGTTTACATCAATGATGCCTTTGGGACAGCCCACAGGGCCCATGCCTCCACTACTATTGTAGCAAAGTTTTTCCCGCATGAAAAAGCTTTTGGCTATCTGATTGAAAAAGAGCTGACAAACATGGATAAAGTACTGAATAATCCTGCAAAACCATTTACCGCAATAATGGGAGGAGCAAAGGTTTCTGACAAAATTCTACTTATTGAGAATCTGCTGGAGAGGGTCAATAACCTTATTATTGGTGGTGGAATGACTTATACTTTCATCAAGGCCCTTGGTGGGAAAACCGGAAATTCAATTGTAGAAGAAGATAAGCTTTACCTGGCAACAGAGCTGATTAAAAAAGCCAAAGAAAAAAATGTAAATCTTATCATTCCAACCGATAATGTTATCGCTGATAAGTTTGACAATGAAGCCAATACTCAGACTACAGCTACAGATGATATCCCTGAAGGCTGGATGGGACTGGATATCGGACCTGAAACCATCACAAAACTGAAAGAAGTAATTCATACCTCTAAAACCATCCTCTGGAACGGCCCGATGGGTGTTTTTGAGATGAGTTCTTTCCAGACAGGCACAAAAAGTATTGCAGAAGCCATTGCAGAAGCTACCTCAAAAGGCGCATTCAGTCTGATTGGAGGTGGAGACTCAGTTGCAGCCATAAATAAATATAAGCTTAAGGACAGTGTAAGCTATGTTTCAACCGGAGGAGGCGCCATGCTTGAATATATGGAAGGAAAAGTTCTGCCCGGTATTGCAGCCATTAAGGAATAAACCGGCTTTATTATTCAGGTCAATTCTGGTACAATGTTTGCTATATTATTTCCCCGGCAACCATCTCAAAAGGGGATTGCCCGTTTTTGGTATGTAAATAAATATACTTTAATGTTTATGCATATAATTATTAATTTAATCTTTTAAAGAACAATAGATCATGATAAAAACAATTTTCACATTGATTCTGGTTGTCTTTTTACTTAATGGTTGCAATAAGGATAATAAAGATAAAACATCCGGGGAGAATACCTTGAATTCCGAGCTCATACTTGACGGACTAACTTATTCTGTACAGGGGTTTTCATTTGAATCGGGCAATGTAGTTTTATACAATCCTGCAAGCTCAGCAAGCAAACCGGATTTTATGGTTTTACCGGATACAGACCCGATAACGGATGATGTTTATGCATACCTCGACACAGAAAACCCTCTGGAATCTTTTGGACTTGCAGGTACTTTCCCTTCTTCCGGAGAAGCCCTGGACTTTTTCAATAATTATAAAGAAGTGGATATTACCACTTTTATTCCTTTCGCGAAACCTGTACGGGAAAACCAGGTTTGGGTATTCAAAACAAGGAATAAAAAGTATGCAAAACTACTTATTGTAAAAGTAAACACATCTATAAAAAACAATGAACCTTTTGCTGAAGTTACTTTTAAATGGGTTTATCAACCTGATGGTTCAAAAATTTTTCCATAAACTTATTTATTCTTACATTTTGCCTGTATGGAAATGATAAACAAAGATCTGATCTTTGACATTCAAGATGAAAAAGATTTTCAGGTAAAAGCATTGAAAATCTTTCAGTATCAGGCAGAAAATAATCCGGTTTACAAAGAGTATCTGCATCATCTCAATATGCAGCCCGGGGATGTTAAAAAAATCGGAGAAATCCCTTTCCTTCCTATTCAGTTTTTTAAATCCCACACGGTTATCAGCAATACTGATAAACCTCAGATTGTATTTACAAGTTCCGGAACCGGAGGAACAGGGAACAGCCGGCATTTTGTAACGGACCCGGATTTATATGAAAAAAGTTTCTTAAATGGCTTCCGCTATTTTTACGGAAACCCCGGAGCATATTATTTTCTGGCATTGCTTCCTTCATATCTTGAAAGGGAAGGCTCCTCTCTTATTTATATGGTTCATTCTCTCATCAAAAAATCCAAAAGCAAACACAGTGGCTTTTTCCTGAATGAATTTGAACAACTGTCTGAAAAAATAACATTTCTTAAACAAAAAAATGACAGAAAAATCATTTTGCTGGGTGTCAGTTTTGCTTTGATTGAATTTGCTGAAAACATGCCGGTGAATATGAAAGATGTTATCATCATGGAAACCGGTGGTATGAAGGGAAGAAGAAAAGAGATTATCCGAAAAGAATTGCATCATATTTTTACAGAGAAATTAAACGTGGATACCATTCATTCCGAATATGGCATGACCGAACTTCTTTCACAGGCCTACTCCAAAGAAAACGGAGTATTTCAGACACCTCCCTGGATGAAAATCCTTATCCGTGACCCTTATAACCCATTCAGATTACTTGAAAACGGAAAATCAGGTGGCATAAATATAATTGACCTTGCCAACCTCAATTCCTGTTCTTTTATTGAAACACAGGATTTGGGCCGCATAACAGGAAATAAACAATTTGAAGTCCTGGGCCGGTTTGACAACTCCGACATACGGGGTTGTAATTTATTAGTGGATTAAGCTGCCTTCGACAAGCTCAGGCAGCGAAAACCGACAAGCTCAGGTTTATTCCAGGTGGTTGAGCCTGTCGAAGGGTGGTTGAGCCTGTCGAAGGGTGGTTGAGCCTGTCGAAGGGTGGTTGAGCCTGTCGAAACCACCTACAGCCCTAACTTCTTCATTATCTTCTTTGGAACCGCATCTTTATGTACCATAATTGCAATGGTTTCTTTTCTTAAAAAAGCATCAGACATATATAAGAATCCTCCAAAATCATTGCTTTTTTCTCCCCAGGAGTTTTTTGTCAGGTAAAAATATTTTCCATTTTCATCTTTAAACAAACCCGTAAGATGCATCAGATGATCATCGGTCATTTTAAAGTTGTTAAACATTTCCTGCCGCATTTCAGGAGTGATCTTTTTTTCAGTAATTGTTTGGGTAAAAACAGAATCCTTTTCCTCCCCTGATATTTCATTCCAGTCTTTTTCCGGAACCACTGCTATTCCCTTCCGGTGCGAAAATCCCTGATCACTCATATCCCCGTCCCAGCAAACCGAGTAACCTTTTTTAAGGGCATCCACCACAATATCCATCAATTCATCAATGGGAAGGTTGTAATAGGAATCATTCGACCAGTTATCCGGTACCTCAAGTACAAAAGTTTCATAATAGGGATGATGGGTAAATGAGGTCAATTCAATATAGTCTTCCGGATTAAAACCAACACCTGAGACAAATTCCTTCGGACTGAGTTCTTTTCCACTTATATTCATTTTTTCAGGAACCGGTCCCAGATAGGTATCCAGTATTGCAGAAAAGGCTTTTTTCCAGACCGGAGATATTTGCTTTGCTTTCAACACTGCTTTTACATAAGCTTCCAGTACCGTATTGAGTTCTCCGTGGTTATGACTGGTGCCACCATACATAATTCCCGGATATGCCTGTTCGGTAGCCATACCATATTTTCTTACTACATTCATCACATCGTGTGCCTGTCCTCCTGGTCCGAAATTTGCCATTCCATGGTAGCGAACATACAAATCGGCTTTGCTTTCATAAGCATACCTGACAGAAAACATTTCGGAAAGGTCAAACTCCCCCTGCCCCATTCGCAAAAGCTCAGTTTCAATAAAAGAAGTAGTTGCAAAAGCCCAACAGGTACCCGTACGGGCCTGACTTTTTACCGGAGTTGTTTTAATAACTTTAACCGGATCCAATTTTAGAGGTATATTCTCTTTTTCCTGAGCAGATAAAAAGAAAAACCCGGTAAAGATTACAATAGTACCGGTTAATACAGATTTTTTTAAATTTAAATGTGTCATGGTATTTATTTTTTAGAATTTGGGAATCACTTAACCGGGTTAAAATTACTTATTTTCTATCTGAATCACTCCTCCCGAGACAATAAACTTCATTATCTCAGCTGCCGGAATATCCACCGGAGTAACCTGATCTGCCGGAACGATAAACATTTCTCCTGAAAAATTATAGGAATGAGGAAAATATACGGAAACCTTTTTCTCCTTAATCCCGATAATACTCAGATCTTTGGATGTAATAAAACCAAGCTTTTCAAGGTTGGAAATATGATTTACCTTTACCAAAACCGGATGATTAAACTTTTTATCCTTCCCTACAAAAGCCGAAATAATATCCTTCAATGAGGTATAAATATATTTTATGACAGGAAGCTTCTCGAAAGTCCTGTTGACCAGAGTCTTCACCGGTTTGAAAACAAGCGTCTGACCTAAGAATCCCACAAGGGCAATTAACAGCAGTACAATAATCAGATCCAGAAAAGGAATATCAAGGTGAATGACCGGCCTGATATATTCAATCAGCAGTCCGTTTATAAAACTATAGGTCAGATAAATGATATACAATGTAAGTCCCACAGGAACAAGAAATAACAGTCCCTGGAAAAAATAATTCCGAATTCTTTTCATTACAGTTTTCTTTTTGTTATTGTATTGTTAAATAGTTTTTCTGATTCAAAGCAGACCATGATTCTCCCTCACCGTTTTCGGAAGTTTGGCAACCACCAGTTGCCAGGATTCTTCTATCCATTGCTTTAACATCTCATCCGGCACCATTCCATTTAATAAAATCGTGTTCCAGTGTTTTTTGCTCATATGGTAACCCGGACGGACCGCTTCAAATTCTTCCCTCAGCTCTATCGCCCTTTCAGGATCGCACTTTAAGTTTACCGAAGGATTCTCCTCCAGATTTATCAGGGCAAACATTTTCCCTGCCACCTTCATCACCAGGGTGGTTTCATCAAACGGGAAACTCTCGGTACAGGCCTTCAGCCTCAGACAATACTCTCTGACAGATTCTACATTCATCAGTATAAACTTAATAGGTTGGATAAAATGCCCCTTCCACATGCTCAATGGATGGTTTTTCCTTACCAAAAAATATAAAAATCACATCAAACCTGGTTTCCATGTCCACTTCATATTTCCGGATATAGGCTTCTGCAGCCTCCACAAGAAATTTTTGTTTCTTACGGCCAACCATTTCTTCCGCACTTGCATATCCACTGTCTGTCCGGGCTTTTACTTCCACAATAACCAGCTGATTATCCTTTTCAGCGATAATATCCACTTCCTTATGCACAAATCGCCAGTTACGATGCCTTATTTTATATCTGTTTCTCAGTAAGTACCTGGCAGCAACATCTTCACCGATCTCACCAAGATTCTTCTTTATATTTTCCGGTTTCATTGTAATAATTTAAATTCATCCCTTCATCATTTACTTCAAAGTGTGCCTGTCTTCCCAGAATCAATGCAAGGTTTGGCTCCATATGGCCGGCGGGAAAATCATAAGCTACCGGAAAATCATAATCCTTTACAATTTCAGCAACAATCTCAGCAGGGGTACTTCCGAACGGGATCTCATTATCCTCCATCTCTGTCATTCCTCCAATGATCAGTCCTTTCAGATGATCCAGCTTACCCGCCGCTTTCAGTGAATGCATCATCCGGTCCAGACGATAGAGGTATTCCCCGATATCTTCAATGAACAGAATTTTCTCTTTCGTGTCTATATCCATTGAAGTACCTGCCAGGGAACAAAGAACCGCAAGATTCCCTCCCACAAGCGGAGCCTTTGTTTTACCCGGGCGGTTTAATGAGTGACCCGGGATCCTGTATGACAAAACGCCTTCAAATAATGCCTTTCGTAAAGAATCTGTGGTTTCACTTTTTATTCCGTTTTCTGGAAAAGTTGCCGGCATGGCCGCATGAAGGCTTTCGATATCCAGAACAGAGTTAATATAAGCATGAAGAACAGTAATGTCACTGAACCCAACCAGCCATTTGGGATTATTTCTGAAACACCGAAAATCAAGATGATCCATTAAACGAATTGTTCCATACCCGCCCCTGGATGAAAAAACAGCCCTGATTCCCGGATTGTTCAGCATCTTTTGTAAATCTGAGGTTCTCTCCTCATCTGTACCTGCAAACTGATGATATGACCCAAACGTATGCTTGCCCAAAACCACATTTAAACCCCAGCTTTCCAATAAAGTAATGGCCGGTTGAACTTTTTCTTTAGCAACTCTTCCGGCAACAGATACAATCCCCACCGAATTGCCTTTCTTTAATAAAGATGGTGTTATCATTGAAAGCTGATTTGTTTTCTTCAAATTTATCTAAACTTTAAGACCTGACAAAACTTTCCGGCTTCTGCCTCCTGATAAATATTTAAAATCAATTATTTCCTAATACAATTATTCTTTCTTTCAACAGAAATGGGCAAATTCAACCTAATAATTTCCATTATCTTAACTATCTTTGCCAAACTTTTATAAAAGTGCTTGTTTATTGTTAGAACCTGAATTATGAGTGAGTTTAAAAGATACCTTATCACATCGGCTCTCCCCTATGCAAACGGACCGATTCATATTGGCCACCTGGCCGGTGTTTACATTCCTTCGGATATTTATACACGCTACCTTCGTTTGAAGGGAAAAGATGTTATTTCCGTTTGCGGTTCGGACGAACATGGCGTACCCATTACTTTAAAAGCACGGCAGGAAGGAGTTTCGCCACAGGATATCGTTGATAAATTTCATAAGATCAATAAAAACGCATTTGAAAAGTTTGGTATTTCTTTTGATATCTATTCCAGAACCACTTCTCCGGTTCATCACCAGACTGCTTCAGACTTTTTCAGAAAGCTGTATGACGATGGTAAATTTATTGAGAAAACCACAGAACAATATTACGATGAAGAAGCTCAGCAGTTTCTCGCCGACCGTTATATTACAGGGACATGTCCACATTGCGGAAATGAAAGTGCTTATGGTGATCAGTGTGAAAAATGTGGTACTTCTTTAAGTGCAACGGAACTGATTCATCCAAAATCAACCATTAGTGGAAGCAAACCGGTCAGAAAAGAAACGAAACACTGGTACCTGCCTTTGAATGAATATGAACCCTTCCTTAAAAAATGGATACTGGAAGATCATAAGGAATGGAAAACCAACGTTTACGGGCAATGCAAATCCTGGCTGGATACCGGATTACAGGCCCGTGCCGTAAGCCGGGACCTGAACTGGGGCGTTCCGGTACCAGTGGATGGAGCAGACGGAAAAGTACTGTATGTCTGGTTTGATGCGCCCATTGGTTATATTTCCGCCACAAAAGAGCTTACAGAAAACTGGGAAACCTACTGGAAGGACAAGGAAACCAAAATGGTACATTTTATAGGAAAAGACAACATTGTATTTCACTGCATCATTTTCCCTTCCATGCTGAAAGCAGAAGGCAGTTATATTTTGCCGGATAATGTACCGGCCAATGAATTCTTAAATCTGGAAGGAGACAAAATTTCAACCTCCAGAAACTGGGCAGTCTGGTTGCATGAATACCTGGAAGATTTTGAGGGAAAAGAGGATGTTTTACGCTATGTACTGTGTGCCAATGCCCCGGAAACAAAAGATAATGATTTCACCTGGAAAGATTTCCAGAACAGAAACAACAATGAACTGGTTGCTGTTTTAGGGAATTTTGTGAACCGTGCCATCGTACTCACCAATAAGTATTTTGACGGGAAAGTTCCGGAAAGGGAAATCATAAATAATTACGACAAGGAGACGCTGGCAGAAATTCCTAAAATTAAAACCAAAGTTGAATACAGTCTGGAAAATTATCGTTTCAGGGAAGCCTTGAAAGAAGCCATGACCCTCGCCAGGCTGGGAAATAAATACCTTGCCGACACAGAACCCTGGAAAATTTTTAAAACAGATATTGAACGAGTAAAAACCATCTTGAATATTTCCCTGCAGATAACCGCAAACCTTTCTATACTTCTGGAACCGTTCCTCCCTTTCAGTACAAAAAAACTCTCCGGTTTTATCCGGTATGAGAGAGCTGACTGGGAAATGGCAGGAAATGATAACCTTCTGAAGCCCGGACATCAGATTGATAAGGCAAATCATTTGTTTCAAAAGATTGAAGATAAAGAAGTTGAGAAACAAATACAAAAGCTTCTGGATACAAAAAAGGAGAATGAAAACAATAACAAGGCGGTAAATCCGGCTAAGGAAAATATTACTTTTGATGATTTTTCAAAACTGGATATCCGCACCGGAACCATTCTGGAAGCCGAAAAAGTACCTAAAACTAAAAAACTTATAAAATTACTGATAGACACCGGGATTGATAAAAGAACTGTCGTTTCGGGTATTGCTGAGTATTTTAAACCAGAAGAAATTATTGGCCACCAGGTTTCTATCCTTGTGAATCTGGAACCACGAAAGCTCAGAGGCATAGAATCCCAGGGGATGATCCTGATGGCAGAAGATACTGACGGGAAACTTGTTTTTGTCTCACCGGATGAATCTGTTCAGAATGGATCAGAAGTGAAATAAAAGATTTACCGGACTTAAATCTGAAAGCCGAAAACCAGAAGTTTTATGTGTTTGATCATTTGTTGTCATCCGAGGGAAGTGGAGCGACAAGAAATCCCCCATGAGGTGTGGTTCTCTCAGGAGATTTATCCTCGCTCTTTTGTCGCTTGTTCGAAATGACAATCTTATTTTCATCTCTGAATAATCAATTTCTTCGTCACACTCCCGTTTTGTGTTTGTATGCGACAGAAGTAGAGTCCGTTTTGCAGACTGCTTACATCCACAGTAGTCTCTTCCATTCCTTTTTGTATTTGTTTTTGAAGTAGTTTTCTTCCGTTCAGGTCGTGGATTTCGACGGTAGCATCTCCAACTCGAAACTCTGAATTCCGAACTCTTAACTTATCTGCAACCGGATTGGGATACACCTCAAACTCCACCTGTTCAACTGCACCTCTAACACCTAATGTATTTACATCTATACCCGTTCCAAATAATTGTATATCAACCGGATGATCATTATTCTCAATTGTTAATACTACATCATAATCTATGTTATTGTCTGGGGTGAAGAATACATTTATTACTAAACTATCTCCCGGGATAATAGTCGTTACTGAAGATGTATAATCGGTTCTAAATGCAGAATTGTTTAGTAAAATATTCGATATTGAAAGGGATAAACTTCCTTTACTATAAATAGTAATAGATAAACTTTTCTCAGAACTTACTGCTACAGAATCGAAATTCAGTAATGTTGTAGAAGTTTCTATACGTGGGAATAAAGAATCACCTAATCCATATTTTATGGTAACAAAATCGTTATATGTAGTATCCCCCTTACTAAAGCCTGCAACGTAAACATTATAAAGACTATCTACAACGATACCCACCGGTTTATCAGTGCCATTTCCGGTGCCATTGTATATGAAACTCCATTGCTCCTCACCAAACGTATTATACTTTATGGTAGCATAGTCCCAATCAGAACTATCTCCGGTAGTATACCCTGTCACATATATATTACTACTGTCATCAATAGCTATGGCAACTGGTAAATCATTTCCGCTATCTGTAGCATTATATAATCTTTCCCATTCAAATTGACCATCTGAATTAATTTTCGTAACGCCTAAATCACTATGATATTCACTGCCATAAGCATTTCCTGCCACATATACATTCCGGTCAGTATCCAAAACTATTGCCTTTCCATTATAAATCCAACCACTTACAGCAATCCATTGTTCTTGCCCGTAAGTATTGTACTTAATAGTCGTACATCTCAGTCCAGTTGAATCCATAGATTCTCCTGTGATATAAACATTTTCATCTAAATCTAAAACCAGAGCATAAACTTCATCCCCAAAATTAAAAACGCTGTTATATGTTGCAACCCATTGTTCCGCACCATTAGTATTATATTTTATAGTGATATATTCTCTGTCAAAATTATAATCATATTCATTTTGAGGATTTCCGATCAACTGAGGAGCATATCCTGCTACATAAACATTCCCAAACTTACTTACTTCCATGTCGAAAGCTGCATCACTATGTGAATAAGCATCATCGTAAGTTTGTGACCATAGTTCAGTACCTGCAGAACTATACTTGATTATAATAAAATTATCATCAACATAATAATGTTCAGTGTCAACCCCGTGAAGATTGCCCATAATAAACACATTCCCATTCTTGTCGAGATCAATTGCCATCGGAGTAGATGGACGGCCATCAGCCCAGGGAATAACTGTTTTGGTTGCCCATTGTAATTCACCTGCGGCATTGTATTTATTTGTACAAAAGCTCCACATATCCGAATTATAGATTATTCCAGTAACAAAAACATTACCTTCAGTGTCAACGGTAATATCGTGTGATCTACAAAAATAATTATTTCCCGGATTGTAATAAGCTACCCATTCCTCTTCACCCATTTGGTTATATTTAATAGTACAATAATCATGATGCCATAATGACACGTCTCCTTCAGTATTTGTACTTGATCCAGTTATATACACATAACCGCTATCGCTAATCGCCATTGCCATTGAATTAGTAATGTTCGAATATTTCCCTTGTGCCTCAAATCTTACTGCCCATTGTTCCGATACTTGTGCATATACTTTTGTACTTGTATTTAAAAACGAAAGGAACGTTAAAAATAATATTGATAATCTAATTAAGTTTTTCATGATATCCTCTTATATTATTTAACCTATTTATTGTAATTTGTTTCCACTATCATTTTGACCTGTCGGCTGTCGGAGAGCCCCCAATGAGGTATGGTTCTCTTAGGAGATTTATCCTCGCTCTTTTGTCGCTTGTTCGAAATGACAATCTTATTCTTATTTTTGAATAATAAATTTCTTCGTGATCGATTGTTCTTCTGTACTTACTTTGCAGAAATAAACCCCACTCTTCAAACCACTCACATCCACCGTCACTTCTTCTGTTCCTGCCGGGATGTACTTTTCGTGGAGTTTCTTACCATTCAAATCAAATATCTCAATTACAATGCTTTGAACTTTAAACTTTAAACCCGCCTGACCGGCGGGCAGACTTTGAATTTTAAGATTGTTCATAGCAGGGTTTGGATAAAAGATTATATCTGATTCAGAAAAAAGATCTTCAACAGCATTAACTCCGCAATTTTCTGAAAAATTTGCTGCAGCATCTGTGTACCAGTACTGATATCCCGAAGAAGCATCAGCATCATCAACCTGAATACACGTCAGGTTTGGATTTGCCCTCGCATCCATGCCTGCATAATCTTCATCACCCGTCATATTTGAGTTATTTCCATTTTTCAGATTAAGAGATGTGAGTGTGTTATCATGGCAGATCAACTGCAATAAGTTTAAATTCTTACTTACATCCAGAGAAGTCAGTAAATTGTTGTTACACATGATGGATGCTAATGTTGTATCGGTACTCACATCAAGAGAAGTAAGCAGATTGTCACTGCATATTAACCAGCTCAGGGAAGTGCAGTTACTTATATTGATCGAAGTAAGCGCATTTTCAGAACAAAATAACCAATCCAGGTCTGCGCATCCGTTTGCATTTAAAGTAGTCATGGCATTATTATTACATTGCAGATCATACATGGCACTATTTGTACTTACATCGAGTGAAGTAAGCTCGTTGTCGTAACAATACAGGTATTTTAATGCTTTGAGGCCATCGGTGTTTATCGAGGTGAGTGAGTTTTCAATACAAACAATTTCTTCCAGTGCCGGGCAGTTGCGCACGTCAAGTGAAGTAATCGAATTTATTTTGCAATTTAAGAACTCCAGGGAAGTACAGCCACTTACATCGAGAGACGTTAGCGAATTGTCGTAACAACGCAGGTAAACCAGCGCAGAACAAGTGCTCACATTGAGTGAAGTCATCCCGTTTCTGTAGCATTCCAGGTCTTCCAATGCTGTACAACTACTCAGGTCGAGCGTGGTGATAGTGTTGTCATAACAATCCAGTTCCTTCAGGGCCGCAAAATCCTCAATGCCTGTAAGATCTGATATTTCTTTCTCCCAGATATTAAGAGATGTTAGTGTATCGATATTGGCTGTCGGTACGGAATCATTAAGCGGACCCGAATCAAGTCCAAGGTCAATTAAGCTCTGTTCAAAATTATCATCAGGCACATAAGTTTGTTGTGCAGCGCCTGTAAAAGGCATCATAAAGGCAATTGTTGCAATTGCATAAATCATTGTGAAAAAATGTTTCATAGTAGTATGGTTTTTGTGTGCTTATATGAAGCAAAGAATAGGTTTTGCATATTCGTTTTGCCTCACATCAAGCCACGTTATTATTTTAATATTATTTTTTTGGTCAGGGTATTGTTTCCCATTGTCATCTGAATGAAATAGATGCCGCTTTTCAAATGGCTTACATCCAGTTCAATTGTTTCTGTTCCTTTTGTGTATTTTTTTTCAATCAGTTTCCTGCCATTCAAATCGTAAATTTTTACAATCGCAGGCTGCTGACTAAGGGCTGACAACTGCAGCCTGACAACAGAACTTGCCGGATTTGGGAATATCTTAAAAGAATGTGCTTCAGAATGTTCAACACCAACGGCACTGTTGGAATCATAAATGAGATTTAACCCCCAGGCTTTCAATGTACCCGTATTACCAGCAACTCCATCGTAAATACTTAATGTCCATATGCCCTCCGGGTCAACACCTACAAAGGGTAATAAAGGATTTTCCGGTTTATAAATGCCTAAAAATGGTGCCCTTCCATTCGAGACACTATCCATACCCCTGTCTGTTATTGTTGTGTTTATGAAATTATCCCCGTCACCCCCTGCCTGGCAAATAATGGTTTTCGTGATGCCATTATGTGATAAGGTAAATTCCAGGTCACCGTCGGAAGTATGCAGGACGGAGTCGATCAGGACTTCTACACCAATCAGTGACATATTTCTTCCTGATTTTTCACCCTGGCCTATAACGATCACATCTTCTGTTGTTTGCATATCCTCAATGGATTTATCAAGATCGGTATTTTTATGGTTCACCTTTTCACTTCCTGCTGGCAGGTAGTAGTATAATTGCTTGAATATATTCTGCCAGCCCGACCCTTCATTAATCCACCTCTCAGCTACCGTTATAATATGATAATAATCATCATCATAATAAAAAGACTGCCTAAGACTTTTTTCCCATATATTATCCTCATCATTCCAATGTTCAGACAACATCATTATCAGGTTGCCGGTTTCTTCATCACGTGTAAGAAAATGTTGAAATAAATTTACCCATACAGATTCATCACCATCCCAGGTTTTACCATCTATTTCATAAAGTTTGCTGGCTTGATCATAGTAATAGATCCACTTGGAGGAATTAATCCACTTATCAGTTATCCAGTATTGAGTAATATAATAATCTATATTGGTGTTTTCATCATATACATAAACGGTTTTAGAGTAATTTTTAAATTCTGAACCATCCCACGTCTTGGTAAGTTCTTGCCATAGTTTATCATTCTCATCATAATAGTATATAATCTTTCTTTGGATAACCCACTCTGAAGAATCATAATCGAAAACCCTTTCTTCAAGAAGGTTATTGTTTTCGTCATAATAGTAAGTATTCTTTTCTATTAGTCCTGAACCATCTGGCCATTGCACTGATTTCTCACTCAGGTTATAGTTTTCATCGTAGTAATAATAGTATTTGCGAGTGTATTTCCAGATTGATTCAGCAGCATCCCACTGTAAGTTAAATGACAAATCCCATAAAAGCCAATCCTTCGAAGGTGATCTGAGTTCTGATGTTTCCATGGGGTAACCTTTAATACCGTAGAAATCATCGCTAATTAGTTGTTGCCCTTGCATGTGCCGGGAAATATTACGTTCATGTGTTCCTTCTTTCACTTCTCTATTTTGCGAATAAACTGTTAAAGAGAGCAAAAAGGCCATTGCTAATATTTGTACTATTTTTTTCATTTTTTTTAAGATCTTATTGTCACCTCGTACCGATTTGTGAAAAGCTACAGAGATTCTTATTTTTGAATAATTAATTTCTTCGTTACACTTCCGTTTTCTATTCGTATCCGGCAGATATACACGCCACTTTGTAAAGCGCTAACATCGATTTTACATTCTTCTGCTCCTTTGCTAATGTATTTTTCAATGAGTTTCCTGCCCGTAAGGTTATAAAGTTCAATCCTACCTCCCCCAGTTTTTAATTCCTGGCTGTAAATTTCAAACTCATCTTTAGCCGGATTGGGAAATACAGTAACATCAAGCAAACGGGGCACTGATAATTCATCTTCACTACTTATCAGGTCATTTTGCAGAATATAAAACCCCGAGTATCTATCGGCTACATAAATATACTCACCTATACACAGGATATCTTCTATCGCTCCGGAGGGTCCGCTTTCTGTTTCGTAACTTCCCACGATGTGAGGTTGTGTAGGATAGGATACATTGATCATCGTAACGACATTAGCTGCGGTGGCATACACATAATTACCCGACCCGCTAACCCTCATCGTCAGCCCGAGACCACTTACTGAACCGGTTTCCAAGGGGTTGGCCGGGTCGCTCACATCAATTACACGCAGGCCTTCATTCATCGCACCAACGTAAACGTAGTTTCCTGATGAATAAACGTCCAAGGCCCAGCCCGGTGTATTGTATGCCCCTATTTCCACAGGGTTGGTGGAATCGCTGACATCAACCACCCTTAAACCCTGATTGGTACATGCAACAAAAAGGGTATCACCCGTAATAGCTACATCTTTGGCTACTCCAGGGGTACTATATTTGCCGGTATATGCAGGTGCATCGGGGTTGCTGACATCAACAACCCAAACTTCGTTACCGTCGCTTGTTATATAGGCATAATTGCCTGATACAACCAGCCTTTCAAGGCCAAGAACCCCAGAACTTCCTTTTTTAACAGGATTCGCAGGATCGCTTATATCAACAATGAACAGTTTGTTTTCAGGGCCGGATACATACACGTAATTCCCAGCGGCATAAACACCGAAAATACAACACTGAAAATCAACGCTACCCTGCAGGGCCGGTGAGGCCGGGTTTGAGATGTCAAAAATATTAAGGGTGTAAACATGGCTGTCGCTGTTGTTCATGCTGATATAAGCCTTGTCGTCCACAACATAAAATGGCCCCTTTGACAAAATATTACTAATCTGGCCTACAAGGGTCATGTTACCACTTTGTGAGCCCGGGTTTGTAGAAAGCAGAACGCCCGCCTCGCCAACAGCCCATCCATGTGATGCATCGTAGAAGAAAATGTCTTTAAGGTCATTGGTCGTACCAGTATTTTGCACCTCAATATTGACACCTCCGTTTGTTATATGTGCGATACGCCCGTTATCCAAAGCAACCCAGCCTTCAGAATCACTCATAAAGTAAAGTGAGTTGGCTCCCGTATATTCAGGAACACCTGTGATGGTGGTCTCGGTCCAGTTTGTATCTTTTTCTGTTGTTTTTAAAAGCACAGCCAGACCACTGGCAGCATATGCAGTATTGGCACTTGTATAAAACATTTTAAAAACAGTTCCTGTGGAACTGTGATATACCTTATGCCAGTCTTTACCACCATTTGTGGTTTTGAAAAAATAACCGTCAGCACCAGCGACAAGGCCATACGAATCGTTAAAAAAGTGCGCGGTCCGTAGCTGGTTTCCAGTAGGGCCATCATAAGAACTCCATGTTTCGCCACCATCCGAAGTTCTTAATATAACACCTTTCCCAATGGTCGGTCCCCCAACGGCATATCCGTTTGTGGCATCACGAAAGTACATCCCAATCATTGCATATGATCCTCCGCTGTTTTTCTCCACCCAGTCTTCACCTCCGTTGGAAGTTTTGAAGATTTTTCCGTTGCCGCAACATAAGAATCCTGTTTGACTGTCGGTAAAATGAATATCCAGAATAGTGGATGTTGTTGAAAGACTTTGCAGCGTCCAATTAACACCTCCATCCATGGTTTTCATTATGATACCATTGGCTCCACCTATCCATCCGGTAGTTTGCGACACAAAATAAACCGCTCTCAGTCCATTACCTGCTGAAGGTGAACTTTGGACATACCATTGTTGTGCGTTCAATACGCTGCATAAAAGCAGTAAGGTGAAAATTCCAGATTTTGTTTTCATGGTTTTTTTGTTTTCATTATTATTTCTGGATGATTAATTTCTCTGTTGCATTTCTGTTTTTCGTTCGTATCCGGCAGATATACACGCCACTTTGTAAAGCGCTAACATCAATTTTACATTCTTCTGCTCCTTTGCAAGTGTATTTTCCAATGAGTTTCCTTCCCGTAAGGTTATAAAGTTCAATCGTACCTCCCCAAGTTTTTAATTCCGGGCTGTAAATTTTAAACTCATCTTTAGCCGGATTGGGAAAAATGTGAAATGAACTGTTCTCACTTCTTAAAACAGAAGTTGTAGTTTGTGCGGCCAAATAAAAATGATACGAAGTATAAGCAGCTTGCTGCAGGTTCTCAAAGTCAATGGTCAGGGATTTTAACGGGATGTTTGGTTGAAAAAATGCAGCCGGGGCTTCGCTGGAAGGCATCCCTCCGATAACAAGACTGTCATAAACCGTATAATCATCCGGAGTATCAGAACCCAGTAGTGCCGCATGTGCACTGTCCCATTTCGGAAGGTTGATACTATCTTCCACCAGATTGGCATCAAACAATTGGATAAGCCAGCTATCGATAGCCTCAACTGACACATCTTTGTCGTTTTCATCAATTGCAGAAATCAAACAGTTTTCGACATCAATATCAACCAAACAAAATCCCCAGCCTTCAGAAGGAGTGATCTGATCAAAGTTCAGGGTAAGTTTTGCTTTTGACTGGATGGGTTTACCCTTGGTCCCTGCACCATTCGGATAAGTCTGAATACGAAGATTCCCGGCATTATTTGCCTGTCCGAAAACAGTTTCAAAATCATTTCCATCATCAAAAACTTCATTGTCTTTAATTTGAACAAATCCGTTTATAGCCCCGGTTGCTGTCCAGGCAAAACCAGACAGAACAGCATTTGTAAATGTTCCCCTACCTGCATTTACTCCGGTAAATGAAAATCTTGCATGTTCCTGTGCCAAAGAAGAAGTGAAAAGGAAAATAGAAAAGGTTAAAAGTAAAGCTAGTTTTTTCATATGTGTTTGTTTAAGTGATTTGATAAAAGTTCAACCAGAATTTTTTTTTGTTTTTTGTTTATTGGTAATACTTTGTGATCATTTAGTTCAACAAAATCATCAGGACCATTAAAGATTTGAGTGATGAAGTTTACATTTACAATGTGTAAACTGTGGATACGGATAAAATCTGAATCTTTCAGTTGCTTTTCGATGTTGTCAATGGATTCATCGACTTCCTGACTTCTGCCATCGGTAAAAAAAATCATCGTACGCCCGCCCATGGCCTTAAACCTGAGCACGGTTTCATTTTTAAAAAATAACAGCTGATTGTTTGAACCAATTTTCATGTCTTCCGGATTAAAAACTAGTCCAATTTACATTAGAGTCTCCGGAAAAGATGGGGCAAATGATTATTCGTTGGAAGTAAATGATTATTCGTTATAGCCAGGCAGGAAGAATAATAAGAATTGTTTTATGAATGCTATAATTTTTCGAAGAAATCAAACAATTGGTCTTTTTTTCTAACAGAAACCGGAACGGTTACATTATTGTCCATTACTAAATATCCGCCATCCGATTTATCGTACCTTGAAATATGCTCAAGGTTCACCAGGTGGGACTGGTGTGTCCTGAAAAAACCTGCCGTTGTAAGTAATTCGTCAAATTCTTTTAAGGGTTTGGAAACCAGCAGTTTTTTCCCATCAGCAAGGAAAAAGACAGTATAATTCACATCGGCTTCACAACGAATGATTTGCGAAACATTGATAATATGGATGCTTTCAGCAGTTTTAAGGACTATTTTCTTAAGTTTTTCCAGATTTAGTAAAAGAGTGTTAAGCTTCAGGGCTGTTTCTTCTTTGCTTAAACCATCCTGTACTTTTTCAACAGCCCCAAGCAATTCGGCTGCGGTGATGGGTTTCATAATATAATCTACTGCACTGTACTTAAATGCTTTTAAGGCATACTCCTGATGGGCTGTAATAAAGACTACTTTAAAAAGGATTTTGTCGAACTTTTTCATTAAATCGAAACCCGTACCATCGGGCAGGTTAATGTCCAGAAGTATAAGGTCAGGCGATTTTGAAACAATCAATTCGTAAGCTGAATTCACACTATCAGCTTCACCAACTATGCTCAACTCAACAGGGCTTAGTCCAAGAATATCAATAATTGTTTCCCGGGCTCTGGTTTCATCATCTATAACGGCTATTGAAATCATTTGGTAAAGCTTTAAAAAGATAAAGTTAATAAATTTATATCCATTTAACGGGGAGTGTTATCGTAACTCTGGTCCCATTAGCCTGACCAGATTCATCCTTTAAGTCAACCACTTCAAAATTAAACCTGTGTTTATATTTCTTACTTAAAACAGATAACCTCTCTCTGGCAATTTTATTGGAAAGCGACCTGTGATGTTTATTCTTTCCGATATTCCCGGCTTTTTTACGTCCGATACCATCATCTTCAACTATTATTTTGATACAGCGGTCACTTATCAGGGAATAAATAATATTCAAATGCCCTTTTTCACTCTTGTATCTTAATCCGTGTTCAATGGAATTTTCCAAAAAAGGCTGGGCAAACATAGGAGGGATAGTCATAATTTCTTTGTCAATATTCCCTGTCAGGGAAATTTTGTATTCAAACTTATTTTCGAAACGCAGCACCTGCAAATCAAGATAAGCAGTCAGCATTTTCAGTTCATTGGTAAGCGGTACCAACTCAACCCGTGAATGTTCCAGTGTGAGACGCATTAAATCAGCAAATTTGGCTAAAAAATCACCAGCCTTCAAGGGGTCACTTTTGTAAATAAAACTCTGAATGGCAATGAGCGAGTTAAAAATAAAGTGTGGGTTCATTTGCGAGCGGAGCAAACGTTGTTCAAGATCAATGGCCTGTTGCTTTGATTTTATCCGGCTTTGCCTGATCAGAAGATAGCTTATCAACAAAATCAACAATATACCAGTTACAGAAACATACAACAGATTGCGTCTTCGTTCCAGCTTTAATTGTTGTATCTCATTTTTTTTTGTAAGCAAGGCAAGCTGGTTTTCTTTTTTTTCTGTTTCAAATTTGACTTCTGTTTCACGAAGTGACTTGTATTTGCTTTCATTAAAGAGGCTGTCTTTTATCCGGGAAAATTGTTTATAATACGCCAGTGCTTTTTTATTATTCCCCATTTGTTCATTGATCTGTGCCAGCAAAGCGTATGCCGCCATTTGGGTTTCAAGGTTCTCAGACTTCTCTGCATTATCCAGACCGTTGCGGGCCAGATCCAGCGCTTCTGAAAGATTCTGTTCCAGATATTTGATTTCTGACAGATTGATAAAAGATTCAGCAATACCCGGAGGATTATCTTCCTTAATGGATAATTCAAGTGCCTTTCGATAATACTCCGCAGCTTTGATATATTGGTGCTCCAGTTTATAGGTATGTCCAATATTGGAAAAACAGTTGTTCATTCCATGGCTGTAACCTGACTCATTCAATATGACCAATGCGCTGTCCAGATAATTTCTGGCTACTTTGGGTCGCTTTTTATTCAACCAGGCCTGACCCAAACTCTGATAACTTTCGGCCACATTAATTTTACTACCGGTTTCAAGAGAATTAACCAAAGCAAGATTATAGTATTTAAGCGCAGGCTCAAAATCACTTTGCGCAGCATAGATTTTCCCCACATTAAGATAACAGGCTCCCATTCTGCGTTTTTGATCCAGTTTTTCAAAGGTCTTCAGTGCTGTAAGGTAGTTACTTAGTGCAATTGTAAAATATCCTTTCTTTAAATATATTGCTCCCTGATTGGCATAGCACACAGCTGTCCAGGATGAGTCACCGGAATGACGGGCATATTCAAGAGCCTCCCCGTTATGGACAAGCGCCAGATCATATTTACCCTGGCTTTTGTAAACAATGCCTATTTCACTATGGCATTCCGAAATCACCTCATCATCATTCAAACGCTCAGCAATTTTTAATGCTTTGAAATAATACTCAAGAGCTGTGGTGTATTCACTACGGAAAAAATATTCGATACCAAACTCGATGTAAGCACGCAATTCATAGTTTTGAAATTTCCGGATGATTTCACTGTTTTCGTTTTGGTTTTCACTTAGATGTGAAAGATTTTCATGGATAAGGTTCAGCGCTTCTCCATAATAATACAAAAGGGAGTCGGAAGGGCCATCCATAAAAAGATTACCGATTTTAAACAGGTACTCTACTTTTCCCGTATCACTGGTTGCAGCTGCAAGTTCCTTTTTTAATGCCTCAATGTTCATATTTGACTGCCCTACCAGGGGAGCCGGAATAAGAACAAAAAACAATGCAACAACCAGAAATCGAAAGAAGAAACGGGTAAACAGATGCATCTGTAAGGATTTCTAACAAATTTAGTAAATTTTTACAGATCCTGAAAATCAGCTGCACATTACATCACCAAAACAATCAACAGTAATTTTACAATTCTCCTCCCAGCCAGTCTGCATACAGCTCAGGGCGCCGGTCACGGTAGAAAAGACGTTTTGCATGAGAGGTCCTGCACTGACTAAGGTCAATTTCGGAATAAAGAATTTCTTCCTTTAATTTGGCTGCCTGATCAATTACTTTTCCGGCGGGATTGCATACAAAAGACTCTCCTGAAAATGTCAGATAAGACTCCTTTCCTACCCGGTTGCAAAGTGCGGTGAAATAACCATTTTGAAATGCAGGAATCTGTAATTCAGCCTCATACAAGCCTTCCGGCCATTCATCAATGGCCCCTGCCTGAGGAATAAAAACGATTTCCGCACCTTTCAGTCCCAGAGCCCGCATGTATTCAGGATAATGCCGGTCATAACAGATTGCTACCCCGATTTTGCCATATTTTGTATTATACACGGGGGCTCCGTAATCGCCCGGATGATAATAACCCTGCTCATGGAAACAGGGGTATTCCGTAATATGAATCATTCGTGTTGTACCCAATAAAGTTCCATCCGCATCTATTACAGGAGAAGTGTCGAAGGTGTGCTCACCATCTCTCTCAAACAAATTAAGTACGATCACTACACTCAGCTCCTTTGCAAGTCTGGAAAAAAGCAATGTAGTAGGACCGGGCACAGGCTCTGCCAGATCCAGTTCTTTCTGAGTGGCAGGAACCTGAGGATAAAAAGGATCAAATGCCAGTTCTGAGAAACAAATGATCTTAGCCCCGTTTGAAGCCGCTTCCTTTACCGCTTCCATTCCTTTTTCCCTGTTTGCTTTTCTGTTTGGTGTGGCCGCCTGTTGAATTAATGCAATTTTCATAAATTTGATTTTTTACTGAAATATAAAGTCAAAACTACTTCAGGATACATAAAATATCCTGTCAATACCTGTGACTCTTTTTACAGAGTTTGAAATAAAGTAAAGAATAATATGAAATCCGGTAACCTGTATAAACTGCTCTAAAACTTCCGCTTCAATAGCCAGTAATCTTCACCAGGGTGACTATAGCTGAATTTATACATTTCCTTGCGGGCTACCGTGAAGGTGGGAGAACCAGCAATAAGTACACGATAAAAACCATTTGGAGCTTCTAATAATTCCGTTGCATAGCCCTCATTTAAAAGAGAATTACTTAACCGGGAAGCATTTTGTTTTTCTTTAAAACTTCCCGCTACAATATCGTATCTTTTTTCGGGAACAGAAACAGGTATAATATTTTCCAAACTTTCCACCGTATTTTCTGGAGTAGTTTTTTCAGCCCTGACATCGGCTTCTTCCGAAACATCTGTTTCTTTTTTGTCAATATCTTCCCTGGAAGTTGTCCGCTGTTCCGAAGCAACAAAACCCGCTTCTTCCTGAACTACCGGGTTGGAAGGGTTGTTAACTATTTCCGTATTCTTATTAACAGGATGAAAGGACAGCGTATTTGTTTTCAGAAGATTGGTTTTCAAAGGAATCAATACCAGTGCAGCCAGCAGGGGAACAGCAATAAGTGTTCTTCTCAGTATCTTTTGTCTTCTGATATTTTTTTCAGGAGTCCTGAGTTTTGGCTGGATTCTTTTCCTGACATCATATTCCTCCAGTAAAGAAAACTCAAAAGTGGACAAGCCGAATGAATCAATTAAATAATTCTTCAGTTTATCCGGTTCAAATTGAAGTAGCTTTTGTTTATCATAATGGAAAGCTCCAAGTTCTTCAATAATAACTTTCCTTCCCTTTTCCAATTGTGATTTAAGTTCCCTGATATAAGCTTCAACATTTCGTTTTGCATCCAGATAAGCCAGCCCGGAGGAATAAGAAACATCACTGATCAGTAAACCATCATTGTGTGTTAGCTGGCTGTTAAAACTGATGTTTTTAGAAGGTGGTGAAAAAATATTCCGGTCATAATCGACCGCCGCCGGTTTATAGTTAGCCACAAATCCTCCAAAGCCCGGGAGAATAACACAATCGTGGCGGTATAATAAGTCCTTAATATTATTTGAAATGTCCAATTTGAACTTTTTTTGTTTCATACAAAAATATAAAATTGAAAATGAAAAAGTTTACTTTTTACGAAAAAATTTGATAAAAGGGATACTGTTTTGAGTTACGCAATTCTAAGTCATATTGTTACATAAATATTTTTATTTTGAGTTTTAACACCTTGTATTTTTAAGAAATGAATGAAAAGCTTAAAAAAGATGCTAAAACGATCTGTTTTTTTGATTAAAATGCAACATATTTCACTATTTTCGTACACTTAAAGTTAAAGTCGTTATTTATGGCTGAAATAAGAATGGTTGACCTGAAGGGTCAGTATGATAAAATAAAGAATGAGGTTGACCAGGCAATCCGTAAAGTACTGGAATCAACTTCATTCATTAACGGACCCGAAGTAAAAGAATTTGCCGGTAATTTAGAGAATTATCTGGGTGTAAAGCATGTTATTCCTTGTGGAAACGGAACGGATGCTCTACAGGTTTCTTTAATGTCGCTGGATTTAAAACCGGGAGATGAAGTGATCACCCCTGATTTTACATTTGTAGCCACCGTTGAAACAATTGCATTGCTTGGACTTACACCCCGTTTGGTGGATGTGGACCCAAATCATTTTACCATAGACATTGAAGCCCTGGAGAATGCTATAAATAAAAATACAAAAGCTATTATTCCTGTTCATCTGTTTGGGCAGTGTGCAAATATGGAAGAAATTCTGAAAATTGCAGCTAAATACGGTCTAAAGGTAATTGAAGATACCGCTCAGGCAACCGGTGCCACATACCATTTCAATTCAGGAGAGAGTAAAAAAGCAGGTACCATCGGAGATATGGGTTGTACCTCATTTTTCCCGTCAAAGAACCTGGGTGCCTATGGTGACGGCGGAGCGATTTTTACAAATAATGATGAACTGGCAGAAAAATTAAGATACATTGTGAATCATGGGATGAAAACCCGGTATTATCATGATTACATTGGTGTAAATTCACGTCTGGACACCCTACAGGCAGCCATATTAAACGTCAAGCTGAAATATCTGGATGAATATAACAGTGCACGTAAAATTGCCGCTGAACAATATGATACAATTCTGGGTAATCATGAAAATCTTATTACTCCGGCAAAAGTATCGTGGTCAGATCATATATATCATCAATATACATTAAAAACCAAAGGGATTGACAGGAATTTGCTCCAGAAAAGGATGATGGAAAGTAAAGTACCTGCTATGATCTACTATCCGGTGCCCATTCACAGGCAAAAAGCTTATTCCCGGCCTGAATATAGTGAAGCAGACTTTGAGATAACAAACCAACTGAGTGAATCGGTAATTTCCCTTCCCATACATACGGAACTGACGGATACACAGATTCAGCACATTACTAAAACTTTTATTGAAGTTTTGAATACATTGTAATTTATGGAAAAGAATTATTTTGCTCACGAAACTGCCGTAATTGATGAAGGATGCCAGATTGGAAAAGGCTGCCGCATCTGGCATTTTACGCACATCATGACCCGAAGTAAAATAGGTGAAAATTGTAATATCGGCCAGAATGTAGTTGTATCTCCGGATGTTGTTCTGGGGAATAATGTCAAAGTGCAGAATAATGTCTCCATATATACCGGAGTGATCTGTGAAGATGATGTTTTCCTTGGTCCTTCAATGGTTTTTACGAATGTGATTAACCCACGGAGTGCTGTAAACCGAAAAAGTGAATACCTGAAAACGCTGGTTTCAAAAGGTGCCTCAATTGGTGCAAATGCTACTATCATATGCGGTATTACTCTGGGAGAATACTCTTTTATTGGTGCCGGAGCAGTAGTTACAAAAGACGTTAAACCATTTTCTCTTGTAGTAGGAAATCCGGGTAAACATGTAGGTTTTATGAGCCGGTTTGGACACCGCCTTCATTTCGATAACGAAAATAAGGCTGTTTGCCCGGAAAGTAAAGAAGAATATTTGTTGAAGGACGGAAATGTCTCAATTATCAACGATTAAATGCTGTTCGTCAAAAAATACTAAATAACAAGCTTTCTATTATTAATTTTACCAAGCTGATTAAATGAATACAATGAGTGCTGAACCAAAGAATTTTGCCATCATAGGTGTAGCCGGATACATTGCCGTAAGACACCTTAAAGCCATTAAGGAAACCGGAAATCATATGAATGCTGCACTTGATGTTTTTGACAGTGTGGGGGTAATCGATCAGTATTTCCCTGAAGCTGACTTTTTTGTAGAATTTGAACGCTTTGACAGACACCTTGATAAATTAAAAAGAGAAGGAAAACACACAGACTATGTGAGTATATGTTCGCCCAATTATTTGCACGATTCCCATATTCGTTTTGCATTAAGGCAGCAGGCCAATGCCATTTGTGAAAAACCCATGGTCCTGAATCCATGGAATGTAGATGCTTTGCAGGAATTTGAAATAGAAACCGGCCGAAAAGTTTTCAATATCTTACAGTTACGACTTCACCCATCCGTAATGGCATTGAAAAAAAGAATTGAAAACGGGCCCAAAAATAAAATCTATGACATTGACCTTACTTACATAACCAGCCGGGGAAACTGGTATTTTTTCTCCTGGAAAGGAGAAATGTCAAAGTCCGGAGGAGTTGCTACCAATATTGGAGTACATTTCTTTGATATGTTGTCCTGGATATTTGGTGATATCACCGAAAATGTTGTTCATATTTCCAAGGATAATAAAGTTGCCGGTTTCCTTAAGCTGAAAAATGCCAGAGTAAGGTGGTTGTTGAGTGTTGATTATAATGATATCCCGGAGAAAATTAAACAAACAGGGCTTAGAACTTACCGGTCATTGAAACTGGATGGAGAAGAATTTGAATTTAGTGAAGGATTTACTGATCTGCATACAAAGAGCTATGAGCATATACTTGCAGGAGAAGGATTTGGAATTGAACAGGTCAGGAAGCCCATTGAAACCGTTTATAATATAAGAAATGCAAAGCCTGTTGGACTGAAAGGAGATTTTCATCCTTTGTGTAAAAATATTGACTAAAAACCTATTATTATGTATCAGGAAATTAAAGACAAAGAAAAAGCTATATCACTCATTGGTCTGGGGTATGTAGGCCTTCCGATTGCATTGGAATTTGCAAAAAAAGTACCGGTTATAGGGTTTGACATTAAACCGGAACGGGTAGATTTGATGAAAAAGAAGATTGATCCCAGCAATGAACTGCCTTCAGAAGCATTTGACAATACAGATATTCTTCTTACTTCCAATCCTGAAGATCTTAAGAAAGCTTCTTTTCACATCATTGCAGTACCCACTCCGATTGATGACCATAACCTGCCCGACCTGACCCCTTTGCTGGCGGCAACAAAAACGGTAGGCAATGTTTTAGAAAAAGGAGATTACGTTGTTTATGAATCAACTGTTTATCCGGGATGTACTGAAGAAGAATGCATTCCTTTACTTGAAAAAACTTCCGGATTGAAATTTCAGGATGATTTTAAAGTGGGGTTTTCTCCCGAAAGAATCAACCCTGGAGACCATGAGCACACACTCACCAAAATTGTAAAAGTAGTTTCCGGAAGTGATGATGAATCTCTGGACGAAATTGCCCGGGTCTATGAAATGATTATCACTGCCGGAGTTCACAGGGCGAGTTCCATCAAGGTTGCTGAAGCAGCTAAGATCATTGAGAACACCCAGCGTGACATAAACATCGGGTTTATGAATGAGTTATCTATTATTTTCAGCCGGATGGATATTAATACCTATGAAGTGCTGGAAGCGGCAGGTACCAAATGGAATTTCCTGAAGTTTTTTCCGGGACTGGTTGGCGGACATTGTATTGGTGTTGACCCTTATTACCTGACTTACAAGGCAAAGGAACTGGGATATCATGCCCAGATGATCAATTCAGGCCGGTTTATCAATGATTCTATGGGTGGATATGTTGCCAAACAGATCGTAAAAAAGCTGATTGCTTCAGGTACAAACCTGAAAGATTCCCAAACACTGATTATGGGAACAACTTTTAAGGAAAATGTAAGTGATATCAGGAATTCCAAAGTTGTGGATATCGTGAATGAACTTCATTCATTTGGTCTGAATGTGGAAGTTACGGATCCTTATGCAGATCCGGAAGAAGTTAAGAAAGAATATGGCTTTGAGATCAAAGAGAAAAACGGGAAAAACTACAATGCAATTGTTATAGCTGTTAATCATAAAGAATATCTTGATCTGGATGAAGATTATTTTAAATCAATCCTCAATGAGAATGGCTTATTGATAGACATTAAAGGCATTTACAGGGGGAAAATTAAGGATATTACCTACTGGAGCTTATAAATCTGTTTTTTTCAGATTTGCGTAAAGCACTGTTTTCCAAATTTATACAAACCGTTTTGTGTACCTGTTGTTTTTTAAGTACATAAAGCGGTTTTATTTGTAAATTTGTATTTTAAATCAAGCACTTATAATGAGTAAAAAAGTATTAGTTACCGGAGGAGCCGGATATATCGGGTCACATACTGTAGTTGAACTTCAGGAAAAAAATTATGATGTGGTAATTGTAGATAATCTTTCCAATTCCAGCATTGATTCTCTTGATGGTATTCAGGCAATTACCGGTATCCGTCCGGCATTTGAGAAATTTGATCTTTGCGACAGGGAAAGAGTTTATTCTTTTTTTAAGAAAAATATTGATATTGCTGCGGTTATTCATTTTGCCGCATCAAAAGCAGTAGGTGAGTCGGTTGAAAATCCACTGAAGTATTACAGAAATAATCTGGTTTCATTGATGAATATCCTCGAGAATATGGAGAAGTTTCATATTTCAAATCTGGTTTTCTCCTCTTCCTGTACGGTTTACGGTCAGGCTAAAGAACTTCCGGTTACTGAAAATACCCCCATTTTGCCTGCATCTTCTCCTTATGGAAATACAAAACAAGTATCTGAAGAAATCATAAGGGATACCATGGACGCATCTGATTTTAACCGGGCCATCTCACTCCGGTATTTTAATCCTATCGGAGCGCATCCTACCGCCCTGATTGGTGAACTTCCATTGGGAGTACCGGATAACCTGGTTCCTTTCATAACTCAAACAGGCATAGGCATTCGTGATAAACTAAGGGTCTTTGGTGATGATTACAATACTCCTGATGGTTCTGCCATTCGGGATTACCTGCATGTGGTTGACCTGGCGAAGGCTCATGTGGTTGCCATTGAACGATTACTCACTGACAAGAACAAAGCAAACTTTGAAGTTTTTAACCTGGGAACAGGAAACGGGGTTTCTGTATTTGAAATGATAAGATCATTCGAAAAGGTATCAGGAGTAAAACTAAATTATGAAGTTGCAAAAAGGAGGCCTGGTGACATTGAGCAAATTTGGGCAGATACTACACTGGCAAACAATGAACTTGGATGGAAAACCAAAAGTTCTCTGGATGAAGCTGTGAGAACAGCCTGGCAATGGGAGAAACATTACCGGAGCCTGAATCCGTAAAACTAAATCTTAAACCAATGGGAATTATTAAGAAAATACTGATCACAGGTGGAGCCGGGTTTATTGGCTCACATGTTGTGAGAAGATTTGTAAAAAGGTATCCTCAATATCAGATTTTTAATCTGGACAAACTTACTTACGCCGGGAATCTGGAAAACCTGAAAGATATTGAACATGAACCCAATTATACTTTCATTAAAGGAGATATTGTAGATCAGGAATTTATCAGAAAATTATTTGACAAGTATAATTTTAGCGGTGTCATTCATCTTGCGGCCGAATCGCATGTGGACCGGTCCATTACAAATCCTATGGAATTTGTTCATACCAATGTAATTGGTACCGGGAATCTGCTTACTGCCTCAAGGGAACTTATGGACAGAGGAGGGGAATTCGATTGCTTTTATCATATTTCAACAGATGAAGTTTATGGGTCACTGGGAGATACCGGACTTTTTACAGAGAAAACCCCGTACGATCCCCGCAGTCCGTACTCTGCATCAAAAGCGAGTTCCGACCATCTTGTGAGGGCCTTTTCCCATACATATAAATTGCCTGTTGTGGTTTCCAATTGCTCCAATAATTACGGACCAAACCAATTTCCGGAGAAACTAATTCCACTGGTAATAAATAATATTCTGAACATGAAGCAAATCCCTGTTTATGGTAAGGGTGAAAATATCAGGGACTGGTTGTATGTGGAAGATCATGCCGCGGCTATTGACCTGGTTTATCATTCAGGACGAAAAGGAGAAACCTATAATATCGGGGGAAACAACGAATGGAAAAATATTGACCTGATCACTAAACTATGCGAAATCATGGACCGGAAACTAAACCGGAAACCCGAAACATCCGGACAACTGATCACTTTTGTGAAGGACAGGGCTGGCCATGATCTGAGATATGCTATTGATTCTTCCAAAATTTCCGGAGAACTCGGATGGGAACCTGCGTTGAATTTTGAAACGGGATTGGCAAAAACTGTTGAATGGTACCTGAATAATAACGATTGGCTGCAGAATGTTATTTCAGGAGATTACGAAAATTATTATGACAAGCAGTATCTGGAAAGATAAAGTTCAGATTTAATCCAGAATTTTTTTCATCTGCTCAATCATCTTATCTCCAAGTGCTGATTTTTTCTTCATATGCTCCTGAATTGCGAGCACCTGGGGATTTTTCTCAAAATCACCTCTGACGTATTCAAAATCCTTCAGTTTTGTAGCTTCATCTCCGTCAATTCCGTAACCGGTTTGTGCAATCAGGGCGAATTCTTTTTTAGCATCGTTATAAAGCATCTTATCCAGTTCCACAACGCTCTTTTTCCACTTTTCAATAAAGTAAATTACATCCCTGGCCCAGATGTTACTAATGTTTGTTCCGGCTTCTTTCAGCAGGGTATCGATGGCCCAGGTCCACTCGTACATGTCATAGTCGCGGTCAATGTCTTTAAAGTATTTACTGATCTCCTCAAGCGTTTTAATTTGTCCGGATTCAATGCTGTCAATCATCTCATCTACCACACTTAAAGGAACAAACAGCCCGGCAAGATCAATCCATTTCCCGGTACCGGTATCCGTATCCGGCTTCAGCCTTTCCCTGACTTCTCCATCGGCTTTAAATTTTCTTCCTGCCAGTCTTTTAATTAATGTATTTCCCAGGTACTTATCGATAGCCAGGTTATACATTTTTATTCCTCTTTCAAGAGATGACCGTGGTATTTTCACATTCTCATAGGAATAGAATTCAGATTTCTCACCTGAATATTTCTTTAATTTTAAAAGCAGGTCTCTTCCCTCTATCATTTTTTGTACTGTAAAAGGGCTCAATAATTTAAAATTAATTAAATCCAGTTTTTCCGGATCTGTTCTTTTGTCTCTTTTCGGCCATTTTTGTGCGTCCCTGATGGTACCCACACTTCTGAGATTCACCCCTGGAGCCAGAATACTTTCGTCATTGCTTTCTATAAGATAAGAAAATGGCAGGCATGAAGTATCTGAATTTTTATAGTGCCGGCCCATAACCAGTGTAAAGGGACCAACTTTAGAGGGCCATAGCAAATAAGAGTCGCTGGTTGTTTTTGAACCTCTCTCCACAACTCCCTGATGCAGTGGTCCGAGCTTATACATGTGATTGCTCTGATTGGAGCCACTTCCCGCATTCAGGAAGGAGAACATACCCGCAATCAGCAAAGTTGATTTGTGATGAGTAACCGTATAAGGACCGGCAAAAATAGAACAGGCCTCACCATGGTATCCCACACTATTTGAAAAAAACAGGGAATGTTCGGCCGAATATTGTTTCCCCAGATCACAGGCCTGCCCGATAAAGCAGTGCTCAATGATTGTTGAATCCGAGACCTTTGAGCCGGATGAAACAATAAATCCTTTCATAATTACCCCAGGTCCGATAAATACCGGTGCTGTTCCGGTACTGTTCAGACTGCCTTCCTCAAGTTGTTCGGCACCGTTAATTTCACAATATTCCCCTATATAGGTATTTCTGATAATTCTTGTGTTTATTATCCTTGCTCCCCTTTTAATTACTCCGCGGTCTGATGATTGTTTATCAGCATATTTTTTCACCATATCATTCACGGCTTCAATCATTCCCGGACGATGCCGGTACATGGCAAGCATATAGGCCAGTTGGGCAGAAAGTTTATTGAAAACCGGCAATTTCCTGCCTCCGGTTTCGTCCAGCACATTTACTTCAACCCCGTTTCCAAAAGATGTTCTGGTGTTTACTTCCACCACATCAACGTTTTCAATAAAAACATCCTTCTCAATATCATAATTTGCCAGATTATTATGAACATGAGCAATATAACTGTTATCACCTACTGTACAATTATGAAGTACGGCATGATATATTCCGGAATGCTTTTTCATGCCATTGGAACAGGAGATTGTTTTTTCAAAACCACCTAACCGAATATCCCCGGAAAACCTGACGGAATGGACCCTTTCAGGGTCAAAATTACCTGCCACCTTAACTTTTGACCAGTTTTCAGAGGAACAATTATGCTTTTTTAATAGCGATATCTCGTTAACTTTTAGTTTCCTGTACGTGCTCATTTTGTGATTTTTATTCAACGGTTACTGATTTGGCCAGATTACGGGGCTGATCAACATTACATCCTCTCATTATGGCAATATGATACGAAAGAAGCTGCAAAGGTATTACCGTTAGTAAGGGCATTAAAGCGAGGTTGGTTTCAGGAACTTCAATCACATGATCGGCCATTCCTTTAATGGTTTTATCTCCTTCATTTACTACTGCGATTACAATACCTCCTCTTGATTTGACTTCCTGTATGTTACTCACAATTTTATCATACGAATCATCCTTCGGAGCTATAAAAACCACAGGCATTTTTTTATCGATCAGGGCAATAGGACCGTGTTTCATCTCGGCAGCAGGATATCCTTCGGCATGAATATATGATATTTCTTTTAGCTTTAATGCCCCTTCCAAAGCAACCGGAAAAGAGTAACCCCTCCCAAGATACAGGAAGTTGTTTGCATCTTTATATTTAGCGGCAATTTCTTTTAGTTGATCATTATTTTTAAGAATATCTTCAATACGATCGGGGATTTCCTGCAATTCGGTAATAAATTTCAGATATGTTTCTTCCTTCAATAATCTTCTTTTCTTCCCCAGCCACATTGCCAGCATTGTAAGTACTGTAACCTGGGCTGTAAATGCTTTCGTTGAAGCAACTCCGATTTCCGGGCCTGCATGTGTATAAACCCCTCCCATGGTTTCACGGGGTATACTGGAGCCCACAACATTACAGATCCCCAGAACCAATGCTCCGGCCTCTTTAGCCATTTTAATTGCAGCCAATGAATCAGCGGTTTCTCCACTCTGACTTATTACTATCACAATATCATCTCCCAGGATAACAGGATTACGGTATCTGAACTCTGATCCGTATTCCACCTCAACCGGTATCCTCGCAAATTCCTCCAGCAGGTATTCACCTACCAGACCTGCGTGCCAGGATGTACCGCATCCCACAATAATTATTCTTTTGGCATCAACCAGGCGAGGCATGACTTCAAATAACCCGCCTAATGAAATGATGTGTTTTTCCATAGAAATCCGTCCCCTAAAAGTATCCCGGATAGATTTAGGTTGTTCAAATATTTCCTTCAGCATAAAATGCTCAAATTCACCTTTATCAATTTCTCCGATATCCAGATCGATGGTCTGAACTTTTGAAGGTGTATGCTTATGGTTATCAATAGAGCTAAGATCAAGATTATCTCTTTTTAAAACAGCCATCTCCCCATCTTTGAGATAAATTACCTTATTGGTATATTCAATGATGGGAGTTGCATCTGATGCAAGAAAGTACTCTCCGTTTCCCACCCCTATAACAAGGGGGCTGCCTTTTCTTGCAGCAATTAACTTATCCGGTTCATCCTTTGCTATAATAACTAGTCCATAGGCACCTATCACCCTCTGCAAAGCCAGCCGGACAGCATTCTCTGCCGAAGTTTTTGTTTTGATGTATAAGTGTTCAATCAGATTTACCAGAACTTCAGTATCTGTTTCACTCTTAAATTCGTAACCTCTGTCCATAAGCTCCGTTCTCAGTTCGGAATAATTTTCTATAATCCCGTTATGGATCAAAGTAAAATGTCCGTTCTGTGATTTATGAGGATGAGCATTCACATCATTTGGTACACCGTGTGTGGCCCACCGGGTATGGCCAATGCCGATATTTCCTGTAATATTTCTTCCGTTAATATGCGTTTCAAGATCGTTTACCTTACCTCTGCATTTGTAGATTTTTGATTCAGCATTAAGAATCGAGATTCCGGCTGAGTCATAACCTCTGTATTCCAACCTTTTCAGCCCGTTAATAAGAATAGGATAGGCAGGTTTATTTCCAATGTATCCAACAATACCACACATAATGAATCTTTATGGTTAGCAAAAAACAAATATATCTTTTATACGTCAGAAAAGAGTATTTGTTACTACCAAAAATAGTATCCGGAATTATAAAAAACCTGAGACTGAAGTATTTAAAAAGAATGCGATTTTTGAAGCAAAAAAATACAGATATAAGCGGAAAAACAGAACCATGTCCAAAAAAACCTGAGATTACAAATTGAATATTGAAATTCCTGATTTATTTCAAAAAGAAACTATTCTTTCATCCGTGTGTAAATAAACCGGAATTTTAGCTTATTTGAATTTGACGGGCTATTGAAGATAGTACGGTTCGGAACTGTTTTCTGTGACCTGACATAAAGATAAAAATCAGTTAAATCATTTTTACCTTCCAGGTAATCCTGTAAATGTTGAGTAACTCTGAAATGTACCGTAGAAGTATCCAGGCTGCCTCCGGAATAATCTTCTCCGAACTGAGTATCAATAGGTAAAGCGAATTGCCCGTTTTCGTCTTTGAGAAGTAAATCATAGGCATTTGCAGGTGGATTTGCTTCCAGGGCAATGCTTGTTGTATCATCAAGTTCAAGAATAAATTCAGCCATATTAATTGCCATTGGCATAGAATCTCTCCATGTTTCAAAATTAGGCAATGATATTTTGGTATAAACTCCTGACATTCCCTGAGCATAAATTACAGTATCCTGGATACCATCATTCAAATGTCTGATTTTTGTTGCTTCATCTGCGGTAGTGTAGTCATGTTCAAATATAGAAATACGGGCTGTTTGAGTATTAATTTCAAATCCAAACCGAAGTGAATCAGTAATATTATTACTATAATAAAATGCCAGAAAAGAATTTGCAGAGAGTAAATCCAAAATTGTCAACCCTCCTTCTCCTCCAGAGATATTTTCCGACTCAAGATAAAGACCCTTAAAATGACTCTGGAACGCTGCCTGGCTTACCAGTGCATCCGGGTCAGATATCAGCCAGTTACCAAAAGAAGTATCCAGGGCAATTCTTATTATTGAATCTCCGGCAAGATAATCAACTTCTCCTAAAATTTCAGTGCCTAAAGAGTCATGTACATTAAAGTTGGAATAATATGTTGAGTCTAAGAATATGGTATTAAAAGACTGACGAACCGTAAGATGCATCATGGAATTTTCATCTCCGTAAACATCCTTTTTCAAAAGTATTAGGAACAGAGAGTCTGTTTTTGCACCATCTCCGGGCTCAAACCTGTCTGAAAGGCGAAGCTGAGTTACAATAGATGCTTTGGCTGTACCAAAAACCGGATCTAATCGTTCTCCCAACAATGAGTATACCGGATCATCCCCACGTATAGAGTCCATGGTGTAAACCAAACCGGTTACCGTAATAGTATCCGAATTATAAACATTCATTCTTTGGTCGGGAAGCTTAAAACCTATTCCTATATCACTGGAAGGTTCTTCACAGGAAAAAAGAAAGAGAAATAAAACCGGGAAAAACAGGAGTACAGTTCGTTTATTTAGTTTCAGCATCAGTTATTCCGTTTAAGATTTGATCATAAAAATCAGAATAGGCAGTTAAATAGTTTTCATCCCCCTGATAACCAAGCAAAGGCTTATTTTCTTTTTTAATAAAAGATTTAATTTCAGGAGTAATTGTTTTACTCCCTTCAATCACTCCGTCAGAGTATTGAATAGCCAGCCTGTTCAAATTTATAAAATCAGCACTTTTTAAAACGGACAAATCTTCATTATTGATACCTTCAACCATAAGTTTTTTTCTAAATTCCTTATTCAAGGGTCTTGTAAAAGTATCGTTATATACTGAATAAATGACTTTTGAGTTCGAAAACAGAGGATCGTCGGCAAAGGCTCTCTTAAGGTACAAAGGTACAAGGCCTGTAAACCAACCCATGCAATGTACGATATCCGGTGACCAGCGCAGCTTTTTTACCGTTTCCAGAACTCCCCTGGCAAAAAATACAGCACGTTCATCATTGTCCTTAAAATCTTTTTCCTTCTGATCCTTCAAAGTAAATTTACGATGAAAATACTCTTCGTTATCTATAAAATAAACCTGCATTCTGGCAGACTGGATTGAAGCGACTTTAATGATCAAAGGGTGATCTGTGTCTTCAATAATCAGGTTCATCCCTGACAAGCGTATTACTTCATGTAACTGATGCCTTCTTTCGTTTACTATTCCATATCTTGGCATAAAAGTACGTATCATACTTCCTTCTTCCTGTATTCCCTGCGGAAGGTAGCGGCCAACTAAAGACATTTCGTTCTCAGGGAGATAAGGTGTAATTTCCTGAGAAACAAATAATATTTTATGGCTTTTCATGGATCAAATGGCCTTAGATTCTAAATAAAGCACAAAATTAATAAAAATATTGGAATTTAGTATATATCTATCGACTTTTCATAATTATATGATAATTAAACCTGTTGATTAATAAGTTTTTAATTAATTTCTAAATTTAAAAGGAATATTTCTCTACTTTTCAGTGTAAATTTGCAGAAATTAATTCTACCTGATTTGAAAATTGTTTTAACAGATTTTTTATTACAAATGGGGTGCAATATGTGCAACAATATATCCGATTTCCCAATTCATAAATAATGAAAATCGCAAAAAATACAAAAGAGTTAAACTCCCTGAAAGGGAATACCCGGCCTGTTGGATTTGTTCCTACAATGGGAGCTTTACATAAGGGACATTTTTCACTGGTAAACGAAGCTGTCAGGCATACTCCGCTTACTGTAATAAGCATCTTCGTAAATCCAACTCAGTTTAATGATGAAAACGACTTGAAAAATTATCCAAGGGATCTTCAGAAAGACCTGAATAATCTTGACAGGATTCTCAGGGAGAATGACATTGTGTATGTCCCCATGGAAAAAGAGATTTATCCTGAACCGGATAACCGGATCTTTGATTTTGGGCATCTTGATAAGATAATGGAAGGGAAAAACAGGCCTGGGCATTTTAACGGGGTTGGTCAGGTAGTCAGTGTCTTGTTCCGCTTAGTTAATCCTGATCTTACATTTTTTGGAGAGAAGGACCTCCAACAACTTGCCATTATCCGAAAGCTGGTTGAGATGCTGAAAATTCCGGTTTCAGTTGTTGGAATGCCCATTGTAAGGGAGAGTGATGGATTAGCGATGAGCTCCAGGAATCAATTACTCGGAAAAAATGAACGAAAAGCAGCTCCGGTAATTTATAAATCTTTGCTCGAAGCTGTAAATCTCCGTAAAAAGGAAAAGATTGAAATAGTTAAGGAAAAAACCATCCGGCAAATTAACAAAAGTCCATATCTTTCGGTTGAATATTTTGAAATTGTGGATGAAACCACCCTTTTACCGGTTAAAAGCTGGAATGAATCTACTGACATTTATGGATGTATAGCTGTTAAGGCCGGGGAAATCAGGTTAATTGATAACATAAAATTTTAATTTCGGATAACAGAATAAAAATTGTATTTATACGTTGATTTTTTGAACTTATTCTCATTATCCGTACCTTTGTACCGTTATGTTAATACATGTTGCCAAATCAAAGATTCATAAAGTTTCAGTTACTGAGGCTAACCTGCAATATGTTGGCAGTATCACCATTGATGAAGATTTAATGGATGCGGCCAACATTATTGAAAATGAAAAAGTTCAAATCGTAAACATCAATAACGGAGAACGGTTAGAAACCTATGTTATCAAAGGAGAAAGAGGCTCCGGTGATATCTGTCTGAACGGTGCTGCCGCAAGGAAAGCTGCAGTGGGAGATGTTATAATCATCATCAGCTATGCTATGATGGAAGCTGAAGAGGCAAAATCTTTTAAGCCCAGTTTGGTTTTCCCGGATACAAACACAAACAAACTTCTCAAATAAACCATCCTTTGAGAAAGAAAATCCTGAACTCAGTAAAATATTTTGTGTTCCTTGCTTTTGGGATAGCCTTATTAATTCTGGCATTTAAAGGAATTGATCTGGAAAGCCTCTGGACAGACCTGAAAAATGCAGATTACAGATGGGTTGGGCTGGCACTTGTAATCAGCCTGCTGAGTCATATCGGAAGGGCAGCCCGCTGGAAAATCCTTATTGAGCCCCTTGGCTTCAATCCCAGGTTATCCAATACTTTTTATGCGGTGATGATCGGATATTTTGCCAACCTTGCGGCACCACGACTGGGAGAAATTACGCGATGTGGATCCTTATACAAAACCGATAAGATTCCTTTTGACTCACTGATCGGAACTGTAATTGTTGAAAGAGTTATCGATATGCTGAGTCTGATCCTGATCACTTTTATTGTATTCTTCGCCAAACTTAATTTTTTTGGAAGTTTCCTGAAAGAACATGTTTTTATCATGCTGGAGAAAAAATTTTCAGATATGTTCGCTTCTGTCTGGCAAATTGGGTTTATTGCCGCAGTATTTTTTCTTCTGTCGGGCCTGGTCTGGTTTCTCCTGAAAAAATTTGCCCACCTGACCCTTATTCAAAAATTTAAAAAAATTATGCGGGGAGTTATGGAAGGATTTAAATCAGTATATAAAATGAAACGATTCACCGCTTTTATTTTATATACCTTTTTTATCTGGTCCATGTATTTTCTTTTAACCTGGGTAATGTTTTTTTCAATTCCGGAAACATCTCATTTAAAACCTATTGATGGTTTATTTATGCTGGTTGTGGGATCCCTGGGGATGGTTGCTCCCGTACAGGGTGGTATGGGTGCATTTCACTGGATTGTTTCCCTGGGACTTACCATTTATGGAATCCCCAGGGAAAAAGGATTGGTTTATGCAACAATCTCTCATGAATCGCAAACTATTTTTATCATTGTTTTAGGTGCTATTTCTCTACTTATCATCATGTTAAATCAAAAAAATTCGTATCTTTCAGCTAAAAATAAAAGCTAAAAGAAATGAATCAGTATTATTTCATTCAGGGGAAGGTAACAGCACAAAATGAGCTTCTAAATGTTTTGGCCGTTTACAGGTTCCAGGAAAAAAGAATTGTATTTACGGATGGTTGCTTTGACCTGATTCACCGGGGCCATATCAAATTCCTTGCTGAAGCCTCAGACCTGGGAGATGTCTTTATTATCGGCTTAAATTCTGACCTGTCTATTGGCAAAGTCAAAGGTGATGGTCGCCCGGTCCAGGATCAGGGAACCCGGTCAATTTTAACTGCTTCTTTAAGATTTGTAGATCACGTGGTTTTATTTGATGATAAAAATTCAGAAAATATCATTAAAATGATCCGGCCGGATGTTCTGGTAAAAGGAGAAGATTTTATTATTGAGGGCGACCCCGGTGCTGAGTTTGTGACAGCAAATGGCGGGAAAGTTGTTATCCTTGAACATTTAAAAGGGTACTCTACTGCAGCGTTAATTGACAAAGTAAAAGGACTTCGTTAATTGGTGTCTGTCCATAAAGTCAGCTATCTTCCCAGAAAACTCAGGAGAGATATTGAGCTTTCTGAATCTGGCACCGAGTTAATAGACAGACTCAAATTAGAGATCTTTAACGTAATGGTCCAGCGGTAAATCAATTAAAACCTGACGGATTTAACCGGGGAATTGTTTACCTTTACCTTTTCTTATTATCCCTTAATAAATAAATTGAATGTCTAAAACAAAGAGTATTTATGTTTGTCAGAATTGTGGTGCAAACTCACCCAGGTGGATAGGCAAATGCCCTGTATGCAATGAATGGAATACATATGTTGAAGAAATCATTCAGAAACCAAAACCGTTTTCAGCAAGAATATCTAAAACAAAAGCTTCCCCAAAAGCTTTATCAGATATCAGCCTATCCAATTCTGAAAGAATCGTTTCCGGAATCAATGAACTTGACCGGATACTAGGAGGGGGAATGGTTCCCGGATCCCTCATCCTCCTGGGTGGTGAGCCTGGAATCGGAAAATCCACCATGGCATTGCAGCTGGCATTAAAAACAAACCTGCATAAAATACTTTATGTTTCCGGAGAGGAATCTGAACAACAAATAAAGCTCCGGGCCGACAGAATAGGCAATGCAAATGAGAATTGTTTTATCCTGAGTGAAACCAATCTTGAAAATATCTTCTCCCAGATACATGTTGTACTTCCGGATATTGTGATCATCGATTCCATACAAACTATCCATACAGACAAGATTGAATCTTCTCCGGGCAGTGTCTCCCAGGTCAGGGAGAGTGCAAGTGAGTTGCTAGGCTATGCCAAAGAATCCGGCGTGCCGGTTATACTCATCGGCCACATTACTAAAGACGGGAGCCTGGCCGGACCAAAAGTACTTGAACATATTGTTGACACCGTACTTTATTTCGAAGGAGACCGGAATTATCTTTACCGAATCCTCAGGGCTAATAAAAATCGTTTTGGTTCAACCTCTGAGTTGGGACTTTTTGAGATGAGTAATAAAGGCTTAAATGAAATTTCAAATCCTTCGGAGTTACTGATCTCACATTTTGATGAAAACCTCAGCGGGGTTACCATTGCATCCACACTCGACGGGATACGGCCTTTTCTTATTGAAACACAGGCACTGGTAAGTTCTGCCGTTTATGGTACACCGCAGAGATCCTCCACCGGGTTTGATTTACGAAGATTAAATATGCTTCTGGCTGTATTGGAAAAAAGAGCAGGATTTAAGCTCGCTTCCAAAGATGTTTTCCTAAATATTGCCGGAGGAATTAAAGTAGCTGATCCGGCCATTGATCTGGCAGTAATCAGTTCCATATTATCATCCAGCCTGGATGTTCCGGTAAATAAGAAGAAATGTTTTTCAGCTGAAGTAGGACTGTCAGGAGAAATCAGACCGGTCAGTCGCATTGAACAAAGAATAACCGAAGCTGAAAAACTTGGATTTGAAAAAGTTTATCTCTCAAAATATAATCTGAAAGGCCTCAACAGAAAAAACATGAAGATCCAGGTGATGGCTCTCGAAAAAATTGAAGATCTTGTTAAACAGTTGTTTCATTAAATATTTTTGTATGTTTTCTTTTAACCTTAAAACCCCGGCATTGCTCTTCCTTGTGTCCGTTTTTCTTTCTTCATTCATAGCGGATCCTGAATCACTGAGTGATAATAAAAATACTGACTTTTCTTTTACTACTCTTTCTTTTAATATCCGTTATAACAATAGTGGAGACGGAATCAATGCCTGGCCAAACCGGAAAGAAAAAGTTGGGGCATTGATCCGGTTTCATGAGGTAGAACTGGCAGGTTTACAGGAAGTATTGTCTGATCAGCTGGAAGACCTGCAAATGCTTCTGCCCGGTTATGGATGGTATGGAGTTGGAAGAAAAGATGGTAAAAACAGGGGGGAATTTGCACCTGTCTTTTACCTTAAAACCCGTTTTAAGTTATTGGAGAGTGGAACCTTCTGGCTCTCTGAAACGCCTGAAAAGCCTTCAAAAGGATGGGATGCTGCTTTAAACAGAATCGTTACCTGGGTGAAGTTTAAGGATAAAAAAACACAAAAAGAATTCTTTTTTTTCAATACACATTTCGATCACAGGGGAGAAAAAGCGCGCAAACAAAGTGCCCTGCTGATTTTACAGAAAGTTAAAGAAATTGCCGGAGATTACCCGGTTATCATAACCGGAGATTTCAATGCAGTTGCCACAGACATTCCATACCAGCTGTTAACGAAAGAATCTGATCCTTTAAAGATAACTGATGCAAAAGAAATTACCCGTTTACCTTTTTACGGCCCCGACACCACCTTTGGTGGAGGTTTTGACGAAGCCTGCAAAGAAGGTAAAAAGATCGATTATATATTTATTAAGAATAAGGTGCAGATTTTACGCCATGGAGTAATTACCGACTCATGGAACGGTATTTGTCCTTCCGATCATATGCCGCTTCTGGCTGAAGTTTACCTATAATAATATAAGGTATAGGATCATTTACCGGTTTATTAGTAAATCGTTTCCTCTTCAATATTATAATTATTCTTTGTTTCCTGATTGTATTTATCGCAATCCAGCTCTATATCAAAATTTAATGGTGGCTCGAAAATATCTGATCGCATAAATGCAAATGATTCATCATTGTAAATTTTTTGCATATATAAACCAAAAATAGGAAGTGCCATATTACTCCCTGAACCAAGTCCCAGACTGGCAAAATGAATACTTCGGTCTTCCCATCCTGTCCAGACACCGGTTACCAGATTGGGAGTAACTCCCATAAACCAACCGTCAGACTGATTCTGAGTTGTTCCTGTCTTTCCTCCAATTTCATTCATCAACTGGTACTTATACCGAAGCCTGCTTCCTGTACCGGCTCTTACAACTCCCTCCAGCAGATTCATCATCAGATAAGCATTTTTTTCACTCAGGGCTTCTTCAAAACGGGGATGGAAAACACTGATAGGGTCTCCGTTCTTATCATTTATCTGAGTCACAAAAATAGGCTGAGTATAAATACCTTTATTCGCAAAGGTTCCAAAGGCACCTGTAAGTTCATATAAAGTAAAAATTGATGTACCCAGAAAAATAGAATTTACCGCATCCACATGACTGCGAATTCCCATTTTCCGCATAACATTTATCACCGATTGCGGATTAAACTGTTTCATCAGCCAGGCAGAAACATAATTTTCGGAATTGGCAAGCCCCCATTTCAATGTAACCATTTTCCCCCAGTATTCCTTTTTCCCTGAACTGGCAGGAGTCCAGGTAGTATCATTTACTTTAAAAGTCTGTGGTACATTCGGCACTTTATAACAAGGCGTAAAACCATCCTGCATTGCCAGTGTATATAAAAACGGTTTAATTGTACTTCCCGCCTGTCGCTTTTGAGCCATTACAGCATCAAATTTGAAGTACCTGGAATCCGGCCCCCCTACATAAGCCTTAACATAACCTGAGTGTGGGTTAAAGCTCATCAGTCCTGACCTGGCAAAATACTTGTAATACCTTATGGAGTCCATTGGAGTCATAAGCGTATCAATATCTCCTTCCCAGGAGAAAACAGTCATATGTACCGGTGTATTGAATGCAGCATAAATAGAATCCTTTGAGGCCCCACTGTTACGGAGTTTTCGGTAACGTTCTGTCCTCCTCATGGTTACATCCAACAGATGATTTATCTCACTTTTCTCCAAATCATCAGAATAGGGAGGGTTTTTAAAAGATTTTGAATGCGCGTTAAATGTCTTTTGCAAATCCAATCCCAGGTGTTCCCGCATTGCTTCTTCTGCATATTCCTGCATTTTGGAATTTATTGTGGTATAAATCTTAATGCCGTCTCTGTATAAATTATAATTCGAACCGTCAGGTTTCTTATTTTTTTTACACCATCCGTACAAAGGATTATTATCCCACTCATACAGTGCATCTTCATACTGTTCTTTAGAAAAGAAATATTTCCTTTCGGGTTTATCCCTGATCATGGTTGTCCGCAAATATTCTCTGAAATAAGTTGCCAAACCGGTATTATGACTCTCAACACTATAATCAAGTTCAATAGGAAGCAGCTTCAGTGAATCTGCTATTTCCTCTGACAGGTATCCATATTTCGTCATTTGTGAAAGCACCGTATTCCGGCGATTAACCATCCTGTCATAATTTCGTAACGGATTATAAACAGCCGGATTTTTCACCATCCCTACCAGCATTGCAGCCTGTTCAATATTCAGAGAATCAGGTGTGGTATTAAAATAAACTTCAGCAGCAGACTTTATCCCAACTGCCTGATATAGAAAATCAATCACATTCAGGTACATGGTGATTATTTCATCTTTGGTGTAGGACCTCTCCAGTTTAACGGCTGTTTGCCATTCCTTAAATTTTGCCAAACCAAGATTTAATTTTCTGACTACTCCCCATCTGTAATGTGTAGTATCTCTGGGAAACAAGTTCTTTGCCAGTTGCTGCGTTATGGTACTACCACCACCTGAACTTGACTGGCCCATTAAAACAGTTTTAACCATAACCCTTGCGAGTCCTCTGAAATCAATTCCCGGATGTTTATAAAAACGGATATCTTCAGTTGCGATCAATGCGTCAATGACGTAGGGAGAAATCTTTTCATAGTCTACCCAGACTCTGTTTTGAATATAGAACTTACCCAAAATTTCCCCATCTTCGGAATAAACTTCTGCTGCCAGGTTATTTTCCGGATTCTCCAGCTCCTCAAACCCTGGCATGGGACCAAGTTTTTCTTTTGAAATCAGAATAAAGAGTAATGAAATTAATACAATTGGGGTTACATATAACAGCCAAAAGATTACAATACCTTTTTTATAATTTGGTTTGTCTTTTTCCATTTTATCCATATAAATTTAGCGCAAAAATAACAATTATTAAAAATAAATTTTGATCTTACTGAGCTAATTCCGTTTCTTTGTGCTGTTTTTAAATAAATAAATTTACTAAAAATTAATATATGAGAGATAATCTCGTTATCGTTGAGTCACCTGCAAAAGCAAAGACTATAGAGAAATTTCTTGGTAAAGATTTCCAGGTAAAATCAAGTTTCGGACACATCAGAGATCTTGCTAAAAAGGATTTTGGTATTGATATTAACAACCAATATAAGCCTGTTTATATTGTTCCCGATGAGAAAAAAAAGATTGTTTCTGAATTAAAAAAATTGAAAAAACAGGCAAAACTCATCTGGCTGGCTTCTGATGAAGACCGCGAAGGAGAAGCAATCGCCTGGCATTTATCCGAGGTACTTGGTTTAAAAGAAGAAGAAACCAGGCGAATTGTATTTCATGAAATTACAAAAGACGCCATTCAGAATGCCATCAAAGCACCACGATCAATTGACAATAACCTGGTGAAAGCTCAACAGGCAAGGAGAGTACTTGATCGCTTGGTGGGATTTGAACTTTCACCGGTCCTGTGGAAAAAGATCAAACCTTCCCTTTCAGCCGGAAGGGTACAATCTGTTGCTGTCAGGCTAATCGTGGAAAAAGAAAGAGAAATCCTGTCATTCAAAGCAGGTTCTTCATACAGGCTTACTGCAGAATTCTGGTTTACTGATGATAAGAACAATAAAGTTTCCCTAACAGCTGAGCTTGCCCGTAAAATTGCTTCAGCCGAAGAGGTAAAGGAATTACTAACTTTATGCCAGCACTCAGAATTTAAAATAACTGACCTTGTAATTAAGCCTGCATTCAGGTCTCCTGCTCCCCCTTTTACCACTTCTACTTTACAGCAGGAGGCAGGGAGAAAACTGGGGTTTTCTGTTGGACAAACCATGGCAGTTGCACAGAAACTATATGAATCGGGGAAAATCACCTATATGAGGACTGATTCTGTGAATCTTTCGTCTTTAGCGCTTAACACTGCTAAAAAAGTTATTAATGAAACTTTTGGAAATGAGTATTACCAGTTCAGGAAGTATAAAACGAAGGCAAAAGGTGCACAGGAGGCACACGAAGCAATCAGACCCACTTATATTGATAAAAGTGAAGTAACAGGATCAGGTGCTGAAAAAAAATTGTATGAGTTGATTTGGAAAAGAACCCTTGCTTCCCAAATGAGCAATGCTAAGCTTGAAAAAACAACAGCCACCATTTCCATCAAAAACAGCAACGATTTGTTTAAAGCTACCGGTGAGGTAATTAAATTTGACGGGTTCCTGAAAGTTTACAATGAATCAAAAGAAGAGGGGATTGAAGACAGGGAAAAAACTATATTACCTCCTCTTAGTAAAGGTCAGCTGCTAAATTACACATCCATCAAAGCCACTGAGAGATTTACCCAGCCACCTTTCCGATATTCAGAACCCAGTCTGGTAAAGAAAATGGAAGAATTGGGCATAGGGAGACCTTCAACATATGCCCCCACCATATCCACAATCCAGCAAAGAGGTTATGTTGTAAAAGAGGACCGGCCCGGGAAAGAAAGAGAGATTACAGTAATTGAGATCAAAACTGAAGGCTCATTAACAGAGATAAAGAAAAAGGAAAAATTCGGTAAAGAAAAAGCGAAGCTGTTCCCTACTGATATTGGGATGGTTGTAAATGATTTCCTCATCGTTCATTTTAAAGATATTCTGGATTTTAACTTTACTGCCCTGGTAGAGAAAGAATTTGATGAAATTGCTGATGGGAACCTGGTCTGGACAGAAATGATTGATAAATTTTATAAGAAATTTCATCAAAAAGTTGAAAAATCTCTCGAACTTTCGGGAAAAACAACCGGTGAGAGGGTTTTGGGCAAAGACCCTGTTTCCGGTGAAGAAGTCATCGTAAAAGTTGGGCGTTATGGCCCTATTGCCCAGCTGGGAAGAGCCCGTGATGATTTCAAACCCAGGTTTGCAGGTCTTCAGAAAGATCAGCGAATTGATACCATCAGCTTTGAGGAAGCCTTAGATCTGTTTAAACTACCACGTACCATCGGTTCATTTGAAGAAAAAGATATGATCGTTGGTATAGGCCGCTTCGGACCTTACATCAGACATGATGGGAAATTTTATTCAATCAGCGTTAAAACCGATGACCCTCTCTCCATCAATCAGGAACGTGGGATTGAAATTATCCTTGCAAAGAGAGAAGCTGATAAAAATAAAGTACTGAAAAAATTTGAAGAAGATAAAGATCTTCAGGTTTTAAATGGAAGATGGGGCCCTTATATATCTTATAAAAAGAAAAACTATAAAATCCCCAAAAGCAAGAATCCGGCCTCATTGAGTATTGAAGACTGTATGGAGCTAATTTCTGCAGGAGATAAAAGTAAAAAGTCAAAAAAGAGGAAATAAATAATTAAGCTTTCTTTCGCCAATGAATCTGAATGATTTTTTTGATCCGGTAAGTATTGAAAAACCTGAGTATAATTATTTAAAACCGAATGTACAGTTCGGCCATAATATTTATATCCACACTCCTGACCTTCCGATTCAGAATATCGGTGACTACAAAATTGCCATTTTGGGGGTTCCGGAGGAAAGAAATTCTTTCAATAAAGGTTGCTCGAAAGCACCTGATCAAATCAGACAAAACCTCTACAAACTCCATAAGTTCAATAAAAGTCTGAAAATTATTGATTTAGGAAACCTGAAACAGGGGAGTAAACCGGAAGACACATATTTTGGTTTACGTGAAACGCTTTCTTATTTATATACAAATAAAGTTACTCCTGTCGTAATTGGAGGTTCACAGGATATCTCATATGGAGTTATCCTTGCGTATGAAAGTCTGAAAAAAGTAATCAGCTATGTTACAGTAGATGCAAGGCTGGATCTGAATTCTTCAAAAAGCAAGATCCATTCAGAAGCTTACCTGAGAGAAATTTTTAAAAACAAAACCCGGTTTCTGTTTAACTATACAAACATTGGACATCAGGCTTGTTTTACCGACAGGAACGATCTGGAGCTATTAAAAAATCTGTATTATGACAGTTACCGCCTGGGGGAGGTAAAAAATAATTTAAAAATGACCGAACCCGTAATCAGGGATGCTGATTTCGTGAGTATTGATTTCAATGCAATAAAGCAGGCTGATGCGCCCGGAAATTATCAACCTTCTCCGAATGGTTTTTATGGAGAAGAAATTTGTCAGCTGTCAAAATATTGTGGAATGAGTGATCAGCTTACTACTTTTCTTTTAAGTGAAATAAATCCGCAATTTGATTCACATGGACAAACTACCCATCTGGCTGCTCAATCAATCTGGTATTTTATCAGTGGCTTTTTACAAAAAAAATATGAAAAACCGGATGGATCTGAAAATTTCACTAAATTCGTAGTAAACCTCGACTCAGCAGACCATAATCTTGTGTTCTATAAAAGCGAACATACCAACAGGTGGTGGCTTGAAATACCCTCCGTAAAGAAAAAGCAAATCCTCATAGCATGTTCTTATGAGGATTATTTACTTGCTGGGAATCAGGAAATTCCGGACAGATGGTGGAAGGCCTATCAAAAAGTGAACTGATTCATATCAAAAAAATCTCATAAATTTTGGTAACTTTTTAGATAACTTTATGTATAAAGAAGTTACCGGGAATTTTGTAACCGATGAATTTTAAAATTTGTAAAGCAACAATATTTTTGCTTATTTTACGTTCGAACATTGATTATTATTGGATTTGAGCTAAAATAAGCGATATGAAAAAACAAACCTTAATTTTAATTCTTTTTTTAGTAATAGAATTGCCCGGTAAAACACAACAAGATCCTATATTTAGTCAGTATATGTATAATCAAATGTCTATAAATCCAGGGTATGCAGGAAGCAACGATATGATCTGTATTACAGGTCTTAATCGTCAGCAATGGGTGGGCTTTAAAGGAGCTCCCTCATCCACCGTCTTCCAGGCTAATGCTCCGGTTAAGCCATTTGGTATCAGTAGTGGTGTAGGATTAACCCTTATCAGTGACCAGGCCGGGTTTAATAATAATCTGAGTATTTCAGCAACTTATGCTTACCGGCTGGACCTTGGAAACGGCAAATTAGGAATTGGTGCAAGTTTTGGGTTTCTGAATCAGAAACTTGAACCGGAATGGTACATTCCTACTGATGATTATCATCAACAACCATCAGGTGACCCGTTAATCCCTGAGAATAATGAAAGCGTTTTTGTTTTTGACATGGGTTTTGGTTTGTATTATAAAACAGATGCTCTTTATGTTGGGATTTCAACAACACACCTGAATGAAGCTACACTTAAGTATACAAAGGGAACTCCTTTTTTAAAAAGACATTATTATTTAACTGCTGGTTATATTTTCCAAATGCCCAATCCCTTATTTGAAATTATACCTTCGGTACAGCTAATTTCAGACGGATCGACATCTTCTATAACCTTTAATACAAATGTCACGTACAATAAAAAATTCTGGGGCGGCGTTTCTTATAGAGCAGGATCTGCCGTTGTAGGTTTGATAGGTTTGCAGATATTTAATGGAGTAAGATTTGGGTACGCTTATGAATTCCCAACTTCAGACATAATAAAGAGTACTTCTGGAAGCCATGAATTTATGATTAGTTATTGTTTTAGTGTTGCCAGTGACCGTACAGCGAAGAAATATAAAAGTATTAGATTCTTGTAAATTATTTTAAATTTTGCACTTATTGCACGAATAAATATTTGGACTTATGAAAAAGATTTGGATTTTCGGATTAGTAATAACCTTTCTCGCCGCCAGCTGTGGAAATAACTCATACAATGGCGAACTCGTAGGAGTTCAGGGAAGAAAAAAATGGTATGAGCCGGATCCTTACGGAATGATTTTTATTCCACAGGGTAGTTTTAATATGGGACCGAGTGACCAGGATGTTGCCTGGAGCATGAACTCCATTAGCAAAACTGTAACAGTTGATGCCTTCTGGATGGATGAAACAGAGATTACGAATAATGAGTACCGCCAGTTTGTACATTATGTCAGAGATTCCATTATCAGATATAAACTTGGTGATGCCCAGATTGAAGGATTTTTTAAAGTGGATGAAAACGGAGACCCCTTTGATCCTCCCAGGATTGACTGGGAAACAAAGATAGATACCCGTGATAATCCGGAGATTACCGATATTCTGGAAGAAATGTATTATCCTGAAGAAGAAAGGTATTTTGGGAAAAAGCAAATTGATACCAGAAAGCTGATGTATTCTTATTTCTGGATAGACCTGAAGCAGGCAGCCAAAGAATCAAGTAAATATAATTTTGAAACCAAACAATATGATGGTGAAGTCTATAATTTAAAAGGTGAGAAATCCCCCATCAAAGACCGCAGCGCATTTATTATGCATGATGAAGTAAATTGTTATCCTGATACATTGGTTTGGATCAGAGACTTCACTTTCTCTTATAATGAGCCACAGGCAAATATGTACTTCTGGCATCCTTCTTTTGACGACTATCCGGTTGTTGGAGTAACCTGGAAACAGGCAAATGCTTTCAGTATCTGGAGAACTCAGTTTCTTAACACATTCCTGGCTCAGCAGGGAGAAGCTTTTGTACAGGAGTACAGGCTCCCTTCAGAGGCAGAATGGGAACATGCCGCAAGAGGTGGTCTTGACTTCTCCATGTATCCATGGGGTGGCCTGTACACAAGAAATGATCAGGGTTGTTTCCTCGCAAACTTTAAACCATTGCGTGGACGTTACGTAGATGATGGGTCTTTATTTTCAAATAAAGTTGCCTCCTATGAACCAAATGAATTCGGTTTGTATGATATGTCTGGAAACGTAGCCGAATGGACCGGAAGTTCTTATGATGAATCTTCTTACATTTTTACACACGATTTCAACCCGAATTATCAATACAATGCCCTTCCTGATGACCCCGCTATCATGAAAAGAAAAGTTATCCGTGGTGGTTCATGGAAAGATGTTGCTTATTTCCTCCAAACCAGTACCCGTTCCTACGAGTACCAGGATTCTGCAAAATCATATATAGGGTTTAGAAATGTAAGATCTTATATGGGATTGCAATAATAAAAATACATTAAAAATAATTGAAATAAAAATCTGTTAAATAATTGAAACTATGAATCTTACTGAAATTGTACAAACGAGTGGATGGAGAAATTTTATGGCCAAATTATATGGCTTTGGAGCATCTGTTGTTATTGTTGGAGCCCTTTTTAAAATCCAGCACTGGCAATTTGCCGGAACATTTCTTACAATCGGGCTGCTTACAGAAGCAATTATTTTCTTCTTCTCAGCTTTTGAACCCAGACATGAAGAAGTTGACTGGACCCTGGTCTATCCTGAACTGGCCGGCTTATCAGATGAAGAAGACCTGGATTCCTACAAACGTCCAATTGGTGGAAATACCTCAGCTCTTGAAAAGTTTGATAATCTGATTGAAAATGCAGAAATTTCACCTGATTTATTCAGAAAATTAGGAAACGGGCTGAATAAACTTACGGATACTGCAGAAAAGATGAATGATATTTCAGATGCATCTTTTGCAACCAACAACTACGTTGATAGTGTACAAAAAGCTGCAAATACCATAAACACTCATACTGAGAATTATGTAGAATCATCTGAAAGCCTAAAACATTCTGTTGATAAACTTTCCGACTCCTATGAAAAGACAGCAAATTTAATTACTGAATCAGGGTCAAGTTATCAAAACTTATCCGAATCATTCTCACATATTGAGGACGGAAGTAAGTCTTATGGCGGTCATCTTGAAACATTAAATAAGAATTTGTCTGCACTGAATGCTGCATACGAACTTCAGTTACAAGGAACAAACGACCACTTGCAAAATACTGAAGCCCTTTATGAAGGCCTTCAGAACATGATGGAAGATCTGCAAAGTTCTGCCGATAATACCAAGCGCTACAAAGAAGAAGTCACTAAATTAAGTGATAACCTTTCAGCTCTTAATACTATTTATGGCAATATGCTTGCTGCTATGAATGTTATGAATAAATAATTTCAGAGTTAAAGAGAAATTTTTAAATAAGGTATTACATCCATATAAAAAGATAAACAACTATGGCTCACGGAAAAGAGACTCCGAGACAAAAGATGATTGGCATGATGTATTTGGTACTGACAGCCTTGTTAGCACTGAATGTATCAAAAGAAGCCGTTGAAGCTTTCAAAAGAGTCGATGAAGGTCTGGTTAGGACCACTGAGAATTTCATGCAAAAGAACAAATCGGTATATGCTGATTTTGCTGCAAAATCAATTGCAAACCCTAAAAAAGCAGAGCCCTGGGTAAAAAAAGCGAAAGAAGTTGAAAGTCGCTCCAACGAATTATACAATTATATCCAGGGATTAAAAATAGAGATCGTTCAGAAAACTGAAGGAGAGGATAGCGAAGCAATAACTGATGGAAAACTGGATACTGAAAAAATCAAAAAAATTGATGAAATGAATGTTCCTTCAGAGGTAATGATAGGTGCAAACAACAATGGTAAAGCCTTTGATCTGAAAGCCCTGCTTGTTGAATACAGGGAATTTATTCTTGCCTCCATTGGCGAAGGACATCCAAATGCCACTCATTCTGTTGAAAATAGTCTGAATACCAGCGACGTAACTGAACTTGACGGGAAAAAAGTACTTTGGGAAATTCACAACTTTCAATCTTTACCATTGGTTGCTGTGGTTACTATTTTATCCAAGCTTCAAAATGATGTCAGAAATGCTGAAGCAGAAGCACTTGATTTCTTTTACAGCCAGATTGGAGCAAAAGATATACGTGTTAACAAACTGGTTCCTCAGGTTATGGGACAAAATTATGTAATGCAGGGAAACCAGTTTAAAGCAAAGGTCTTTATTGCCGCAATGGATACTACAGCCAAACCTGACATTGTAGTTGGTAATTACAAAGAAGTTAAAAAAGCAGATGGTACTGTATCATATGAAATGATCGGTGACGGACAAAAACTTTCTATTGACAGAGATGGAATGGGAAATTATGCAGCCCAGGCGTCCTCTTTGGGAGAAAAAACTTTCCGGGGTTTAATTAAAATAAAAGCACCTGACGGATCTGAGCAAATTTATCCTTTCGAACAAAAATATACCGTGGTTGCACCAAACGTTGTAGTTTCACCTACCGCAATGAATGTATTTTACACCGGTGTTCAAAATCCTGTTGATGTTTCTGTTCCGGGTGTTGACCAGAGTAAGATCAGTGTAAGCATGACAAACGGTACCATCAGAAAAGGAAAAACCAAAAAATTCAGAGGGAGCTATATTGTAGTACCAAAAATTGCAGGGAAAAATGCAAATATTACAGTTACAGCTGAAGTAAACGGGCAGAAAAGAACTTTCAAACCGGTTACTTTCAGGGTTAAGCCCGTTCCTCCCCCGGTTGCTAAGGTTGCAGGCAAAAAAGGTGGTGCGATTAAGCTGAATGTATTGAAAGCTCAAAGAGGAGTTGCTGCAGATCTTGAAAATTTTGACTTTGACATACGATGGACAGTTACAAGTTTCCGGGTTTCAATCAGTGATAAAGGTTTTATTATCGATAGGGATGCCAAAAGTAATATGTTTACATCAGAGCAAAAGAAACTTTTTAGCCGCCTGAGACCAAATGACCAGTTAATCATCCAGGATATCAAGGCCAAAGGTCCTGATGGAAGGACAGTCCGACTGGATGGTGCAATAGTATTCAAAATTCAATAATTCATTGATTAAAGTAAAATAAGATGAAAAAGATCATTAGTGTATTAACCATCGTTATTCTTCTTGCCGGCAGTCTGGCTCAAAGCCTTATGGCACAGAGCATACAAAATGACCAGCAACGTGAAGAATGGATCTATAACAAGCAAATCGGCCAAAGGGCTCCTGCGCCCTATCCACCACTGCGTGAAGCAGATGTAATGTGGGCTAAAAAAGTGTGGCGGCTTATTGACCTCCGTGAAAAAGTAAATCAGCCCCTTTATTATCCTACACGTCCTAAGGGAGACTGGTACAGTCTGATAGATGTTATTCTGAATACCATTAAATCCGGAGAGAATGTTTATGCATACGATGCAGACGAAGGAGATGACATGACAGTTCAGATTACCCAGGCTGAAATTAACAAGAAATTTGGAGCCGGTGTTGATTCTGTATGGGTTCCCGACCTGGATGGAAGTGGGAATGGTGTCTGGGAAATTTCTGAAAATGAAGTGAGATCTGATGAAGTTAAGCAATATATCGTACAGGAAGTTTGGTACTTTGACAGCAAACTTTCATCACTTCAGGTAAGGCTACTGGGTATTTGTCCCATCAGAATTTCTGTAAATAATGAAACAAATGCCCTCGAAAAAAGAAAACTGTTCTGGATAAAATATGATCCTTTCAGGAGAGCATTTGCAAACTTTGGAGCTTTTAACCGGTTTAATGATGCAAAAAGAATATCTTACGATGACATGTTCCTGCAAAGAAGATTTAACGGTTACATTCTGGCTGAATCAAATGTTTATGATAACCGTTCAATCAAAGATTATGAAATAGGACGGAATGCATTGCTGGAATCTGAAAGAATTAAAAAAGTTATATTTGATTTTGAACAAGACCTCTGGGAATATTAAAATTATTTCCAAAAATATATTAAAAAACCCCGCTTTACTGGTAAAGCGGGGTTTTTTATTTCAGCAAAATAAGAAGCCTGGATTAAATGTATTTTTCTCCTTTTCTGATTTTAACATCATTTACAATCTGTTTTATTTTCTGTTCCTCCTCCATTTTACAGATTAACAATGCATTGTCAGTCTCTACAACAATATACTCTTTTAAACCTTGTAAAATCACAAGCTTATCACTTTTAACACTCACCAGACAGCCCTTTGTATCGTAGGTCATAATATTCTCACCCAAAGCAGCATTTTTTGCCTTGTCCTTAGCAGAATGCTCATATAAAGAACTCCATGTTCCAAGATCAGTCCAGCCAAAATCAGCACAAAGCACATAAACATTATCTGCTTTCTCCATTATTCCAAAATCAATGGAAATATTTCGGGCATCTGAATATGCAGTTAATATAGCCTGACTTTCATCCTCGGATGACAATCCTGTTTCTAATTCATTGAATAACAGAGAAACATTGGACAAATACTTGTCAAAAGCATTTTGAATGGATTTAAGCGACCAGATAAAAATTCCCGAATTCCAATAAAACTCACCACTTTTTACAAAAACTCTGGCAAGATTAATGTCCGGTTTTTCAGTAAAAGTCTTTACCTTTTTCAATGCTGGATTTCCTTTGTCAATAAGATCACTTAAAACCTGGATGTATCCATATCCGGTTTCAGGCCTGGAAGGTTTTATTCCAAGAGTTAAAAGCGCATCATTATTTTCCACAAATTCCAATCCGTCAAGAAGTATCCCGGCAAACTCATCTTCTTTCATAATTAAATGATCCGATGGCGCAACAATAATATTTGCTGCTTCATTGATTTGTTTGATCCGGTAGTTAGCGTATGCAATACAGGGAGCCGTGTTTTTTCTCATTGGTTCAAGCATAATCTGAAAATCTTTCAGGCCGGGTAATTGTTCCCTTATCAGATTTTCATACTCAATATTGGAAACAATATAGATGTTTTCTTCGGGACAAACTCTGGAAAACCTTTCAAATGTTTGTTGCAATAAGGTTTTTCCTGTGCCCAGAATATCAAGGAATTGCTTGGGGGTCGATGAGCGGCTTAAAGGCCAGAACCGGCTTCCGACCCCTCCTGCCATTATTACACAAAAATTATTTTTATTCATATGTTTGGAAATTTTTAATTGTTGGTCAAATTATTTTTTAGATTCTGAATATACTAAAATTAATTCAAATCTCATTCATTTATTAATAAGAAATTGTAGTCTTTGATCTAAAAAATTCAGCGATTACTAAATATTTAGTACTTTTGAGTCAACTTTTTAAATGTAAAAACATGAGGATCTTAGGCCAAATTGGTAAATATTTCATGCTTCTGTTAAAGGTTTTCGCCCAGCCTGAGAAGAAACGGGTATATTACAAACAACTATTGAAAGAAATTCAAAGCCTGGTTATTGACTCCATTGGAATTGTAATTATCATTTCGGTTTTCATGGGGGCTATGGTCACACTTCAAACTGCATATAACACAGAAAACCCGCTTTTACCAAAATACCTGATTGGCCTGGGTTGCCGCGATTCACTGATACTGGAATTCTCATCAACAATGATCGCATTGATACTTGCCGGAAAGGTTGGATCCAACATTGCATCTGAATTAGGCACCATGCGGGTTACTGAACAAATTGATGCCCTGGAAATTATGGGGGTTAATTCCGCAAGCTACCTGATTTTTCCGAAAATTGTCGCTGCTGTTGTATTCAATCCACTTTTAACTCTCATTAGTATTATCGTTGGCCTTGTAGGTGGCTGGCTGGCTGTAATATCAACCGGGGTTGTTTCATCCAGTGAGTTTATTTACGGTATTCAGTATGCTTTTATTCCTTACTATGTAACCTATGCCCTGATAAAGACTGTATTCTTTGCTTTTATTATTACTTCCATCTCTGCTTTCCATGGATATTATGTTACAGGAGGGTCTATTGAAGTTGGAAAAGCAAGTACACGTGCCGTAGTTTTCAGCAGTGTTGTTATTCTTCTTTTTAACGTAATACTTACTCAATTACTATTATCATGATAGAAGCAAGAAATGTTTCAAAATATTTTGGTGATAAGAAAGTCCTTGAAGATATTTCGGTAAGTTTTGAAGAAGGTAAAACAAATTTAATAATAGGCCAAAGCGGCTCCGGAAAAACAGTTTTTCTGAAATGTCTTATTGGTCTTTATAACCCGGATGAAGGTGCAATTATGTACGATGATGTGGTTTTTAACCAGTTAAGCTTTTCTGAGAAGAAATCCATTCGCCAGAAAATTGGTATGATGTTTCAGGGTGGTGCTCTTTTTGACTCCGAAACAGTGGAAGAAAATGTTATGTACCCTCTTAACATGTTTACAAATATGTCTTTTGAAGAAAAACTGGACAGGGTAAATTTCTGTTTAAAAAGAGTAAACATTATTAATTCGAACCATTCGTTTCCTTCCGAGATAAGTGGTGGTATGCAAAAAAGAGTAGCTCTTGCCAGAGCTATTGTATTAAATCCTGAATATTTATTCTGTGATGAGCCTAACTCAGGCCTTGATCCTAAAACCTCAACGGTAATCGATCATCTGATTCATGAAATTACGCAAGAATTTAAAACCACTACAATTATCAATACACATGACATGAATTCAGTGATGGAAATTGGACAAAAAGTGGTATTTATCTACAACGGCAGGAAATCCTGGGAAGGAGTGAATAAAGAGATCCTGCATTCGGAAAATCCTGAATTAAATGAGTTTATTTTTGCAAATTCCATGGCAAAACAATTAAGAAATTTTAAACTTAAATAGATTTGCCATCATTAAAAAAGACACTCCTCATAATTACGATTCAAAAAACGAAACCTTATCTCCACTCAATTAAAGCACTGTTCAAAGACTCTTCAACCCGCCATTGGGGTTTATGAAAATAGATCAGTCCGTGGCCGGGAAGCATAATATCCATATCAACTTTTGCAAAACGACGTAAGGATTCAATATACTTTTTTTTATCAAAATCAATTGAACCATCCCAGCCAAAATCTCCTGCAAGAAGGGTTCCGATAATATCTCCGCTTACCACAATATGCTTCTGTTCATGCATAAAGGAATATGCAGTACAACCCATACTGTGACCCGGGAAATGCATCACTTCAATTTTCACACCCAACAAATCGAGTATTTCATTCTCAGATACAATCCGGTCCACAGAAACCGGAACCATTTCTTTATGATATAAATAACCGCAGCAGCGTTCATCTCCTGATGCTACTGCCTCGGCTGTTTCCTTAATTGCTAAAAGCTCCACCCCCCGTTCCTTTAAAATATGTGCTCCACCGGTATGGTCCAGATGAGGGTGGGTTAGCAGGCAATACCGTATATCTTCAGGTGAGAGCCCCCAGTATTTCATGTTTCTGAATATCTGATCCATTGTATTGCCACAGCCACAATCAAACATGATCAGTCCCCCGGGAGTTTCAAGAATATAAGAATTCGCATCATTCCATAAAGCCCCCTGAACATCAAATGTAACACCATTCAGGTCGCCTCCTGTCTGATAAAGATTTTTAAAACTTGCATTTTATTAAATTAAGATTATTTACTTTATCATCCTCACAATACCCAATGAATCAGCCACTTTCATCATTTTTGCAACTTCATTTACAAGAATAAAATCCACACCATAATCAAATAACTTTTTCAGATCTTCAGGATTATCGGTACAGCAGTAGTTGATTCTTATTCCACTTGATTTAAGCTTTGCCGTTGCGTCCATTATTTTATGTTCAACTTTAATATTATAGAGCTGAATAAATTCGGCCTTTCTTTCCAAAGTCAGATGAACATATTTCTCTGTACTTTCCTGCCGGTCCATGTTACAGATCATAATACCCGGATCAACGGAATGTGCACCTGCAGCAGCATCCTTCCCACAGGCAAGAAACGCCTGGTGAGTTTTCCCTTCCTCCGCGAGGACAAGGGCAACCTTTTCTCCCAGTTTTCTACCCCCCTTCAGATGAACATTTACCCAGATATTTCCGGGTATCACTGAAAGTGCTTCTTTTAAATCAGGTATTTTTTCACCTTTGAATTTTTCAGATTTCCAACTTCCGGCATCCAGCTTTTTAATTTCTGCCAGTAAAAGATCTGAAACATTCCCATGGCCATTGGTAGTTCTGTTGACGGTTGGGTCATGCAAAATAACAAGTTGCTCATCTTTCGTCAGGCGTACATCCAGCTCAATCATCTGAACTCCTAACCTGACAGCTTCTGTAAATGCAGAAATAGTATTTTCAGGGTGGGTATCCCTGGCTCCTCTGTGTGCACAGATACCCCGGAAAGGCATTTTATATGAATCTTGTGCATAAGTACTTAACACAAAAATAAACAGAAAAAACAGGAGTTGAATTTTCAGAGCTTTTTTCATTTCACCTTCCCCGATTCAAGCAGGTTGATGAGTATATCGGGTGAATCAGTAATAATTCCATCTACCCCGGCATTCATCATTCTCTTCATTTCGTCAATTTCGTCAACTGTCCAGGTATAAACTTCAAGCCCAAATTGTTTTACACTATCAACAGATGCTGAGTTTAGTTTGCTGTAATGAACAGCTATACCATCATAAGCTGCTTTCAATTCCGAATCATTATCACTTCTAAGTTTCGTATAATATTTATCAAAATTATTTCCCAACAAGTAAAAAGTTTTTATTCCCTTATCAAGCCTGCGAACACGGTCTATTGCCTTTTTATTGAAAGACTGTACAATAACCCAGGAATAAGCATTGTAACTTCTAACAGCATCTACTGTTCTTTGCTCAATCTCCGGGTAACGTTCACTCCCCTCTTTAATTTCAATTAATAATTTCACCTTCCCATTAATAAGATCCAGAACTTCATCAAGGGTAGGAACTTTCTCATTTTCATAACTCTTGTCAAACCAACTACCTGCATCAAGTGTTCTGAGATAATTAAAACTGAGACTGTCCACACTTCCTTTTCCATTCGTTGTTCTGTCCACTTTACTGTCATGCATCACTACCACAACGGAATCACTCGTTTGTTCCACATCAATCTCAATCATATCCACTCCAAGATTAATGGCATTTTGAAAAGCAGCCAGTGTATTTTCCGGAGCAAGATGGGAACCTCCCCTATGGGCAATCACCTCAACAGTTCGTTTTGTAGAGCAACCTGTACTTGTCAATAAGAAAATCATGCATAAACTTAAAAATGAACTTTTCTTCATCGTTATAAATAACTTATTATTTGAGAGTTCTTTAAACAGGAATGCTTACTATCTCCTGTTTTTCACAACAACTTCTTCAATCAGGTTGCCATTAATATCAATAGCTTTCAATGTTGCCGTCTCTGCTCCCACATCTACACGCATAAAATGTTCGATTTTTTTATACTTCACCGTTTCCGGCTGGATTGCATCCGTAGCGTATAAGGGGGCTCCTCCTCCTGCTGTAACAATATAATGTGTACCACCATGTTCGGCATGATGATAATAATGGTCGTGCCCATTCAGCACTGCATTTACACGATGACGTTCAAAAATATCACCCCAAAACTTTCGCCTCAATTCTGCTTCCTCAACCCTGCTCGCTTTGATGCTGTAAAAAGTAGGATGGAAAAATACAAAGATATAACCTGCATCATCGTTTAAAGACAATACATTTTCGAGCCATTCTTTTTCAGTCTCAAAGTATTTGCGACCAATATTCTCCCAGAATTCCTCTCTTTTATTTCCCTCAAGATATGAAGGCGTATTATAATCAGGTCCCTCCATGTCCAGAATTACAAATAGTGCATCACCCACAGAAAAGAAATAATAACTTCCATTTCCCGGCATTGAGAAAAAGTTAAAGTAATTCGGGGAGTTCTGTTCATGGTTTCCTAAAACCGTGTAATAAGGTACATTCCTGATCAGCTTATCATTTATACTGAAAAAATGCTCCCAGTCTTCCATGTTATTACCCCTGCCAACAAGATCACCGGTATTTATCACAAATAGCGGATCTTCCTTAATAATTTTATTTACAATTTTCTGATGCACATCATGACGGCTCCGTGTATCCCCTAAAACTGCAAAATGAAAAGGTTCTTTGCCTTCAGGGAAAGTTGTAAAGGTTCCTTTTCCACGGGATGTTCCATCCCCAAGTACATCATAAGTATAAGTGGTATTTGGTTCCAACCGGGTAATAATGGACTGATGTTGCTGATACTGACTTACCTCCTGGAGGATACTGTCACCATCCAGAATTGCTGTGGTTCCTTTAAAAGTTGACCAGTTAATGGTCACTTCATCGTCTGACATTTTTTGTAAATAAGGACCTATTATCTTAGCTGATGGAACAGGTTCAACTGTTTCACATGAAGTAAGAAGCAAAATAAATGACGCAATAAATGCAATGCTGAACACCCGGTAAAATCTCATTGGTATTAATCTATTTGGAGTTAATAAAACTAATTATTCGAAATAACTTTAAGAATTCAAAGATATCACAAATTTGGAAAAATAAGAGGAAATTTGTAATCCGGGCTTATACTATCTGTATAACTTTCTGTATTCAGAAGGTGTTTTCTTCATTATACTTTTAAAATAGTGATTGAAATTTGCCAGGTTATTATATCCGCTTTCATAGCAAATCTGCGTTATGGATTTATCAGTTTCAGCCAACATTTTTGCTGCCAGACCAATTCTGACCCTTTTTACATATTGCATAAAAGTCGTCTTTGTCTTTTTCTTAAAATACCTGCAAAACGCTCCCGGTGTCATGTGGATAATATCTGCAGCTTTTTCCAGCCTGATTCCTTCTTCAATATTCAGGAAAACATATTCATAAATCCGATTTATTTGTTTCAGATCCTTGCTAAAATCCATAGAATATGTAGCCGTATCTGCAAGGAACTCCCGCTGATCCACCTCAAGAAGTAAATTGAAAATCTCAAGCAACTCTATATAGCTGGGTAATCCTTCAAGGGTTAACAGATGCTGAAGATTATTCCTGATTTTTCTTGCTTTCTTCCCTTTAAAAGAAATCCCTACCACAGCCTGTTTTAGCAAGGTCTCTATCTCCTTTAACTCAGGAATATTAAAAAAGTCGGAAGATATTATATTTTCAAAAAAATGGGTAGTAATACAGGAAGGAGGTGTGTTTTTCTTACTTTCCAGGATTTCCCAGCTGTGAGGTACTTCCGGCCCTAGTAAAACCAGATCATTGTCCTCAAAACTGGAAATATTATTCCCAACAATTCGTCGACCTGCTCCGGAAACAATAAAATTAAGCTCAAAATTTCTGTGTGAATGAATCTTGGGTTCCCGCTCTGCTAATTGAATTTCCCGGGTAATAAAAGAATGCTTCTCAGGAACATGTATTTTCTCAAAAATATACTCCATATTAAGAATCTTAACCTAATTAACAAATATATTAATTTTTTCCTGAAAGCAGGTTAAAAAACAATGTAAATTAAAGAAAATATTAGAAGTTTTACTTTATTTTTTGTTTTTTATTTGTTAATGATTTAGAATCTTGATCCTGTTACATTAACATAAACCTCTATGAAAACACCTGTTAAAGGAATCATCCCTCCGATGATCACTCCTTTAGTGAGTTATGAAAAGCTTGACAATCAGGGCTTAAGCAGCTTAATTGAACACTTGATCTCTGGAGGAGTGCATGGGCTCTTTATACTTGGGACCAATGGAGAAGCTCCCTCACTGAGCTATGAATTACGAAAAGAAGTTATCAAAAAAACCTGTGATCAGGTGAATAACAGAGTTCCCGTCTTTGTTGGAATAACTGATACCTCCCTGAAAGGATCCATTGAATTAGCAGAATATTCCAGAAATGTTGGTGCGGATGCTGTAGTTCTTGCCCCTCCTTATTATTTTCCGGTTTCACAAGCTGAAATGGTGGATTATTTGGAGACTTTGCTTCCCAGACTAGCATTGCCTTTCCTTGTCTACAATATGCCCAGCCATACTAAAGTTCACTTATCGGTCGAAACGGTTAAACTGGCAAAAAATATGGGGGCCCTTGGAATTAAAGACAGTTCCGGAGACTTATTTTACTTATATGAGTTAATTAATGCATTCAAAGACTCTCCAGAATTTTCAATAATTACAGGAACCGAATTATTCCTTCCGGAAACAATTATGAATGGAGGACATGGAGCTGTTGCAGGCGGGGCTAATATTTTTCCTGAATTATTTGTTAAACTGTATGAAGCTTCTTTAACAAAAGATTTTGAAGTAATCTCTGATTTGAGAAATCAGGTTTTGAAAATCTATAACACAATATACAGTGTTGGCAAATATACCTCAAGGATTACCAAAGGAACAAAATGTTCGTTATCAGTTATGGGTATTTGTAACGACTATATGGCTCCTCCGCTCCACAGATTTAATACTGCAGAAAGAATACAGATAAAACAAAATCTTAACGAATTAAGATCCTATCATAAGAATTTAACATGAAGCTTCCGGTTTTAGACCTTGTCATTTTTATCATAATAACATTTGGAAATGTTTTATTTGGGGCTAGCTTTTATTACAAGAATAAAACCTCAAGTCAGTTTACTGCCGGTGGTGGAAAATTACCGGCATGGGTTGTTGGCATGTCAATATTTGCCACTTTTGTTAGTAGTATTAGTTTCTTGGCATTACCCGGAAAGGCCTATAGCTCAAACTGGAATGCGCTGGTTTTTAGTTTTTCCATTCCAATTGCATCCATTCTTGCTATAAAGTTTTTTGTTCCTTTGTACCGTAGCCTTGGCAGCATCTCCGCATACAATTATCTTGAAGTTCGTTTTGGAACATGGGCAAGGATTTATGCCTCAATTTGTTATATATTAACACAGCTCATGCGCACAGGTGCCATTCTTTTATTACTGGCCCTGCCCCTCAATGCCCTGTTTGGCTGGGATGTTAAAACAATTATTATTGTTACAGGAATTGCTGTTACAGTATATTCTATGCTTGGAGGTATTCAGGCAGTAATCTGGACAGACGCTATTCAGGGAATTATCCTGATTACGGGAGCTCTGGTGAGTGCTGCTGTTTTAACATTTTCGATGCCGGAAGGGCCTTCTCAGATTTTTGAAATTGCATCGGCCAGTAATAAGTTTAGCCTTGGGAGTTTTAGTACCAGCTTAGTTGATTCAACCTTTTGGGTAATCTTGATTTACAGTTTGTTTATTAATCTGCAAAATTTTGGTATAGATCAAAACTTCGTACAACGGTATATGACAACAGGCTCTGACAAAGAAGCTAAATCATCCACATTTTTCGGGTCCTTGTTGTATCTTCCTGTTTCCATCCTGTTCTTTTATATTGGTACGGCACTCTATTCATATTATACTGCCCAGCCCGATTTATTACCAGCTGAGCTTAAAGTGCCGGGAGCCGGAGATAAAATTTTTCCGTATTTTATTGTAAATGCCCTGCCAACAGGGGTAACAGGATTTCTTATTGCTGCGATATTTGCCGCCGGAATGAGTACAATTTCCACAAGTATCAACAGTACTGCAACAATTATTCTTACGGATTTTTATAAACGCTATTTTAACAAGAACGCAAGCGGAAAATCAGAAATGAAAGTTCTTTATCTTTCTTCCATGATATTTGGTTCCCTTGGAATTATAATATCTTTAGCACTTGTAGGAGTAGAAAGTGTTTTGGATGCCTGGTGGTCTCTTGCCTCAATTTTTAGCGGAGGAATGCTTGGCCTCTTCCTGCTGGGATTCATTTCTAAAAAAGCACGGAATATTGACGCAGCTATTGGTGTTATTATAGGAGTATTTGTAATAATCTGGATGAGTTTATCTCCGCTTTATTTTACAGAAGGAAATCTACTGGCTTTCAAAAGCCCGTTTCATAGTAATCTTACCATCGTTATTGGTACGCTGGTAATTTTCCTTGTTGGTTTTTTAATGACGAAATTCTTTTCGGGGAAACAGGCTAAAGGATAGCTAATTTAACAATAGCTAATTTTAATATTATGAAATTACTGAGTTTTCTGGCAATCATTTTGCTTATCCCAACTGGCATTTTTGCACAAAAACCTTTTAAAGGTCTTATGGCTATTACCAAATCTGAATTTATCTATCAGGCAGAAGATGTTCCATTCCCGAGCTGCCATGCATCAACCATTGAAGAAACAAAAGACGGGCTGATTTCGTCCTGGTTTGGAGGAACAAATGAAAAAAATCCGGATGTAGGAATCTGGATCAGTACTTTTTCCGGAAATGAATGGAGCACTCCGGTTGAGGTTGCCAACGGAATACAAAAAAAAGGGAATCGTTACCCCACATGGAATCCTGTTCTGTTTAATACAGGTTCCAAAATAGAACTATTTTATAAAGTAGGGACTAACCCCAGAAAATGGTGGGGTGAAGTAATAACAACTGATGAAGATGTACGGAACTGGTCTGTCCCCGTTAAACTTCCTGAGAATATTTTTGGTCCCATCAAAAATAAACCGGTACTCCTGTCTGATGGCACTCTGCTTAGCCCGTCCAGTACAGAAGACCATGGGTGGAGGGTACATATGGAATACTCCAAAGATATGGGAAAAACATGGAATCGAACGAAAGCTTTGAATGACGGAAAAAATATTTCACTCATTCAGCCTACCATACTTATACACCCGGATGGCAAAGTGCAAATGTTGTGCAGGAGTAAAAACCAGGACATTTTTTCTTCCTGGTCTTCCGATAAGGGAATGACCTGGAGTGAATTTGAAACCATTCATCTGCCTAATCCAAATTCGGGGATCGATGCAGTGAGTCTCAAAGATGGAAGACAGGTATTGATATACAACCATGTAGCATGTAAGAAAGGGGAGCATTGGGGAGACAGAAATATTTTAAATATGGCTGTTTCTGATAATGGCAAGGACTGGGAAGCTGCCATTCTACTGGAAAACGATAGTAATCCGGATGGCGAATATTCATATCCTGCTGTTATTCAGTCAAAAGACGGGTTGATACATATTACCTATACCTGGAACCGGAAATTGATTAAACACGTAGTCGTTGATCCGGAAAAAATCAAATCAAAGCCAATACTGAATAGCGTATGGCCCAGTGAATAGGAATATCACCGGTCGATTTTAAAATCCTTTAAAATGAAAACAAAAAAATCCTCTCTCCTGTTTATTCTGATTTTCTCTTTATTCTTAAACACTCAAACCGCTTCAGCCCAAAAATCAAAAGAACGAACCCGTGGAAAAGATTTTACTTTCCAGCTTATTTTTCCACTTCAGTCTCTCCATGTTCACAGCAGTTCCATAGTAGAACTCCCAAACGGAGATCTCCTGAGTTGCTGGTTTGAAGGTTCAGGAGAGAGAACTGCCAATGATGTACTTGTTAAGGGTGCCAGGTTAAAAAAAGGAGAGTCAGAATGGAGTGTTCCTTTTACTCTTGCTGATACCCCAAACCAGCCTGATTGCAACCCCGTTCTGTTTGTGAATGAAGATAAACAGCTGGTTCTTTTCTGGATTGTTGTGCAGGCAAATCGCTGGGAAAATTCCATTCTGAAGTATAAAATTTCATCTGATTTTAATAAAGCAGGTGCTCCGGTATGGAAATGGCAGGACATTATTTTACTAAAACCGGGTGATGAGTTTGCCGAATCCATCAAAACCGGATTTGAAGAATTAAAAATGCCCGGATTTGCCTGGGCGGAGTATGCTCCGCCGTATGAAAAAATGATTTATGAAGCGGCAAAGGATCCTAAAAAAAGAGAGACCGGCTGGATGACACGGATACATCCGGTAACCTTATCCAATGGAAGAATATTGATCCCTCTTTATTCTGACGGCTATAACCTTTCTCTGATGGCTATTTCTGATGATCATGGCAATACCTGGACTCCTGGTCTGCCCCTTGTGGGTCGTGGAAATGTTCAACCGGCTGTCATTCAGAAGAAGGACGGGTCACTGATTGCATTTATGCGGGATAATGGTGATGAACCCGGCCGGATCATGGTCAGTACATCAAAAGACAATGGCTACACCTGGAGTACTGCTCAAAAAACCAACCTCCCTAATCCCGGGGCAAGCGTGGAGGCCATAGCATTACAAAACGGAGATTGGGTACTTATTTACAACAATCTTGAAAACGGCAGAAACCGGTTGGTGCTTAGTCTTTCCGATGATGAAGGAAAAACATGGAAATGGACACGCACAATAGAGGAAAGAGAACCCGGGCAGGGATCATTTTCATACCCGTCAATCATCCAAACAAAAGATGGTCTGATACATGCAACATTCTCTTATCATTTAAACAAAGACAGGGCTATTAAACATGTTGCTTTCTCATCGGACTGGATAAAAAACAACCACAAATAATAAATTTATAAAGAAATGAAGCAGTTAAACAAAATAAAAATCATCATCATCGGATTACTTATCTTTCAGGCAGGACTCTCACAACCTTATGAAGATAAGCCGTACGTGCAGGATCTTGCACAAAAGTTTGTACTTATCGGGCAAATGCAGAATGATGAATTATTACAAACAAGAAGTGACAGAAACGGGATTGTAAATGTTCTGTCCTCAAAAGGGTTATTACAACCATGGGACGGAAATCTGGTGAAAAATCAATTATACCCCTTTTTATCCGACCTGAAAATTAAAGCCATTGCTGATTATCAGGATCAATTCTTTTACCTTACCGATAAAGCTGTTTTCAGTAACTCATGGGCCGGAAAAATTTATGTTGAACACAACATGCCAAACAGCTCTCTTTTCTGTATTGGAAACAATTTTGCCATTCTGATAGGACAAAAAAACGGATTGACATTGTTTGAAGATGGTAAAAAAACCTGGAATAAGAATTTAACAGATTTTAACCCTTCTGAAATTCATTTTGATAAAGAAAATTCTCGCTTTCTGATCTTAACAAGCCAATCCATTTATGTATTTGACCTGAAAAATAAAAAACTGGTGAAAAAACATGATGGTAAAAATATGACATCATTGGCTGTTCAAAAAGGTAAAAATCAGATTGCAGTGGGCACCATTGATGGAGTTTATTTTTTAGATGGAAAAACCTTCAAAACTATTTCGCCATTAAACAAAAAACTGCCCGGCACGAATATTTCCTGTATTCGTGATATTAATGGCAAACTCTGGTTTGGTTCTTCCAGAGGTGCTTTTGCTTTGCGAAAAGATGGGAAATATGATTATTATGCCTCCAAAAGGTGGCTGGTGGATGATAAAGTTACAGATATCTCAGCCGGACCGGATAACAGTGTTCTGGTATTGAGCGAAACAGGCTTAAGTAAAATTATTTTTACTGAAATGACACTAGAAGACAAAGCTGAGTATTTTCAGAAAGTTCAAAGATTAAGACACATCCGTTTTGGTTTTTCATCTGAAACCAGTCTGTCAACACCAGGAGATTTATCTACTGCAATCCTTCATGATACTGATAATGACGGACTCTGGACTTCCATGTACCTGGCCGGAGAATTATTCCGGTATGGTGCTACAAAATCTGAAGATGCACTTCAAAATGCCTATGAGGCCTTTGAGGCAATGGAAAGACTAACAGAGATAAGTGGCATCAAAGGATTTCCTGCAAGAACTTATGAAATTGATGGCTACCAGTCCAGTGACAATGACCCGAATATGCCGGAAGATCAAAAAATATGGCGTCTTACAAAAGACAAGAGATGGAGGTGGAAATCAACCACCAGCAGCGATGAATCCTGCGGGCATTTTTTTGTATATGCACTTTTTGCTGAAATTGTTCCTGATCAGGAATGGAAAGACAGAGCTGTTCATCAGATAAAAATAGAAATGGATCATATTATAGAACATGACTGGTACCTCGTTACCTGGAATGGAAAACCAACGCAGTGGGGCCGGTGGAATCCGGAATATGTAAACAGTTTTCCAATAAACGTAGGTGATCGTCGTTTGAATTCGACTTTGATCCTGGCTTTCCTCCAGACTGCCTATCATTTCACCGGTGAAGAAATCTACAAAAAGAAAGCTTACGAACTAATGGATAAATACGGTTATCTGGAGAATACTATTAGGCCTGCAACAGTTATTGGTAAAGTTGAGGGGCAACCTCTTAGCGACCGATGGAATCATTCCGACGATGAAATGTACTTCCTTACAGTCCCGGCTTTGGTGAAATATGCTTTTACAGATGATTTAAAAAAGAAATATTTCGAGGCAGCAAAGAGCCACTGGGAAGTTGAGCGTACTGAGAAAAACCCGCTCTGGAATTTTATTTATGCCATGATAGACGGCAAAAATTTTGATCTGGATAACTCCATCTGGTGGCTCAAAGAGTTTCCGATGGATCTCATTTCCTGGAAGGTTGACAATAGTCAAAGGCATGATTTAACGAGAATTAAACCAAATTTCAGAAATCAGGAATACACAGAAGTGCTCCCAAGGGATGAGCAACCCATGTATTTACATAATGGTGCATACAGAAATAACGGTGGCGGCAATGGAAACAGGGAATACCCGCCGTATATTTATCTTCTGCCTTATTGGTTGGGCCGGTATATTAACGCCATCGGACCGGGGAAATAATGAATGTAAATTGCAATGAGAAAATTTCTGAAATTTGCTTGTAAATCGAACCTTAATAGATTATGAAAAGAGCTTTTAGCATACTCCTGACCTTTATTGTTTTCGTTGGCGTGTTCACAAAATGCAAGCATCCGGAAACAAAAAACAACAAAACAATCATTCCAATGAACGAAAAGCAGGTTACTTTCTCTCCCAAAACACATGCACTGGATAACAATGATAATTTTTCTCCCGATGACAAATTTCTTTGTTACGATACCCGTGGAACTGTATTTAATGAGAATCTGGGAAACTCAAAATCCATTGAAAAAGTTGAAATAGCCACCGGAAAAGAAACCATACTGTGGGAACCGGAATCCATCACCGGTGATAATCCTGCTCCGGGTGTTGCAGCAGTATCTTACCATCCCTCAAAAAACAAAGTAATATTTATCCATGGGCCCATGGTCAGTGAGGTTGAAAAGCGGGGGTATTACAATATCAGAAACCGGACCGCCCTTGAAGTAGATGGTGACGGTAAAAAAATATCCAATAAAGTGGATATGCGGGATATTACTCATCAAAAAACCACACCGGGCGCTCACCGGGGAGGTACACACCGGCATGAATATTCCCGGAACGGGAACAGGATAGGATTTACTTACGATGATTTTCTTGTTCAGAACATCGACCGTACCATTGGCTTTATGCAACCGGATGAAAATACTCCTGAAGGTTATACCCAATATTTTTCCGTAATACTAAAACCTGCAAAAAAAGGAGAATCAAAACCAGGGGAAATTGAAAAGGCTTATGGAGATTCCTGGGTAAATGCAGATGGTACCATGAGAGCATTCATTGGAAAAGTCCGGGCAGAAAACGGAACGGACTATAATTTTGATTTGTTTGTTGCCGATATTCCTCAGAATATTGATATCACAACCGCTATACCCGGCACCATGGATACTTATCCTCTCCCTCCAAAAGGAATTTCAATCAGAAGATTAACAAGCGGGATGGAGGTAAACGGAATCGCCAGAGGATCTTTCGATGGGAATAGAATTGCTTTCCTGGCAAAGGATACAAGGGGTACTGACCAGGTCTGGATTATAAATGCAAAAGCTTCCGGGAAAGAGGCTACACAGGTAACCCGTCTTGAAGAAAATGCAGAAGCAGTTCGCTGGCATAATTCTGACAACTGGATATTTTACCTGAGCGGAGGAAATGTTTACACATCTTATGTAGGAGAAGACCTTCCGTTTGGTAAAACCATTCAGCTTTCTGACGATAACCAGATCCGGGAACAACTGGTCGTTTCTAAAGATGGTAACAGGCTGGCATATATAATGAGAATTCCTACGAAAAAAACAAACGGAGAAATAGCGAAGGATGCAGGAGGACTCGATTTTCGACAGATCTTTATTATGGATATTGGCTGGAATAAAATCAAAGAATAAAATCAAATACCAATGGCACGAAAAACTCTCTTACTTCAGAAGCAGGGATTAATTATTCTTCTTGTTTTTATAATTGGTCCGCTTTTGTTGAGTTGCAACTCTAAGCAAAGTAACAAGGAAAATCAGGATGTAATCTCCCGGGATAGCTCAAAATATGCAGAAATTATTGAAACAAAGGTGATCTGCAAACAACCCGGTCGTTATATTGGCTGGCCCAGTATAACAAAAACCAAATCAGGAGAACTTTTAGTTGTTTTCTCCGGTGATCGTGAAGCTCACGTTTGTCCGTATGGGGTTACTCAAATTATCCGAAGCAGCGATAATGGCAAAACCTGGAGTCAGCCTGAAACAATAAATGATACCCCTCTGGATGATCGTGATGCCGGAATACTTGAGACAAGGAATGGTACCCTGTTGGTAAACTGGTTTACCTCTCTGGCCTTTGATAACGAAAGATACTTTGAAAACCATCCGGATTATAAACAAATTACCAAAAAACTGGATGAAAATACTAAAAAATACTGGTTGGGGAACTGGACTAGACGGTCAACAGACAATGGCAAAACATGGGAAGATCCTGTAAAACAACTTGTTTCTGCTCCACACGGCCCCATTGAACTTTCTGATGACAGATTGTTATATGTGGGAACAGCTTTCAAAGACGGCGAGAAATTTATAGGCGTGGAACAATCCACAGATGATGGAAAATCCTGGCAAATGATCTCCTCCATCCCCTTAAGCGAAGAAGACGATATCGCAAAGGCTCATGAGCCCCATGTGGTCGAACTTAAAAGCGGGAAGCTCCTGGTGATGTTTCGTTACAATCCTTCAGACCACAGCCAGTCATATCTTAGGCAATCAGAAAGTTCTGATGGAGGCAAAACATGGACAACCAGCCATAAAACAAACATTTGGGGTTACCCTCCGCATCTGATTCAGTTGAAAAACGGATGGATTCTGAATTCATATGGTGTACGCAGAGAACCTTTTGGAGAAAAAGCCTGCATCAGTAAAGATAGAGGTAAAACATGGGAAATTGACAAAGAGATAATGATTAGTCCGGCCATGAACGGTGACCTGGGTTATCCGGCATCTGTGCAACTGGATGACGAATCCATATTAACCGTTTATTATCAGGTTGCCAAAAAAGGCGAAAAGACCAGTCTGATGAGTACCAAATGGCGGTTAAAAGAGGACCGGTTTTAATCTTTTTTACTAAATTTAAAACCAATCATATTTAAAAATACCTTCTGAACTCTATGTTTAAATTGTCAAACAGGTTTTTATGAAGTCTTTTAGGTTCTTGCTTCTTCTCTCGGTTTCAGTGATGACTCAGGCTTATGCCGGAATTAAAGATACCCTTTTTATACAGGAATACCATCAGGCATACAGACTGGGATCTTCGTTTGAAAGAAATGATGTTCGCTGTATTTTGGTGGACGGATCAGGAAAAGTCTGGGCCGGAACAAAAGCAGGGGTTTTTACCTTGGAATCCTCAAAAAATAAATGGACCGGGAGGCTTGATTCCATAAATCAGGGACCCATAAATGATTTATTCCTTGATTCGGAAGGAATCGTCTGGGTAGCTGCCTGGAACGGTATATATAAAGAAAGAGGAGTACAACTTGAAAAAATTGAACCTATAAACGGTCCGCTTGCTGTAATAAATGAAATAAATGGTAGAATTATTACAATCGGACCGGATGGAATCCTGAAGTCAGAAGGTTTCTCTTTTAAAAAAGAAGATATGCCTTACTCCCGTTCGCTTCGAAGCCTGATCAGTGATGGTAAGGATAGTTATTATCTGGCAACGGGAAAAGGTTTGTATCATCAGACTCCGGATAAGGTCACTTTATTCCAGAATGAAAAAGAATTACTGAGTGATGATATTTACGGACTGGATTTTGATGAGAACGGAGAGCTGTGGATTGGAGGACTTGGAGGGGTATCCGTTTATAAAAATGACAAACGCATAAAAAGCTATACCCCACAGGATGGTTTGCCAAATATCTGGATACGTTGCGTCAAAAAAGCCCCGGATGGATCCATGTGGATTGGAACAGACCTGGGAGTTACCAGGTATGATGGAAAAACCTGGTCTTTAAGACATAGCCGTCGTTGGTTACTTAATGATAAAGTTCGGGATATAAGCTTTGATCAAAAGGGGAATGCATGGATTGCTACTGCAAGCGGGGTGAGCGCCATTAAGAAAAAGGAGATGACCCTGGAACAAAAAGCAAACTATTATTATGATATTATGTCCCGGCGACATATTCGTGAACCCTGGCTGGTTGAAAAATGCAGATTCAAAACCCCGGGAGATACAACAAGCTGGGAACCCATGGATGACGACAATGACGGCCAATATACAAGTATGTACCTGGCAATGGAATCCTATCGATTTGCTGTAACGAAAAACCCAAAAGCAAAAGAAAATGCAAAGAAAGCATTCAATGCACTAAAATTTTTGCAAACGGTTACCGAAACAGATGGTTTTGTTGCCAGAACGGTTATCCCGGTTAGCTGGAACAGAATGGCCAATCCGAATAAAATTCTAAGTGAAAGGGAATGGGCAGACAAAAGGATCCATGAACCACGTGCTACAAGAGTTGAAAATATGTGGATTATCTCAAAAGACGGAAAATGGCAATGGAAAAGAGGAACCAGCAGTGATGAGATCACAGGCCATATGTATGGCTATCTGATGTACTTTGATCTTGTTGCCGATAAAAAGGAAAAAAAAAGAATAAAGGAACATGTATTAAAAATTGTAGATTACATTATTGATCACAAATATTTATTTGTTGATATTGATGGGAAACACACTGCCTGGGGTGTTTGGGCTCCTGAATATTTAAATAACAATCCGGACTGGATAAGTGAAAGAAATATCAATTCGGTGGAAATCCTTTCTTATCTCAAACTTGCTTATCACCTGAGTGGAAATGAAGGCTATCAAAAGGAGTACTATAAATTGTTAAATGAATATAACTACAAAAATAACATTGTAAATGCATTGGTTACACTTCCCGCATGGAGAACACACATTGACGATGAGTTACTGGCACTTGCCTACCCTGTTTTATTACTTTATGAAGATGATCCGGAACTACTGAAGTTATATCATAAAAGTCTGGATAACTGGTATGAGGAATTAAAAGAGGATGACAGCCCTTTTTTCTATTTTACCTACAATGCTTTCTCGGGAAAAAATCTAAATAATGATAAATCAGTCAAATTATTACAGGAAAACCCACTTGACCTGATTCGCTGGCGTGTGGATAATAGCAAACGGGAAGATTTGTATTTAACCCGGTTCCCAATTTTAGAAGACATCCAGACCAGCAGACTGGTTCCACCCGATGAAAGGGGAATTATGCGCTGGGATAACAATCCATGGAAAGCAGTCCAGGGAGATGGCGGTTATACGGAAAGCGATGGGGTTTACTGGCTGCTGGCATATTGGATGGGAAGATATTATGCTTATATTGAATAAAAAATATTTAAAAATGGATCAAGACAGAAGTATAATTCAACAACTTTATCAAAACCTACCTGATTCAACAAAAAAACACCTGGATGAGGCGATCAAAAGGATTATAAATGCAAAGAAGAATAAAAAGAAAATAGTAGTAGTGACAGGCAGTGGACCCAATCTGCATGAGGGGGTAACCACCCTGATCGCCGAACTGATCCATAAAGGAATCATTGACGGGGTGACTACCAGCTCTGCCGTAATTGCCCATGAAATGGCCGGAGTATTGGATGAGGTAAAGAGGGTGGATGGTAAGAAACTGGGATTTTCGAAAGACATTCTTCCAAATGGTGACATTTTTGAAGTAACTGTAATGAACCCCGCTTTAAAAGAAGAAATCAGAAAAGAAATGACGCTTGACGATTCTCTGATGGATAAAGTCATGAACGAGGATGGAAATATCATAACCAAAGCCGCTGGAAACATGGCCTATCCTATGGGTTTAAGAACGGAGATCCTTGCAAAAGAAATACAACAACTGGCTAAAAACCAAGACATTCCTTTTGAGATGGTCGCCGGTGCAGGAGCCGATCCAAAAACAATGTTGGGTGCCGGTTATGCAAAAAATATTCCCGTTCTGGTTACGGTACCTCAGCTGGTAGGAGGTGGAATGACCGGAATCGCCATTGCTGATTCTATTTCCATAGCTGAGCGATCCGTAAGAATTGCACACATGTTGGGTGAGGCCGAAGTAATTATAGAATCTGCCGTTGCACTTACCCAGGAAATTCACGACGGACCCTTTGAGACCCACACAGGTCATGGTATCTGGTCAAAATGGGAAGGAACTCCCACTTATAGCCTGGAAGAAAAGTCATTGATCCGGATTGATGCCGATCCCAACCTAAAGAAAGCCTGGGATTTTGAAAAGAACTCTGGTACAGTTCAGGAGGCTATTGACAAAGGCCTGCCAAAAACAAAGGTCATGGATATCCCATTCCGGATGGAAATGTCGGGTTTTGCCCGTTTGGAAAAAAGCATTCCTGTTGTAGGTGATATTGGAGTTATCTGGCCCATCATCGCTGTTCGTATTGAGGAAGAACTGAATATCCCTTTGGATTTCATTTCTTTTCCGCAACAAACAGAAGAAGGCAAAAAAATGCGAAGATGGATTGTTGACAATATTGAACCGGTAAAAAAAGATAAACTGAAATAAACAAACTAAAAAATAAATCCATGAGATCAATCCTGACCCTTATTCTGTTTTTCTGTAGTTTACATTTGTACAGTCAGACAGGCCCTGTAGTTTCAGCCAAAAATGAAATACCAAACATTGGCTCCCGCCTGGAATTATTCGTTGACAGTTTTCTGATTGATGAACTGAGAAATACCCGGTTAATTCTTCATACACCCCAGGATCAGGGCCCTGTACTCTATTTTGATAAACCCTGGGAAGGCCCCTTCTGTGGTTATGTAACTATTCTTAAAGATCAGGATAGATTTCGCCTTTATTACCGAGGTCTGCCAAAAGCAGGAAAAGATGGAAGTACGGCTGAGACAACCTGTTATGCAGAATCTAAAGACGGAGTTCACTGGATAAAGCCTGATCTTAAGATTTTTGAAATATATGGCAGCCTTGAGAATAATGTGATCTTAGCAGATAATGCACCTTTTAGTCATAACTTCTCCCCTTTTATTGATAACAAGCCCGGAATTTCTTCAGATGAAGCTTATAAAGCGATTGCCGGTACGGAAAGGACCGGACTGGTGGGTTTTAAATCCCCGGATGGCATACACTGGCAAAAAGTGAAGGAAGAGCCGCTTATCACAAAAGGTCCGATGAGGGGCCCGTTCGATTCACAAAATCTGGCATTCTGGTCCACAACTGAAAACCGGTATATCTGTTATTTCAGAAGTTGGACAACCGGAGAAACAAGATACAGAACAGTAAGCAAAACAAGCTCTGAAGATTTCATTCACTGGACTAAACCTGTAGAAATGGATTTTGGCGATACTCCCAGAGAACATCTTTACACAAACCAGACATCACCCTATTTTCGTGCTCCGCATATCTATGTTTCAATAGCGGCGAGATTTATGCCGCACAGGCAGGTTTTAACAGAAGAACAGGCTCACGAGCTCAATGTAAACCCAAAATATTTCAAGGATTGTTCCGATGCAATCTTTATGACAACAAGGGGTGGAAATAAATACGACCGTACATTTATGGAGGGTTTTATTCGTCCGGGAATTGGTTTACAGAACTGGGTATCACGCTCCAATTACCCGGCTTTGAATGTTGTGCAAACAAGTCCGGTTGAAATGTCAGTTTACGTGAATCAGGATTATGCCCAACCGACAGCCCATTTGCATCGCTATTCTCTGCGTATAGATGGTTTTACTTCGGTACATGCTCCTTACAAAGGAGGAGAATTGATCACAAAACCATTTAAGTTTACTGGCGATTCACTGGTATTAAACTTTTCAACTTCTGCAGCCGGTTCTGTAAAGGTTGAATTGTTGGATATAAACGGAGAAAAAATAAAAGGATTTGAACTGGAAAACAACAATGAACTAATTGGGAACGAAATAGAAAAATTAGTGACATGGAAAGGAAATCCGGATCTGACATCATTGAATAACAGGCCTATACGACTTCATTTTGTTATGAAAGATGCAGATCTGTATAGCATCAGATTTAAATAAATCAGTCGAAGATGAATTTAAAAGAAAAATTACAATTAGGTCATAGAATCTATGGAACTGCCATAATTTCACCTTCACCTTTGTGGGTTGGAGTTGCAAGACAGGCAAACCTTGATTTTGTATTCCTGGATACAGAACATATTCCACTTGGCCGGGAAACTATCGCTAATATGTGTGCATTTTATTCAGCTTCCGGGATTCCTACAATGGTACGGATAGCTTATCCTGATCCCAACCTTGCCTGTACAACTCTGGACGGGGGAGCATCTGCAATACTGGCACCTTATGTGGAATCTTCTGAACAGGTAAAGAATCTGGTAGGCGCTGTAAAATACCGCCCACTAAAGGGGGAAAAACTTCAACATATTCTGAATGGAGATGAAATGTTAGATAAAAAATTAGAAAACTATATCACTAACAGATGTAAAAATAATCTTTTATTCATTAATATAGAAAGTCAAACCGCAATTGATCATTTACAAAAAATACTTTCAGTTTCCGGGCTTGATGGTGTGATCATTGGCCCACATGACCTCTCCTGCAGCATTGGACACCCTGAAGAATACACCCATCCGGTTTTCGTGAAAAGAGTAAAACAAATTATTCACGAATGTAATAAAAGAAACATAGGAGTAGGCATTCATCTTCCTGAGGAACCCGTCCATCAGGTCAGATGGGCTAAAGAAGGCATTAATATTATCTTACACAGCTCTGACCTTACTTTGTTTGGTAAAAAACTCAGAGATGATATCTCCTCAATTAAATCTGAATTAAATGATAATTTCACTGTTTCCGGAAATGACACAGTAACTATATAATAATTAATTATGAAGCTTATAACTCCACTTACTTTTCTGTTCTTTTCTTCATCTCTTTTTGCCCAACCCAACAGCAATGAAAAGTTTCTACAGGAAGTTGCCACTGTTTTTACATCGGACAGAGGAATTCCGGAAACATCATTTTCTAGTGTAAAAACAGATAAAACAGGAAATATAATTGCTGTTTCAAACACGGGAACTTATAAATATGAAAGTGATTGGTGGAAATTAATTTCTAAAAACCCTTTGAATTCACCTAAAAAGAAAAAAAATGAGGAGGTTTTATCCCGTACTGAATACCGGAATAAAGTCTATGTAGGGAAAAAAGACGGATTGTTTATTAAGGGGAAGATAAAAGATGAATGGACTGAAATATTTCCTGCCGACAATAATTACAGTTGGAAATTGTCAAATGTTTCCGTAATGCAGGTTGATACAAAAGGCAGGCTATGGTTTGGTTCAAACGAAGGTGTGGGTTATTTATATGACGGACAATGGAAATTGTTTACAGGAAAAGAAGGACTTCCGTTTAAATATTTTACATGCATATCAAAAGCTCCTGATGGTTCTGTCTGGTTTGGAACGATGAAGGGTGCTATCAGAGCAGATGGAGAAAAGTTTTACTATCGTTTCAGCCGAAGATGGTTACCGGATGATCATGTAAACGATATTTTTACAGGGAAAGACGGGACTACCTGGTTTGCTACAAACAAAGGGATTAGCCGGATTACTTTTCAGCCTTTGAGCCTGGAAGAAAAAGCAGGTATTTTTACAGCTCAGGTTGAATCCCGGCACAACCGGATGGGTTTTATTGCCCAGAATAAATTAAACATCCGTTATGATGTCAACTCATGGGAACCAGCTATCTCAGATAATGACGGGATGTACACCGCTATGTATGGGTCTGCTCAGGCATTTCGTTATGCTGTAACCGGAAGTCCGGATGCAAAGAAACTCGCCTTAAGAAGTTTTGAGGCTTGTAAATGGCTGGTAGATATTACGCATGAGAAAGGATTCCCCGCAAGAGTTATTATCCCGCTTGACTGGCCGGAACCGGTAAATGAACAGTATAGCCATGAATATAACATCCGGAAACAAAAGGAAGATCCTTTTTGGAAAGATATTGTACCCCGGTTTGTAAAGAGTAAAGATGGAAAATACCTGTGGAAATGTGATACAAGCTCGGATGAATTGGCCGGACATTATTTTTTCTATGGAATTTATTATGACTTGGTTGCAGATACTGAAGAAGAAAAACAACAGGTCAGGGAAGTAGTTGGAGATATCACTGATCATCTAATCAGGCATGGATTGTATTTGCAGGATCACGACGGAAAACCAACTAGATGGGCAAATTTCTCACCGGAATTTCTGAATTCAGTCTGGGGTTGGGATCAAAGAGGATTAAACTCCATGATGATGCTTTCGTTCCTGAATGTTGCTTACCATATTACAAAAAACCCTGAATATCAGAAAACTGCTAAAATGCTGCGTGATAAATACAATTACCACATCAACGCCATGCTGTCCAAAATGTATTTCCCGCCGGAAGATGTTGTCCCCTGGGATAACAATCTTTGTCTGATGAGTATGTATGGCCTGCTGAATTATGAAGATGATCCCGAACTGATAATGATGTACAGGGAAAGCCTGGAAAATGCATGGTTGCATATCAGTAAACAGAAGAGTGCTTTCTGGAATACACTTTATGCCGCTCAGGCAATTAAATTCAATGCTTTGGTAGATAAAGGAACATATAATACGGGAAAGGTTTTTACAAATGCGGGTAACTATGCAGAATTTACCTCCCGGGAGTTATATAAGACAGATTATAAAACAGAGGATATTCTTGAGACATTACAAAAACTACCCCTTGATTTAATCGGGTACAGAATGGACAACCGGCACAGGCTGGATATCGTTTTTGATCCGACACCGGGACAGGTCGTAAATGAAGGCTGGAGGCCTGTAAATCCTGAGCGGCCGGATAATACATTTGAATATGCCGTGGAAAACCTGCAAAAAACAGGCTGGCATATTGACGGGAAAGCACTTCCCATTGACGAACGATGTCATGTCAGGCTTGACAGGGATGGTTTTGTCCTTGATGCAACTGAAGGAAGCGGATATTCTGAAAATGAAGGCACCATGTATCTTCTGCCCTATTACATGGCCCGTTATCATGGCCTGATTAAATAAAGACAAAAAAATGAATTGAAAAACAAATATTTCTAATATGAAGCTTACAACCCTTCTACTGTTTTTAGCTCTATCATTTTTATGCTTTACAAAAATTAAAGATAAGAAAAGGCCTGCAGATGTACGTTTAAAATACAATAATCCGAATCTTATTGTTGATCTTGGAGTAGGCCTCTGGGCAAACCCTATTCCGGTTGACTGGGATAATGACGGTGATAATGATCTACTAGCAACCTCCACCGACAAGCCCTCAAATGGACTGTATTTTTTTGAAAATGAAGGAAATGACATCTTTTTACCAGGAAAACGAATTGCTGAGGGCAAAAAGAAACTAACTGTTTCCTATCTGAATGGAAAGGCTGTGGCACTTGCACCAGGGATTGTTTATTATGATTTTCAAAATCAACTTTTTAATAACCCTGTGAAAATAAAATACAAACAAGATTTTTATAATGGCCGTGCAAATCAATGGAAAATAGCCGACTACGATGGTGATGGCATAAATGATCTTTATATGGGTGCCAGTGACTGGAGAGAATATGGATGGGATGATGCTTACGATGAAAAAGGCAACTGGACAAATGGACCCCTTCATGGAAGAATTTACTGGGTGAAAAATTACGGAACGAATCAAAAACCAAAATACGGGAAAACCCAACAGATTTTTGCCAACAATAAACCAATTGATTTATATGGCTGGCCATCACCAAATCTTATTGACTGGGATGATGATGGGGACCTGGATCTTATTTGCGGAGAATTTCTGGATAAAATCACCTTTTTTGAGAATACCGGAACACGAACAAAGCCTGTTTACGCAAAAGGGAAATTCCTGAAGGTAAATGGAGAAATACTACATCTTGAACTGGAAATGCCTGAGGTGGTTGTTTTTGACTGGGACAATGATAATGATTTCGACCTTATTGTTGGCAAGGAAGACGGACGTGTTGTATTCATTGAGAATACCGGCCTGGATATTGAAAGCAAACCCATACTGGCAGAACCGGTTTATTTTAAACAAAAAGCAGAATATGTAAAATGCGGTGCCCTGTCCACACCCTGCAGTTTTGACTGGGACGGGGATGGAGATGAAGACATTATTACCGGAAATACAGCCGGTTTTATTGAATGGATCGAAAACCAGGGAGGAAATAGCAATCCAAAATGGGCAGGACCAAAAAGATTAAAAGCCGGAGACTCTGTTTTTAGAATTATGGCCGGAAAAAATCTGTCCATCCAGGGCCCGGCAGAAGCAAAATGGGGCTATACCGTACCTTACGTAGCTGACTGGAATATGGATGGGTTGCCAGATATTGTTTTTAACAGCATCATTGGGAAGATACAATGGCTGCAAAATACCGGTACACGGATCCAGCCAAAACTGAGTGAACCCGGGAATATTAAAGTGGACTGGCAGGGAACTCCACCAAAACCGGAATGGAACTGGTGGGATCCTGAGCCTGGAAACCTTGTAGTGCAATGGAGAACCCGGCCTGTTGTTCTGGACCTTAACAAAGATGGATTGAATGATTTGATTGTTATCGACCACCAGGGATATTTGAGCTTTTTTGAAAGAATAAAAAAAGACAACCACCTCCTTCTTAAACCGGGGAAAAGGGTATTCTTTGATGAAAAAGGAAATCCCTTGCAACTCAATGAAAAAAGAGCAGGGAAAAGTGGAAGAAGAAAAATTGATTTTGTGGACTGGGACAATGACGGTGATTATGACTTACTTATTAATACCATCAATACGGCACTGTACAGAAATACAGGGAATAATGAACATTTTATATTCAAATATATTGGAAATCTCACTTCTGTTGTATTGGGTGGCCACTCCACCTCTCCTACCACAGTTGACTGGAACAAAGATGGTATTCCCGATCTGTTAACCGGAGCCGAAGATGGATTTTTCTATTATATCCCCCGGGCATCCTGGGAAGAAATGCAAAACTCAGTAAAAACTAAAAAATGAAACCTGAAAAATCAATTACTTATGTAATAGCAACCGTATTGATGATTTTGTCCTTCAACTCATGCAATAGTAACAAACCTGAAGCAACATATAATCCTTATCAATATGGAATTTCAAAACTCGAATACAATAACCCGGGTTTACTGGTGGACCTTGATGTAGGTTTTAAATCTGATCCCATGCCTATGGATTTTGACGGGGATGGAGATTATGACCTGCTGATATCAGAATCCGGAAGTTATGTTGAATCCGGTGTGTTTTATTTTGAAAATATCAGTGGAAATGTTGACCTGCCCGTTTTCAGATATAGAATGAAAGTTTCTACCGAACGTTTTCGGCAGGGTTTTGACGGAATGTGCTTTGAAGTATCTAAGCTTAATGGTCATACCCATGTTTTAACCCCGGACCGGGTTAACGATCAGCTATTAATTTATAAAGATGTACCCCAAAATGTTTTTTGGGATAAAAATGATATGCCGGTAGCCGCCAGTACGCATATCAAAGATACAAAATACAATTCATGGAAAATGATCGACTTCGACCATGATGGATTATTTGATTTATTATGCGGGCTGGCCACGCGTAAATCTGGGAGTTATTTGCTCTTCTTCAAAAACTCAGGAACAAACGAGAATCCTGATTATATGAATCCCGTTAAAATCAATAATGAAAATGGTAAGCCTGTTGGAAACCATCTCAGAATGGAAACATCACTGGCTGATTTTGACAAAGATGGCGATATCGACTTCATAGCAATCGGGGACTTTGCTGATTTCATTTATTTTGAAAATACCGGTACACCAACAAAATACAGATATACCAAAGGAAAAAACCTTACCTGCAACGGGGAAATAATAAAGATGGTTTCAAGATATGGTGAGGCAGTGAAGGCAACTGCCATTGACTGGAATAAGGATGGTTATACAGATCTGATTGCCGGTGACGAGGATGGTAAGATTTCATTTATTAAGAATACAGGAAAAGTGAAAAACGGAATTCCTGAATTTTTACCTCCTGTATTTTTTCAGCAGGAAGCTAAATTTGTGGATTTCGGTGCTTTAACCTGCCCCAGAGTTTTTGACTGGGACCACGACGGAAAAGATGACATTATAAGTGGTAATGGTCTGGGATCCATTGGTTTTATAAAAAATCTGGGTGGGGATATTCCAAAATGGGCAGCTCCTCAACTTCTAAAAGCCGATGGAAAAGAAATAAGAATTCTGCCCAGGGGAGCAAACTGGGGCTATACCACCATTGATGTTGGTTTCTGGAACGAAGACAATCTCCCTGATATCATTGTGAACCACCATAACGGGAATGTTCTCTGGTTTGAAAACACCGGAAATCCAGAACATCCTGCATTGGCGGAAGCAAAACCTATAGAAGTCCGCTGGAAAGGAAAACCACAAAAACCCGACTGGGTTCCCGGTAAAGCCAAAGAAAATGAATTACTTGCACCCTGGAGAACCTCACCTTTGATCATGGACTTTAATAAAGACGGCTTAAATGATCTGATAATGCTTGATTATGAGGGATATCTGGCTGTTTATCTCAGATTTAAAGACTCAGAGGGAAATTTGTACCTGACGGGAGCTCAAAGAAACTTTATTTATGAATCAGGTGAAGCGGTTCTTCTGAATCAGAGAAAAGGAAGCAGCAACGGAAGACTTAAAATAGCTTTTGCCGACTGGGACGGCGATGGACTGGAAGATCTGATATTTTCATCAAAACCAGCGGTTGACTGGATGAAAAACAGGGGAATGAAAGATGGTAAAATGGTGCTGCAATATATGGGCCGGGCCATTTCAAGGATACTAATGGGCCATACCAACGGACCTGCAGTTTGCGACTGGAACAAAGATGGAATTCCCGATTTGCTTGTCGGTACTGAAACCGGGGCATATTTTTACTGGCAACGAACAAGCTTTAATGTAACATCCACAATGACAACTTCCGGGCAACAGAAACCGGCAAATTATAAATATTTTAAACGATAGTATTCTTTAAAAAATATAACTTCGTTATTTTAATACTAAAGTATAACTAATGAAAAAACTGATCTTATCACTCTTTTTTATATCTCTTATCCTTCAAAGTTTTTCACAATGCACAGAAATTAAATATCTCTCAGGAAGGGACAGTGGTAATCCGGTGGAATGGGATTTTATGGTAACCGGTGGAAAGAAAGCCAATGAATGGTCGAAGATTGAAGTCCCCTCCAACTGGGAACTTAAAGGCTTTGGTACATACAATTATGGCCATGATGAGAACAAAGGGAATGAAAAAGGCATGTATAAACATACCTTTAAAACCTCACCTTCCTGGAAAGGAAAAAGGATTTTCATTGTATTTGAAGGTGCCATGACCGATACAGAAGTAAAAATTAACGGCCAATCTGCAGGGCCTGTTCACCAGGGAGGGTTTTACCGCTTTGATTATGAAATAACCAGCCTCCTGAAACCGGAAGAGAATAATTTACTGGAAGTTACCGTTAGTAAGATGTCCTCAAATGAAAGTATGAATTTTGCTGAGAGAAGAAGTGATTACTGGGTATTTGGTGGAATTTACAGACCGGTTTATCTCAAGGCGGTACCAAAAGAGTTTATCGCACATACTACCATTGATGCAAAAGCTAACGGGCAGTTTAGCATTGATATTCATTTAAGTGGCATAAAAAAATCTTCCCGGATTGAAACATATATCATTCAACCAAACGGCAAAAGTCTAGGAGAAAAATTATCCGCTTCAGTAAAAGCCGGAGACACTCTTGTCAGACTAAGTGCCATGGTATCAGGGCCGCCATTATGGACAGCCGAATCGCCTGAATTATGCTTTGTTGACATCTCATTATCCAGAAAAAATCAGATCATCCATTCTGTTCGTGAAAGATTTGGTTTCCGGACCATTGAAGTAAGAAAGGGAAAAGGGATCTTTTTGAATGATAAGAACATTGTACTGAAAGGTTGCGATCGTCACAGTTTTCGCCCGGGTTCAGGACGGGCACTTAGCAGAAAAGAATGTTACGATGATGTAATGCTTCTGAAAGAAATGAATATGAATGCCGTGCGCATGTCGCATTATCCTCCGGATACTTATTTTCTTGATTTATGTGATGAGTATGGTATATATGTACTGGATGAGCTGGCCGGCTGGCAAAAACCACCTTACGATACAAATACCGGCAAACGACTTGTAAAGGAGATGATGCAACGAGATGTGAACCACCCCTCCATTCTGTTCTGGGATAACGGAAATGAAGGAGGCTGGAATACGGAGCTGGACAATGAATTCCACAAATATGATCCGCAAGATCGTACGGTCCTCCATCCCTGGGAACTGTTTAACGGAATTAATACAAAACATTACCAGAGTTATGCGAATACTCAAAAGATACTCAATGGTTCAGATATATTTATGTCCACTGAAAGTCTTCATGGCCTTTACGACGGAGGTTTGGGAGCAGGACTTGATGATTACTGGAAACTGTTATGGGGAAATCCGTTGAACGGAGGAATGTTTTTGTGGGTCTTTGCTGACGAGGGTGTTATACGCACTGACAAGGATTGTTTCATAGATACGGACGGAAACCATGCTCCGGACGGGATACTTGGACCATTCCATGAAAAAGAAGCCAGTTTTTACACCATTAAAGAAATATGGTCCCCCGTTTATGTTGAGACCAATAATCAGCTACCGGCTGATTTTGATGGAAAGATCATGATTGAGAACAGATATGATTTCACCAACCTGAATCAGTGCCGCTTTGAATGGAAGCTGCAAACATATCCCGGACCCTCTGATATGACCGGAGAAAGTACATTACTTGAGTCAGGGCAAATTTCCGGTCCGGATGTTCCTCCACGGGAAAAGGGTTTTATACATATTGATTCACCGGATGGATTAATAAAGGCAGATGCCCTTTCCTTAACTGCTTTTGACAAATCTGACAAGGAGCTGTTTACCTGGTCATGGAAACTGAAAACCAATGCAGAGCTGGTTCAGGAAATTATCAAAACCAGTGGTTCATCTCCGGTTCCTAAGAAGGAAGAGACTTCCGTTGTTGTAAATACAGACAATTTTAGTTTTGTTTTTGATCGTAATAACGGAATGCTGGCTGAAGTAAAGCAGGGAAACACGATCATACCTTTTAAAAACGGGCCTTTGTTTGTTCCGGAAAACAATAATGCAGAACCGTATAATGTAGAACTGAAGATTGACAAAACAGGTCAGGATCTTGTAATCCATATTGAAAAGCATCCGGATTATGACAGATTACAATGGACCATCCATCCGGGTGGCTGGCTTCAGCTTGACTATACATACACCTATAATGGCAACGTTGATTATCCGGGGGTAAGCTTTGATTATCCTGAAGACTGTGTTTACGATATGAAGTGGCTTGGGAAAGGACCTTATCGTGTATGGAAAAACCGTATGAAAGGACAAACCATAGGTGTTTGGGAAAACCAATACAATAAATTTCAGCCCGGGAAAAAATGGAATTATCCTGAGTTCCCCGGTTACTATGCTGATTTTAGTTGGGTAATATTCAATACTGCTTATGGAGCCATCACAATTGCTACCGATCAGGAAGATTTTTTTATGCGGGTTTACAAACAGCCGGATGGGGATGATCCGAGGCATACTTCCATGAAATGGCCGGCCGGGGATATTTCCTTTTTACATGCTATACCTGCTATCGGAACCAAATTTAAAGACGCATCAGAATTGGGTCCGCAAAGCCAGGCATTTAAGGCTTCCGGTCAATACAGTGGCCGCTTGTACTTTTATTTTGGCTTACCTTATTGATCTTCAATATGAAAAATAAATACCCACTTATGCTTGTTATCCTGACCCTGATCATGGGTTGCAACGAAAACAAGATCATTGTAAGCGAACTAAAATGTGAATACCTGATCAATCCCCTGGGAATTGATATACCAACACCCCGATTAAGCTGGGAATTAAAATCTGACATAAACGGACAGGACCAAACTGCATACCAAATAATAGCTGCTTCAGCCTCTGAACTTCTTGAATCCGGGAACTCAGACCTTTGGAACTCAAAGAAAATTCAGTCCGGTCAGTCTGTTCATATCAAATATGAAGGAAAAGAACTAAAACCAGGTATGCAGGTTTTCTGGAAAGTACGGGTATGGGATAATACCAACCATCCCTCCGGTTGGAGTGAAACTGCAAAATGGGAAATGGGACTCATGTCAAAAGACTGGCAGGCCAAATGGGTAGGCTCTCCTGTAGAAGATATGAAAAAACCATCAGATATGAATCCGGCTTACTATTTCAGAAAAAGCATAAACCTTAGTGGGGAGCCAAACAAAGCACGGGCTTATATCAGCGGATTAGGCTATTATGAACTTTACATAAACGGTAAGAAAATAGGGGATCATGTTTTATCACCGAATCACACAAACTATTCCTCAAGAATTCCGGAGAATTTTGAAGAAAAAAAAGTTACCCATACATCCTACAGAGTATTATATGAGGCCTGGGACATCACCCCTTATCTGACAGAAGGTGAAAACACCCTGGCTGTATGCCTTGGAAACGGATGGTATTTTCAAAATAACCGGGAGGAAGACCTGTTATACAATTATGGTACTCCCCGGTTTATCTCCCGGTTTGAAATTAAACTTTCGGATGATTCGAAAAAGACTATTGTTAGTGACAATTCCTGGAAAACATCCACGGGGCCTATTATACATAACGGGGTTTATACAGGAGAGATATATGATGCCCGGCTCGAAGAAAAAGGATGGAATTCTACCGGGTTTGATGATCATGACTGGAAGCAGGCCATTATTGTTACCCCACCGGAAGGAAAACTTCAGGCCCAGTTATCACCACCAGACCGTATCATTAAAATTATCCATCCGGTATCCCTTACCCATCCCGAAGAAGATGTGTACCGGTTCGATCTGGGGCAAATGATTTCAGGATGGGCGCGAATAAACCTTTCCGGACCTCGCGGAACCAGTGTAAAAATGAATTTTATTGAAGAAATGGGACCTCAGTATGGACAAACTGACACCTATATTCTGAAAGGCGGGGAAAAAGAAATATGGGAACCACGGTTAACCTGGCATGCTTTCAGGTACGTTGAAGTAAAGTCTCCAATCCCGCTAACACTGGAATCGCTGGATGGTATTGTAGTAAACACAGATGTTCCCCAAACAGGTATATTTCATTCTTCCAATGCCCTTTTTAACAAAATAAATGAAAATTTCGTCCGTACTCAGGCAGGCAATATGCACGGAGGAGTTCCCAGTGATTGTCCGCACCGAGAAAGAAGAGGATATACGGGAGACGGCCAGATTGCCGCGCCAGCAGCCATTTACAATTTTGATATGGCTTCCTTTTATACCAAGTGGCTGAATGATATCTCCGACGGACAAAACAGAAAAACAGGTTATGTCCCAAACACCGTTCCTTATCAGGGAGGAGGAGGAGGTACACCCTGGGGTTCTGCCTATGTTATCATCTCCTGGTATATGTATCTCTATTACGGAGATATGCAAATTCTGGAACAACATTATTCCGGAATGAAAAAATGGGTAAATTACCTGGAACAACAAGTCGGGCCGGATGGAATTTTGGCAGAAAAAAACCTAGGAGAATGGGTTCCCCCGGAGAAAACCGAGATACCTCCTTCATTTGTAAGTACTGCCTATTATTACCATAACCTGAAACTTATGGCTGAAATTGCGGGAGTATTACATAAAGATTCTGATTCTAATTTCTTCTATGATCTTGCTGAAAAAACTAAAAAAGCTTTCCATAAAAAATACTATCATCCTGAAAGTAAATCTTATTCGATTGGACGGCAGGGAGCAAATGTATTTCCACTGGGGTTTGGAATGGTTCCTGCAAAATTTGAAAAAGAGGTGTTTCAAACACTGGTTCATCATATTGAAATAAATACACAAGGGCATTTTGATACCGGAATGATGGGAACTCCATTATTACTGCAGGTACTTACAAAATACGGACGTACCGATCTGGCATTCACTTTAATGAGTCAATGGGATTTTCCGGGATTTGGATATCAGATAGGAAAAGGAGCCACTACTATCTGGGAAACATGGAAAGGTGATGCCTCTCACAGCCATCCGATGTTTGGGAGTGCTTGTGAATGGTTTTACAACTCTCAGGGAGGTATAAATGCTGATCCTGAGTATCCGGGATTCAAACACATAATTATTAAGCCTAAGGCTGTGGCCAATTTAAAAAGTACCAAAGTTGTTTACACATCCATTTATGGAAAGATAAGTTCTTCCTGGGAATTAACCGGTAAAGATATGATCCTGGATGTTACCATTCCGCCAAATACGAGTGCTGCCGTATTTATTCCTGCAAAAGATCAGTCAAGTATAAAAAATCAAAAAAACCGGAAAGGAATTACATTTATTGAACTCAATGACCAGATAGCCCGATATCACATCAAATCAGGCAGTTACCATTTTGTTTCAACCGGAGCTGTAGAATTATTGAAAGAATCCATGCTAACAGCACCCAGAATTATTCCTTCGGATACTGTACTTTTTATGCCGGATACAGGCAAAGTAATAATCTTAACAGATCGTGAAAATACAACCATCAGATATACACTTAACGGGAAAGAACCTGAGATCAACTCAACTTTATATAAGGGAGTAATTACCCTAAACAAAAATGCCGTAATTAAAGCCCGGGTATTCAAACAGGGGTTGAAAGAAAGCCCGGTTAGTACAGGATTAATTACAATTATTGACCCGGAAAAAAATGGCATAAATTACAGTTATTACACAGGTGAATGGACGAAACTTCCGGACTTTAATTCATTACAGCCTGTTTCCAAAGGAAAACTTTATGAAGTCAGTTTAGAAAATCTCAATCTTAATAAAGACAAATTTGCACTTGTTTTATCCGGAAAGATTAAAATTCCATCATCAGGGGAATACACTTTTTACCTCAACTCAAATGACGGCAGCCGGTTGTTTATTGATCACAAACTCATTGTTAGTGCTGACGGGTTGCATGGAGCCCTTGAGAAAAAAAGTTCCATATGGCTGTCACAAGGATATCATCTGTTAAAAATTCACTATTTTCAGGCCGGAGGCGGATACCTTTTGGAATTCTCAATCTCAGGTAAGGGCATTCAAAAGAGAAGCATTCCATCATCTATGTTATTCATAAACAATGATTAAGCCTGGTTTATGATGAAAATCTTTTAAACAGGTTAATTTTTTTGTGATAAAAATTAAAAATTAACAAACGCATGAATTTTTAATTGCCTAATTTTAAGAATTATTCTTTACCATGAATCTGCTCAAAAATATTTATACTAAATCCGGACTAGTTCTTTTATTACTGCCACTGGCTTTTTTCGGATGTACAGAAAATTCACAGAAAAAGGAAAAGAAAGAACAGCATGAGTCGCAAATAAATGTATTGACAGAATCTGAGAAACAGCAGGGTTGGGAACTCCTTTTTGATGGAAAAACTTTCAGGGGATGGCGCGGAATTGGCAGTAATGAAGTACCTGAAACCTGGAGTATCAGAGATGGTATTATCCAAAAAGCTTCGATTAAAGACATCCCCGGACATGCTGTCCAAAGAGGGGATCTTATGACCACTGATACTTTCCGGAATTTTGATCTGAGTTTTGAATGGAAAATAAGTAAAGAAGGTAATAGTGGTATTAAGTATAACGTTTCGCAAGAGATGTCAGCAAAGGGAGGTTCTCACTCTGCACTGGGATTTGAATACCAAATTCTGGATGATAAGGGTTACCCCGAAAAACTCCATCCCAGTCAATACTCTGCTTCATTATATGATATGATTCCAGCAAAAAATGTACAATTAAAACCAGTTGGAGAGTACAATACCAGCCGTATCCTGCTAAACGGGACTCATGGAGAACACTGGCTTAATGGGGAAAAAGTAATTGAGTATGAACTTGGAACAAGCTATTTTGATTCTCTTTTTCAAAGAAGCAAATATGCAAAACATCCCGATTTCCCAAAAAAACGGGCCGGTCATATTGTTTTACAGGATCATTCGGATAAAGTTTGGTTCCGGAATATAAAAATACGCAGATTGAAAAATAAATAAATATCTATTTTTATCACTTAAAAAATTTTAATCATGGAAAATTCCAGAAGAAAATTCATCAAAACCGGATCACTTGGATTGATTGCCGGAACTACCTTATTTTCAACAAGTGCTAAATCTTTCGCCAGGATACTAGGGTCTAACGACACCATTAATGTTGCAGTTATTGGTATTCGTGGCAGAGGAGGTAGTCATATTAAAAATTTTGCAGCTATGAAAAATGTCCGAGTAAAATATATTGTGGATATTGATGAAAATCTTTTCAAGAATCGTATGGAGCAGGTTGAGCAAATTGCAGGTTACCGGCCAGAAGCTGTATGGGATATGAAAAAAGTGTTTGATGATAAAGATATAGATGCAGTTTCTGTTGCTACTCCAAATCATTGGCATGCGCTGGCTTCCATATGGGCAGCTCAGGCCGGCAAACATGTATATGTGGAAAAACCAGCCGCACATAATGTCTGGGAAGGCAGAAAAATGGTCGAAGCTTCCCGCAAATACAATACTCTTATGCAGGTTGGATTTCAAAATCGTTCAATCGTAAATACAAACAGGGCAATCAAATTTATTAAGGATGGTAAATTAGGCGATATTTATATGGCCCGGGGCTTATGTTTCAAACCCAGAGCAAACATAGGCAGTTATCCCGATGGGCCTATGAAAGAAGGTGAGAAATTCAGGTTAAACCTGGAGTCAAATCGTTATGAAACACCATATACCAGCGCCTATTTAAAGAACGTTCATTATGACAGATGGCTAGGACCGGCACCCGAACGTGCCTTCAACCGTAACCGGTTTCATTACAACTGGCACTGGTTCTGGGATTACGGGAATGGAGATACGGGGAACCAGGGACCTCATCAGTTTGACGTTGCCAGGTGGGGTCTGGGAGAAGATGAATTACCGGTGAAAGTCAGTTCTTACGGTGGATATTTTGGATATAAATCTGATCAGGAAACACCAAATACGCAAACTTCATTATTTGAATATGCCAACGGAAAGATACTGGAATTTGGTACCAGAGGTTTGTATACAAATCCCGAAGGAGTTTTACTTCCGGATATAAATATTACCGGTGACGGGAGGATCTCGTCAGAATCCAAAGCTACTCCGATTAAGATTGGCACCATATTCCTTGGAACAGAAGGCTGGATGCAAATTGATGCCGGAGGGAACTGGCAAACATTCTTTGGCAGAAAAAATGAACCTGGACCAACCTCAGGAGAAAAAGACGAATCTTACGATCCGACAAATCTAATGGGTTCCGGAGGAGGAGGCCACTTTAATAATTTTATTCAGGCCATTCGAAGCGGGAAACGTTCAGATTTAAATTGCGATATTGAAACGGGATATTTATCAACTGCACTTCCGCTCATAGCAAACATTTCTTATCGTCTTGGAAGAGAGCTGAAAATAAACAGTAATGAAGAAACATTCATTCATGATAAAGAGGCAAATAAAATGCTTACCCGTGAATATAGAAAAGGATATATTGTACCTGACAAGGTTTAAAACAAATGTTTTTTAGTTAACCAACAATTTATTTTAGAAGAAAAAATCATGAAAAAAAAATTAATTGTTTATTTATTATTTTTACCCGGAATACTTTATACAGGCTGTTCGGTAAAAAAGGAAACTGATTCACTCAAGGATGTAACTCTGGTCAGGAATGATGCCTTGCAGAAAGTTGACGTTTTAGTAGATGATACCCTCTTTACTTCGTTTTTATATACAGAGAAAATCCCGGATCTGACAAAACCGGTATTGTATCCGGTTATTGCTGCAGATGGATCTATAATTACCAGGGGATTCCCACTGGAACCAAGGCCGGCTGAACGTACCGATCATCCTCATCACATTGGAATGTGGCTGACTTATGGAGATGTTAACCATATTGATTTTTGGGGAAACTCAACTGCTATCCCCAGGGATCAATGGCACAGAATGGGCTGGATCAAAAACACCAAAATTGAAAACATAAATAATGGAAAAGGGAATGGTTCTCTTGAGGTTTCAATGGACTGGATGGATTTTAAGGATCACATCATTCTAAAAGAGAAAACGCACTTTGTCTTTATGGCAGGAAAAGATTACCGGATCATTGATAGAGTCACTACCCTGACAGCCCAAAATGATACTGTAGTTTTCTTTGATACAAAAGAAGGAATGATGGGTATTCGTATGAACAGGGCACTGGAACTTCCAAGTGACAAACCCGTCGTTTTAAGCGATGCACATGGTAATAAAACAGAGGTAGCAAAGACGGACAATACGGGAGTGACAGGGAATTATCTGAACAGCAATGGAGTTGAAGGGCTTGAGGTCTGGGGCAAAAGAGCAAACTGGGTATCTCTTTATGGAAAAATTAATGGCAAAGATGAAGCGGTTATCATTTTTGATTCACCGGACAACCCGGGTCATCCCTCCTACTGGCATGCAAGGGGTTATGGCTTATTTGCGGTGAACCCTCTGGGGCAAAAAACTTTCTCCAAAGGAAAGGAAGAACTGAATTTAACTCTCAATCCTGGAGAATCGGTAACCTTCAGATATCGTGTATTGATAAAATCAGGCCCCCTGAATAAAACTGAAATTGATACAGCCTATCAGAATTATATTAAAAAAGTAAGCAAGTAAGTGTGACAACTAAGCTGTATATCTATAATTAATTTTACAGCTTTTTATAAATCTTCATCAAATAAATATGTTGTATAGGGCATTATCTGGAAAAGTAGTACCTCAAATTATTGCATTATTTATTATTGGCAGTACTGCTTTTGCCCAGGGGAAATTACTGCGGGGAGAAAAATGGCAAGAATTTTCTTATGAAAATAAAATTGCAGATTTTTATGTAGCTACCAATGGTAATGATGAGTGGTCTGGGACACTCCCGGCTCCAAATAAGGAAGGAACAAACGGCCCTTTTGCCACCATCAGAAGAGCGCAAAAAGCTGTTCTTGAACTTAAATCACAGGTGTTCTTTCCAAAAGAAGAACCGGTGGAAAAAAGGTGGATCGGTTCTCCACACCCTTATGGAAAAGGCAAAGATATCCTGGTGTATATTCGTGGAGGGTATTATCCTTTGGAGGCACCTCTTATATTCTCCCCGGAAGATGGAGGGGAAAGGGTGGAAACAAATCTCCCTTCCGGAGCATTTGAATACCATAAGTTAAAGGATTATTATGTTACCTATGCCGCATATCCCGGTGAAAAACCGGTAATTACAGGTGGCCCGGTATTGTCATCCTGGAAAAAGGGAAAAAAATTATGGAAGACAAATGTGGAGGGACCAAATGTGGAGATGCTTGTTATAAATGGCCAAAAGCAAACCCTGGCCCGGGTTCCGGATTCGGGATATTACATCCCTCCCAAAATCTCTGAGACACCTGATAAACTCTATTTTAACAAAGGGGAGTTAAAAGAATGGAAAGACCTGGCCGGAAACCGGGTATTCATGCTATTGCGCTGGCATCATGGAGTTAATTCTTTCTCAAAAATTGATGAAATGACAAATACGGCCTGGCTGGCCAAACCACAGGAAGGTGTAGTCATTGTGCCACCACGGTATTATGTCGAAAACGTAAAATCTTTAATGAACAGCCCCGGAGAATGGTTTTATGATTCAGCTAAAAAAGAACTGAGTTATATACCCCTTCCTGAACTTCTGAAAACCACCCATGTTGTTTCAGTTACACCTCAACTTAATAACTTACTGTTAATTTCCGGAAAAAGGGAAAAACCGGTCCGTAATCTCAGAATTTACGGACTGTCTTTTGAAGGAGCCCTGCCTGGAGGCAATGGCATAAGTTACGAATATGCTCATGCTTGTGAACTGGTTGGAACAGAACTAAGATCACTTGGCGGAACCGGAATCTTCATTAAGAAAGGTTGCTATCAGACAAGGATTCTTGAAAATACTTTTCAAACCATTGATAACATTGCCATAAAAATTACCGGTCCTGAGCAACCAAAAGACGGGAGAGACATTTTAAGGGAAACCACTCTCTCTTATAATAAAATAGAAAATTGTGGCGGAGTAAATATTGATGCCTCTTACTCTCTGCTTACTACTATTTCACATAATTACATAACAAAAACCCGCGGACGCTATGCAATTTCAGTTGGCGGATGGTCAAATCTTGAAGAAACAATTGATGGCAATTATACTGTTGAATACAACCACCTTGCCGATGTACAAAAAGATGCGGATGATTCAGGAGCTATTAAAACTGCCGGGATTACCTTCAATTCAATTGTTAGCAGAAATCTCATACATGATGTAAGAGCAGGCTTTTTCAATGATAATGTCGGGTTCTGGTTTGATAATATGTCCCTGGGTTGGATTGCCGAGGATAATATATTTTATAATCTTGAACAGGGAGAGATGAAATTATGTGCAGCAAACCTTATTGACAATATTTACAGGAATAATTTTGTAATTGAAGCTCCAAAGAATGCTCCTGAAAAAATAATCACAGGAAAACCGGAATTTAGTTTTTCCAATCCTGAAATCTCAATACCAGGTAGTTCAGGAACAAATGTTGCCTATACGGGAAGCCAGATAACAGTTAGTGCAACAATCTTCAATAAAGGATCATCCGGAATTTTGCCCGTTGAGCTTTATGTGGATGGTAAAATACTTGAAAAAAAACCTTTTCCCTCCATTCATAATAATAAAAGCCGCATCAGCTTTGTTTTCAGGATCTATGATACAGGAAAGCATCAAATCGCCATTGGAGATACTCCGTACATGGAAGTTGAAGTAAAAGGAAGTAAACCTGTTGTTGTTTATGAAGATCTGCAAATCTCAGATTCTAAAATACTTCAGGGAGAAAAAGTAAGCATAAGTGCCTATGCAAAAAATCTTTCTGCATCTCCGGTGAAAGAAAAAATGAATCTATATCTGAATAACAAAATCTATCAATCAGAAGAAATACTGCTTCAACCAAAAGAAACAAAAGAGGTGAAATTTGAAATTTCTCCGGAAACCGGAGATTATTCTATTCGGTTTCCCAATAGTAAAGAGGTAAACCTAAAAGTTTCTGACTGGAAAATACTGGATCTTAAAAATACAGAGCTCTTTGAGTATTGCTCAGCCAAAGCCAAACCATACAGCATAGAATATGACCAGGGAGCAAACACATATAAAATTCAGGCCGGAGGTTCTGACTTCTTTCATGCAGAAGACTCATATGCATCTGTATATGTAAAAAACATAAAAGGCGATTTTGTAGCTATGGTAAAAATCAACCAGTTTGGAAACCGGACTCATGAGTGGTTCCGGGCCGGACTATTTGCCAGAAATGATATTGCAAATAGTTTTGATACGCAGCCGGGCAGTAAAGGCTCTATGCTGGTATTCGGAACTCCCGGACGGGCAGGAATTAACTACGATGAATTTGGAAACGGATGTATGCACAAGGCAAGCAGCCAGAATCTTCCTGAAAATACCAGGTTTCCAATCTGGTTAAAACTTGCCCGGTATGGAAATTATTTTATTGGTTCTATCAGTCTCGATGGTGAAAATTGGTTTATCGTAAAGCGATCTTCGGTAATTCCGGGTTTGAATGATTCCATTGATCTGGGACTTGCCGCAGGTTCACCTGACAAAAAGCAATACCGGGTAGAATTTAAGGACTGGACGATAAAAGTTTCAAAATGAAAACTACGCTTAATCTATTTATATTTTTATCGTTCCTGATTGTTTCCTGCACACCTGAAAAAAGCAAAAATGAAATCTTGCCTGAAATAGATCTTACAAGAGCAAAGATCCTGTTTTCTCCCGGGATAAAGTCCGATTTTAGCAGCACCTTGTTGAAGGTAATAACAGAGGAAGTAGAAAAAAGATCCTCCGTTAAATGGAAAAGTACGGAGAAATGGGTGAATAATCCGCCCACCATTGCATTTGCCTTATCCGAGGAGAAGTTTCTCAAGGGTGTAGAAATACCCCATAATGAAGAATTGAAATCACCGGAAAATCTTCCCGAAGGATACAGAGTCTTTGCAGAAAAAGGAAAAGGGAGGACCACCATCTGGATTATCGGGGCGGACCAGCGTGGTTTGTTGTACGGAACAGGACAACTACTTAGAAAACTGAATTTTTCAGAGAAGCAGATTACCCTGACCGGTAAAACGGATATTGCATCCTCCCCCGTCTATCCTATCCGGGGCCACCAGCTGGGATACCGTAACACAGCAAATTCATGGGATGCATGGACCGTTCAGCAATATGATCAATACATCCGTGAGCTGGCACTTTTTGGCTCCAACAGTATAGAAGATATTCCCTTCCAATCTGATACGCAGAGTGTTCATATGATCATGCCTCACAAAAAAATGCATATAAAAATAAGTGAGATTTGTGAAAAATATGATATGGACTACTGGGTTTGGACACCTGCAACCGGAGATTTGAGTGATGAGAAAGTCAGGAAAAAAGAACTTAAGCAGCATGAGGACTTTTATAAATCAATTCCCAGGCTTGATGCCATTTTCTTTCCGGGAGGTGATCCGGGAGATAATCATCCTATGTATGTTTTGCCTCATTTAAGAGAACTTTCCAGGTTATTAAAAAAATATCATCCGGGAGCAGATGTCTGGATTTCATTACAAGGCTTTGACCGGGAAAAGATAGAATATTTTATCGGATACCTGATAAAATACAGCCCTGACTGGTTGAAAGGAGTAGTCTATGGTCCAGGTAGCCCCACTGTTAACCTGGAAAGAAAAGTTTTACCAAAAAAATATTTACACCGTCTTTACGGAGACATTACCCACACAGTCCGGTGCCAGTATCCTGTTGAGAACTGGGATCAGGCTTTCGCTTTAACCCTTGGCCGGGAACCTACAAATCCCCAACCATATTACTATGCGAAGATATTAAGGGCAGACATTCCCTTTACAAATGGTTTTTTAAGTTACTCCGACGGAATTAATGACGATGTAAATAAAATTGTCTGGAATCAGGTGGGCTGGGATCCGTCCAGGGATGTAAGAGACATCGTTGTTGATTATTGTAAATTGTTTTTGGGGGGGGATGTTGCTCAGAATGCTGCTGATGGTATTCTGGCACTGGAGCGTAACTGGGTTGGTCCGCTGATTCAAAATGGGGCAGTGGAAGGTACGCTGGCTCTTTGGCAAAGCCTTGAATCTTCTCATCCTGAGCTTTCCGGAAACTGGAGATGGCAGCAATTGCTTATGCGGGCATATTATGACGCTTATACCAGAAGAAGGTTGATTTATGAGCAAAATCTGGAAACTGAAGCCAACCGGATTTTGGAAAAAGCAAAGAAAATGGGGGCTGATAAAAGTATGGCAAAAGCCCTTGAAACAGTTACCAAAGCCGACAGTTTTCCAGTTGAACCAGAATTAAAGAATAAGATTGAGTTATATTGCGATGCACTTTACAAATCAATCGGGCTACAAACAAGTGTCCCAAAATATCAGGCCAGAGGGTATGAGCGTGGATGTGTTCTTGATTTTGTAAATTATCCACTCAACAACCGATGGTGGCTGGAAGATGAATTTGTGAAGGTCAGGAAAATGAAAACCGAAAAGGAGAAGCTTAAAAGACTGGAGGTAATCAGAACATGGAGCCATCCGGGGCAGGGTAATTATTATGATAATATTTCCAGTGCCTCTGAAGGTTTACACGTTATTTCCCACACCGATGATGCCATTGATTATGCATGGTGGGATAACGGATTCAGTCGCAGGAGGTTATCTACTCAATTGTTTCAGTTTACCCCGGTTCTGAAATATGAAAGACTTAATGAAGAAAGCGATTATCTCATACGTGTATCAGGATACGGTGAAGCACTTCTCAGGGCAAACGGAGTCAGATTGAAACCTGTTTTATATAATAAGGAACTGGAAACTTTTAAAGAGTTTATACTTCCGAAAGAAATCATTAAAAACGGCAACCTGGAAATCAGCTTTGATGCTCCTGATGAAGCCCAACTGAACTGGAGGAAATATTCAAAAGTAACCGATGTATGGTTACTCAAAATTAACAAACCAATAAATTAACTTATTATGACAGAAGAATCTATCAGAACAAACCCGGATCAGAGATTAAAATCATTGGATACTTTACGGGGATTTGACATGTTTTGGATAATAGGCGGAGAAGCCTTTTTGGTATTATTGACAAAAGCAACAAATTGGAATTGGCTTAAACCATTTGCTGCACAGATGCATCATTCACATTGGGTTGGCTTTCATTTTTATGATCTTATCTTCCCATTATTTATGTTTATTTCCGGGGTTGCCATTCCTTTTGCCATAACCGGAAAACTTCAACGTGGAGTTTCAAAAAGCATCTTAACAAGGAAAGTTTTCCGTCGCATGATTTTACTTGTTATTTTCGGGTTTATTTACAACGGAGCATTAAGAGACGGGTTCTCAGACATGCGTGCTGCAAGTGTACTGGCACAAATCGGTCTTGCCTATTTTTTTACCGCTTTAATTGTGATCTATTCTAAAAATGTACGCACCCGTATCATTTGGTTGGCTGGTATTCTCGCAGTAATTGCCATCCTGCAACTATTGGTTCCGGTAGCCGGTTTTGGCCCTGGTGTACTTACCGCCGAAGGAAGCATAAATTCCTGGATTGACCAGCATTTTCTTCCCGGTCATCTTTACGGAGGCACCTATGACCCTGAAGGGCTGCTCTGTATTGTTTCAGCTACCTCTGTAACACTGTTGGGTTCACTTGCCGGATACATTCTGCGAAATAAGGAAATTACTCCTCAAAAGAAAACGAACTGGTTGCTGATTTCCGGAGTAGTTCTGGTTATTATTGCACTTATACTTTCACCTGTTTATCCAATCATTAAAAAAGTCTGGACCGTTCCTTTCAACTTATTAACAGCCGGCATAAGTTTTCTGCTCATCACTCTTTTTTATTATGTAATTGACGTGAAAGGCTGGAACAACTGGACTTTATTTTTCAGGGTTATCGGGTTAAATTCCATTACCATTTATCTCGGAAGGAGGATCATTGATTTCAACCACATGTCTGAATTCCTGCTCGGATGGTTATCAAAACCTGCCGGAGTTTACGGACCTGTAATAATAATTATCGGGGTATTAATTGCTGAATGGTATTTTCTGTACTATCTCTATAAAAATAAAATATTTTTGAGAGTTTAGCCTATAGCTAAAAGGAATAATTCACACATAAGACAGGCATTCATTGAAAAGCATTTTGAGAAATATTTCGATTCTGTTTGCCGGTTTCCTGATTCTGTTTTCACCCGCATTTATAAATTCATGCAGGCAGGCAGCTATTCCGGCCGATGATCAGTTTTCTTACGCTCAGAAGCGGATAGATGATCTCCGCTTAGGTATTTACATCACGGCTCACTAAATAATTATTACAGTAGTCCGGATAAGATCAGTTTCATGAAGTGCAGATGGACGAAGGCTTACATAGATAAAAAGTTTAATTTTATATCCAATTATCAAGCTGACCTTCAACTAAACAAAAAGCATCATTTATTTTAATATTTCAGATGAAATACTGAAGGTTATTAAAATCGGATTTTGGTTAATGCTTATCTCAGCCTCAGAAAATTTCAGACCTGCCCTTTTTTGAAACATTATCATCTCAATAGGTTCAACCAATGCATAAAAAATATCCTTCTCAATTGTTCCTCTTATATTACATACAGGTAGAATGCCATTATCAAAATAATCATTTAACCGTAATGCCTTTCCTGAAATAAAAGAATAAGCATAAAAGATTGTTTTTTGATTAAAATATACATGAAATAAAAGAAAGTTTTCACTTTCAGCAATTTCGTAAAGAGATGAAACCCTTTGCCCTGAATTGATTAGTTTCCAAATCCGTGTAATGCTACTATTTTCACATTCTTCCTGTTTCAATTTATATTTACCAAAATCAAAATAATACTCACTATGTATATCGTGGCCGGTTAATTGGTAAACATTATAATCCAATGGTGCAATCAACAAGATGCGTTTACCAGCACTTATGGGTCTAAGCAGCCCATAAACTCCAGAATATTGGTAATCTTTGATATATTGTCCAATAATTTTATCAAAGTTATTAGTATATAATTTATAAATATAATCTTTATAAAAATGAGATTGTACAAGTATTTCATTTTTATTTAATATTGCGAAGTTTTGAATGGGACGGTGGTATTCATTTTTTGATAAGCTGTTTAATTCTAAATCGTATTTGAACATTGTATTAAGTGTCTGATCCCAGACTAAAACTGTTTCATTGTCTCCATCCACAAAAAAAGCGAAAGGGTTTATCATTTCGTGTGGCCCTCTACCAAAAGACGTTTTGTTTACATAGCTACCATCCTTGGAGAATTCTATCAAAGATTTACTAGAAAAAATATCAAGCAAATAAAATCGATTAGAAAAATATTCTATTGATTCAATTTCACCTAATAATGTGGAATCATTTGTTTCTAAAGGAATTACAGATTCTATTATAACTTTTGGTAAAAAGATGTCACTTTTATCTTCAATATCAATTTTAACAACCTTGTTTGTCTTTATCTCACCTGTTGAGCAACTAAAGAGAATAAATGTAACTACTATTATAGTAACAGATGTCTTCATAATAAGTATAAACAATATATAAGATTTAACCTTAGCTTATTGAAAGGATGAAATTTATTGTAAAATGTTCTAAATCATTTCAATCTGTTATGACTATGATTCTTGCTTTCCACGAGTCATCCAAGCAGCTCCGCAGCATGTTATTTTATTACCGATAGTAAGAGTGTTATATTTATTATCATTAGCGTCATCGCAGTCTTCACCGTTGCAATCGGGAGTTGGAATACTAGCCTTAGCGGTATTTAAAGTTATTATGTCAATTAAACTAGAATAACCAGCCCTTTTCGCCGTAATAAAACTGTTTTGAATATTAAGGGTGCAGATAGTAACGATTATCAAGGATGATAATACGAGAATGAATTTTACTTTTTTCATAGTATTTCTTGTTTTATTTCTTCCTTTAATTTTAAGGCATAAAGGATTAGCCTGGGAAATAATTATTATCAATTTTTGAAAAACCAGAATCATATTTTTTGTAGTTAGGGTCAGCTTTATTCTGATGACCACCTTCTTTAAAAGCAAATCTTATGTGAAGATAGGATCTAATACGGGAAACACATTTTTATAGAGCATAAAATAATCGGGAGATAGCCATATATTTTCCAATTAAAATTATACAATCTGTTATGACTATGATTCTTGCTTTCCACGTTCTTCATCAGCAACACCACAACATCTAATTTTATTACCGATACCACCAGTGTTATATTTATTACCATTAGCGTCATCACAGTCCTCACCGTTACAATCGGGAGCTGGAATACTGGCCTTAGCGGTATTTAAAGTTATTATGTCAAATAAACTAGAATAACCAGCCCTTTTCGCCGTAATAAAACTGTTTTGCACATTAAGGGTGCAGATAGTAACGATTATCAAGGATGATAATACGAGAATGAATTTTACTTTTTTCATAGTGTCTCTTGTTTTATTTCTTCCCTTAATTTAAGGCATAAAGGATTAGCCTAGAAAATATTAATATCCATTTTTGAAGAACCAGATTATTCTTTTGTAGTAAGGGTCAGATATATTTTGATGACCACCTGTCTTAAAAACAAATCTAGTACAAAGATTAGTGTCCAATAGGAAAAATGATGGAATTGCTCGTTCATCATCATCAATAAGCAATTCAAACTTCTTGTTGAAAATAAAATATGATGATGTAATATTTTTTCGGTTTATAATTGCACTTAGCATATTGATATTATCATAATCAGAAATAATAATTATATTATTTGCCCCAATACTATCAGCAAGTTGTTTGATAATATCTAGTTCATCTTCAACACATTGTACACATGACGAACCATAAAATCTATAGATTAATCTTATACTAGTAATTACTTTACTAAGGGAAATCGAATCATAGTTAGATCCTACTAAATATATATCCGATACATTTATATTCTCCGAAAAGAGACATTGAATATACTTCTCCTTATTTCGATTATTTTTAAATTCACAATCGTAGAGTTCAGTCCTCAAAACCGTAAAACTCTTATCAGTCGCCTTTCTTACCCTTGAATTGAAAAGGATTGACAACAGACAAACAAATAAAACAAATGACAAAACAATTATTGCAGAAATTTTTCTCACTATAACAACTATTTTAATAGATGTGGTTCAAAAAAACTTATTTGATTGCAAACATGATAAAGAATTAAAACTAAGGAAATACCATTACTTTGAAAAAATATTTCCATTTTATAAATATATTTCAAAATTAACTGGTTTTACCAGAACTGAAGTTTGAATGTCACTTGCTTTGGTGCTGGATATTCCGGTGATGTTGACCCGAAGAATTACAAATAACTCATTTCAATTACAACAGAACTATTATTGCCTAAGCAAAAAAAATCTGAAAAAAAAGATTCCATTCATAACTTCCCCTAAAGTTAGTAAATAAATTCAGGAATAACTAAAAGGCAAAACAAGCTTAAGTACTATAATGTCAAT